>VHCY01000046.1 GCA_016871595.1 Verrucomicrobiota bacterium
CACCCCGTCCGTTTCACCCCCGCATCCCGCTATGAACTTGCTGCCCCGCCGCACCTTCCTCCGCCAGTCCGCGTTCGCCGCGGGTTCGCTCGCCCTGCTGGGTGGCACCCGTTCGGCCGCCCGGGTCGTGGGCGCCAACAACCGCCTGCGCATCGCCGTCGCCGGCCTCAATGGCCGCGGCAAGAGCCACATTTCGGGCTGGCTGGAGCAGCCGAACGTCGAGATCGCCTACCTGATCGACCCCGACCAGCGCGTGCTCGAGCGGACCCTCAAGAACGTGCAGGAGCGGGTGCAGGGCCGTTACACCCCGCAGGGGGTCGCGGACGTGCGGAAGGCGCTCGCGGACCCGAACCTGGACGCCATCTCCATCGCGGCGCCGAACCACTGGCACTCCCTGATGACCATCTGGGCGGCGCAGGCGGGCAAGCACGTGTACGTCGAGAAGCCGATGAGCCACGACGTGGTCGAGGGCCGGGTGGTGGTGGCCGCGCAGCGCAAGTACGGGGTCGTCATCCAGCACGGCACCCAGCGCCGCAGCGACGCGAAGCTGGCGGGCCTGCACGCGGCGATCCAGGCGGGCAAGTTCGGGCGCCTGAAGGTGTCCTACGGCTACTGCTGCAAGCCGCGCGACACGATCGGGATGAAGCCCGCGGGCGCGCCGCCGGCGGGCCTCGACTGGAACCTCTGGCGCGGCCCCGCGCAGACCGCGTTCCATCCGAACCTCGTCCATTACAACTGGCACTGGTTCTGGGCCACCGGCAACGGCGATATGAATAACCAGGGCACGCACCAGCTGGACGTCGCCCGCTGGGCCCTCGACCCGAAGCTGACCAACCCCGTGCGCGTGATGGCGCTGGGCGGCCGCTTCAAGTGGAACGACCAGGGCGAGACCCCGAACACGATGTTCGCCATCGCGGAGTACCCGAACGGCCAGCAGGTGTTCTTCAACGTCCGCAACGTGAACCACCCGGGCTACGTCCACCAGGTGAAGAACGAGTACTACTTCGAGGACGGGGGCCGCATCGTGGACGGGACGTACTTCGCCAAGGGCAGCGCTAAGGGCGAGAAGCTCGACCTGCCGCCGGGGCGGGTCACGCCGGGCGGCAACTGGGGCTCGTTCATCGCGGCCTGCCGCGCGGGCAAGCCGGAGATGGCGAACGGCAACGCCGAGGAGTCCCACTACGCCAGCGTGCTGGGGCACCTGATGAACAATTCCTACCGGCTGGGCCGGAAGGTGCCGTTCAACGCCAAGGCCGGCCGCTTCGGCGACAACGCGGCCGCCGCGGAGCATTTCCTGAAGCTCCACGAGATGATGCGCGACGGCGCGGGCGTCCCGGAGAACGGGGCGGAGTATGTCGTGGGCCCCTGGCTGACCTTCGACCCGGCCGCCGAGCGGCACACCGGGGAATTCGCGGCCGAGGCCAACGCGCTGTTGCAGGACCCGAACCACCAGGGCTTCGAGATCCCCTCCGCGGCGAAGGTCTGAGCGGCGCCGGACGCCCCGCCGCGCGCAAAAGGGGTTGCCTCGGCGCGGCGGCGGCGGTGCCTTGGACGCTTCCCGGCGTCCATGACCGAGCTCCTCATCATCAAGCCCTCCTCCCTCGGCGACATCGTCCACGGGTTGCAGGTGGCCGCGTCGCTCAAGGCGCAGGTCGAGGATCTCCGCATCTCGTGGGTGGTGCGGGAGATCTTCGCCCCGATCGTGCGGGCCTGCACCGCCGTCGACGAGGTCCATCTCTTCGAGCGCGGCGGCGGGGCGAAGGGTTTCCTGCGCCTCACCCGCGAGCTGCGGCGGAAGCACTACGACTTCGTCTTCGACCTGCAGGGCCTGCTGCGGACCGGCCTGCTGACCTCGCGGGTGCACGCCGACCGCAAGGTGGGGCGTTCGGACGCGCGCGAGTGCTCGGGTTTGTTCTACGCGGAGCGCGTGCCGCTGCCCCGCGACGGCCGGCTCAGCCACGCCCTTGAGATCCTCCTGCAGTTCTGCCCCGTGCTGGGCGCCAAGGCCGAGTTGCGCGGCACCCTCGGCTTCCGGCCCGTCGAGGGGCTGAGCCTGCGTTTCGCGGACGGCCGGGGCGGGGGCCGGCCGATTTTGATGTTCGTCGACAGCCGGCGCGCCGAGAAGTGCTGGAACGGCTTCAAGCAGCTCACGGAACTCATCCTGCGCGAGGACCGCTCCCGCAAGGTGGTCTGGGCGGGCAGCAGTTACGTCCACGATCGCGGGGCTTTCCCGGCGGCCCAATTCTTCAACCTGACCGGCAACACCAGCCTCGTCTCCCTGCCCGCGCTGATCCGCCGGGCGGAGTGGGTGATCGCCAACGACAGCGGGCCGATGCACCTGGCGGCGGCGCTGGGCGTGCCCGTGATGGGCATCTTCGGGCCGACGAATCCCCGGCTCTTCGGTCCCTATCCGTTGAACGCGCCCGACCACGTCGTGGTGCAGGCCCCGGTGGGCGACCTGCGCCTGCTGGCGGCGAAGGACGTCTACACCCGTTTCCAGCGCGCCCGGGCCCGGCGCGCGTGAACCTGTTTTTCCTATGATCGACCCGAAGCTCCTCCGCGAGTCGCCGGACCTCGTCCGCGCGGCGATCGCCAAGAAACACCTCGACGTGGACCTCGACGCGGTCCTCGCGGCCGATGCCGCGTGGCGGGGCAAGCTGCAGGAGGTCGAGTCCCTGCGCGCCGCGCAGAAGGCGGCCAACACGGCGATGGCGGCGCTGCCGAAGGGTTCGCCGGAGTTCGTGGCCAAGGTCGCCGAGATGCGGGCGGTGTCCGCCTCGGTGAAGGAGCGCGAGGGCCAGCTGAAGGAGCTGGAGGAGCGTTTCCACCAAGCGATGCTGACCGTGCCGAACCTGCCGCACGCCAGCGTGCCCGAGGGGCGCACGCCGGAGGACAACGTCGTGTTCTCGACCCACGGGGATTGCGCCGCGGTCTCGCCGCAGGCGGTCCCGCATTGGGAGATTCCCGGCTTCGAGCGCCTGTTTGATTTCAACCGCGGATCCAAGGTCACGGGCGCGGGCTTCCCGTTCTACGTGGGCGACGGGGCGCGCATCGTCCGGGCCCTGCTGCGCTACTTCCTTGAGGAGAATGGTCGCGCGGGGTACGTGGAGGTCAACCCGCCGGTCCTGGTCAACGCGGCCAGCGCCACCGCCACCGGGCAGTTGCCGGACAAGGAGGGCCAGATGTACGAGACGACCCCGGACCACCTGTACGCGGTGCCCACGGCGGAGGTGCCGCTGACGAACTTTTTCCGCGACGAGATCCTCGAGGAGTCCGCGCTGCCCGTCTACCGGTGCGCGTACACCCCCTGTTTCCGCCGCGAGGCGGGCAGCTACGGCAAGGACGTGCGCGGGCTCAACCGGCTCCACCAGTTCGACAAGGTGGAGATGCTCAAGTGGGTCCACCCGTCGCAGAGCTACCTCGAGCTGGACAAGCTGCGGGACGACGCCGAGCGGCTGCTGCGCGGGCTGGGCCTGCCGTACCGGGTGCTGCTGATGTGCGGGGGCGACCTCGGCTTCGTGCAGTCGAAGAAGTATGACCTCGAGGTGTGGTCGGCCGGCCAGAAGCGGTGGCTGGAGGTCTCGAGCTGCTCCAATTTCGAGACCTTCCAGGCGCGGCGGGCGCAGATCCGGTTCCGTTCCCGGGAGTCGGGGCGGCCCGAGCTGGTGCACACCCTCAACGGGTCCGGTCTGGCGGTGCCGCGGGTCCTCGCGGCGCTGCTGGAGAACAATCTCCAGGCCGACGGCCGGGTGAAGCTCCCGGAGGTCCTGGTGCCCCATTTTGGCCGGGAACACCTCAGCTTTGCGTGAGGCGGCGGCGCGCTTCGGCGCGCTGCTGCCCCGGGAACGGCTGGAGCCGGCGGTCCTCGCGTGGACCCGCGGGCGCCGGCGGGACGAGACGTGGGGCGTGGGCTTTTCGGGAGGCGCCGACTCCCTGGCCCTGCTGCTGGCCTTGCGGGCGCATTGGCCTGAACGGCGCCGGCAGTTGCTGGCGCTGCATTTCAACCACGGCCTGCGGGGAGCGGCGGCGCGGGCGGACGCGGACGCCTGCCGCCGGTGGTGCCGGGCGCTGGGCATCCGGTTCCGGGGCGGGCGTTGGCGGGCCCCGGCGGGCGGTGCCAGCGAGGCGGCGGCGCGGGAGGCGCGGCTGGCCTTCTTTGCGCGGCACGCCCGGATCGTCTGGCTGGGCCAGCAGGCGGACGACGTGGCGGAGGGACTGCTGATGCGGCTGGCGCGCGGCAGCGGCACGGCGGGTTTGGCGGCCCCGCGGCCGGTGCAGACGTTCCGCGATGGCCGCCGTTTCCTGCGGCCCCTGCTCGGGTGCCGCGCGGCCGAACTGCGCCGGTTGCTCGTCGCCGCCGGGTTGCCGTGGCGGGTCGACGCCTCGAACGCCACGGGGAGGTACTTTCGCAATCGCCTGCGGCACGAGGTGCTGCCGCGCTGGGAACAGGCGGCCGGCCGGGACGCGGTGGCCGGCGCGACCCTCTCCCGCCAGTTGCTGGACGAGGATGATGCCGCCCTGAGCCGATGGGTGGACGAACTGCGGCCGCTCCGTCGTGATGGTCGCCTCGATCTGGCGCGTCTCGCGGGCCGTCCGACCGCCCTGTGGCGCCGGGCCCTGCACCGCTGGCTGGCGCGGCACCCCGCGGCCGGGGAACCCTCGCGGCAGGCGTTCGCGGTCCTGTTGGCGGCGCTCCAGCGGGGCGGACCGTGCCGCCAGAGCTTGGGGCGGGCGGGCTTCGCGGTTTCCGACGGGAAGTTTTTGCGCTACGCATTCCCCGAGCCAGAGGGGGGTAAAAAACGAAGGCGGGCCCGTTGACTTAGCCCGGGGGAACACTCACGGTCTCGTGAAAGTCCACCCTGTGATGTCTGACTCCGACTCCAAGAAGCCGCGCCGCCCCCTGAAGAATCTCCCGCCGGAACGCTTCCAGCCGAAGATGCTGTTCTTCTGGCTCGCGCTCGCGGCGGCCGTGGTCGCGCTGCTGATGCTGCCGAACCAGACGGGCTCAACTCCGGAAAGTCTTACGATCCAAGAGGTTGTCGAGCGTTCGGAAAACAATCTGATCAACCGGGAGCCCGGCAAGGCCGCGGTGATCCGCTCGGATCCGAGCGGCGGCCGCGACTGGATGGTCATCGTTGGGCAGAGCCGCAAGGACGCGAACGCCCCGTGGCGGGACTTCCGGGCGGCGGGCCGCGTGACGGAGGCCACCCACGAGCGGCTGAGCAAGAGCAAGGTTTTCGCCGAGCAGCCGACGCAGACGCTGCTCACCTCGATCGCGGCGCAGGTCATCCCTTTCATCATCATCATCGGCCTGCTGTACTTCCTGTTCGTGCGGCAGCTGCGGCAGGCGGGGCGCGGGGCGCTGAGCTTCGGCAAGAGCCGCGCCAAGCTGCTGACGCGGGACCGCGATCGTATCACCTTCTCGGACGTCGCCGGCTGCGATGAGGCGAAGGAGGAGGTTTCCGAGGTGGTCGAGTTCCTGCGGGATCCGAAGAAGTTCACCAAGATGGGCGGCCGGATTCCCAAGGGCATTCTGATGGTCGGGCCTCCGGGCACCGGCAAGACGCTCCTGGCCAAGGCCGTGGCCGGCGAGGCGGATGTCCCGTTCTTCAGCATTTCCGGCTCGGACTTCGTGGAGATGTTCGTCGGCGTCGGCGCGAGCCGCGTCCGCGATATGTTCGAGCAGGGCCGCAAGAGTGCTCCCTGCCTGATCTTCATCGATGAAATCGACGCCGTCGGCCGCCAGCGCGGAGCTGGGTTGGGCGGCGGTAACGACGAGCGCGAACAGACCCTGAACTCGCTCCTGGTGGAGATGGACGGCTTCGACACGACTGAAGGGGTCATCATCATCGCCGCGACCAACCGGCCGGACGTCCTCGACAGCGCGCTGCTGCGGCCGGGCCGCTTCGACCGGCAGATTTACGTCGACTTGCCCGACCTGGTGGGCCGCGAGCAGATCCTCCGGGTTCACGCGAAGAAAGTCAGCCTGGCCGAGAACGTTGACCTGCAGGTGATCGCCCGCGGGACCCCGGGTCTCTCCGGCGCGGAACTGGCCAATCTCCTCAACGAGGCCGCCCTCCTGGCGGCCCGGCGCGGCAAGAAGAAGATCGAGATGATCGACGTCGATGACGCCCGCGAGAAGGTGCAGTTCGGCCGGGAGCGTCGCCGCCTGATGGACGACGAGGAGAAGAAGCTGACCGCGTACCACGAGGCGGGTCACGCCCTGGTGCAGGCGGTGCTGGATGACGGCCAGATGCCGGTCCACAAGGTGACCATCATCCCGCGCGGCCGCAGTCTGGGGAGCACGATGTTCATCCCGAAGAAGGACATCCTGACCCACGCCAAGAAGCGGATGCTGAGCCAGATCGCGATGGGCCTGGGCGGCCGGATCGCCGAGGAGTTGGTCCTGGGCGACATCTCCAGCGGAGCGGCCGGGGACATCAAGCAGGTGACCAAGATCGCCCGCCATATGGTCTGCGATTGGGGGATGAGCCCCCTTGGGCCGGTGGCTTACGGGGATTCCCACGACACCGTGTTCCTCGGGCGCGAGATCACCCGCAACGAGAACGTGTCGGAGGACACGGCGCGCAAGATCGATACGGAGATCCACCGGATCATCGAGGAGCAGTACCAGCGGGCGACGGACATCCTGGCGCAGCATCGTGACGCCTTGGACAAGATCGCCGAGGCGCTGCTTGAGTACGAGACCATCGACGGCAAGCACGTGCAGGAAATCCTCCAGTTCGGGGAACTGCGTTCGCCGGTGGTGTCGAGCCAGCCGCCGAAGGCCGAGCCGCCCGCCGCTAAAAAGCAGCCGGAGAAGCCGGCCTCGGTTGAGCCGGTCGCCCCGGCCGCCGCGCCGCACCCGGCGTGACGTACGGGTTTTCTCCGCCGTAGGGCGTAGTTACCTCCTGCTTTCGGGATGGCCCCCGCACGAGGGCCGGTTTTGGATGCGGGCATGGCATTGAAAATCTGTTGCATTGGCGCCGGCTACGTCGGCGGTCCCACGATGGCGATGATCGCCCTCAAGGCGCCGGGCATCCAGGTCACGGTCGTCGATCTGAACGCGGCCCGGATCGCGGCGTGGAACTCCGGCACCCTGCCGATTTACGAGCCCGGGCTGGACGAAGTCGTGCGCCAGGTGCGGGGCCGCAACCTGCACTTCTCGACTGCGGTGGCCGCGGGGATCCGCGACGCGGACATCATTTTTGTCTCGGTCAACACCCCCACGAAGACCTACGGGGTGGGCGCGGGCCGGGCGGCCGACCTGCGGTACATCGAGTCGGTGGCCCGTTCGATCGCCGAGCACGCGAACGGCCCGAAGATCATCGTCGAAAAGTCGACCATCCCGGTGAAGACCGCGGAGACGATCAAAGACATCCTCGCCGCCAATTCCCGCGGGCATGCCTTCCAAGTGCTCTCCAATCCGGAGTTCCTCGCGGAGGGCACCGCCGTCGCCGATCTGACGGCGCCAGATCGCGTCCTGATCGGCGGCGAGCGGACCCCGGGCGGCGAGGCGGCGATCCAGACCTTGGTGGATGTCTACGCTCACTGGGTGCCCCGCGAGCGGATCATCACCACAAACCTGTGGTCCTCCGAGATGGCCAAGCTGGTGGCCAACGCCTTCCTCGCGCAGCGCATCTCGTCGATCAACTCCATCTCCGCGCTGTGTGAGGCCACCGGGGCGGACGTGGACGAGGTGGCGCACGCCATCGGCCGCGATTCGCGGATCGGGCCCAAGTTCCTTAAGGCTTCCGTCGGCTTCGGCGGGTCCTGCTTCCAGAAGGACATCCTGAACCTGACCTACCTGTGCGAGCACTTCGGCCTGCCCGAGGTGGCGGCGTATTGGGAAAGCGTGGTGCGGATGAACGACTGGCAGAAACACCGGTTTTCCCAGCGCATCGTCAGTTCACTTTACAACACGGTCGCCGAGAAGCGGATCGCCGTGTTCGGTTTCGCCTTCAAGAAGGACACCAACGACACCCGGGAATCGCCGGCGATCGCGGTGTGCCGCGATCTGCTGGCGGAGCAGGCCCGCGTGGTCGTTTACGACCCCAAGGTGCCGGCGCACGAGATCCTCGAGGAGGTCGCGGGCAAGGGGAACCAGGAGCCGCGGCTCAGCGTGGCCCAGAGTGCCTACGAGGCGGCGGCCGGCGCCCACGCGATCGCGGTGGTCACCGAGTGGGACGAGTTCAAGACGCTCGATTTCGCCCGCATCCAGGCCGAGATGAAGCATCCGGCTTTCCTCTTCGACGGCCGCAACATCCTCGACCTGCCCCGCCTCCGCGCCCTGGGCTTCCGCGCCCACGGCATCGGCAAGTGACACTCGCGTTCACGCGTCCTGGGCGGACGCTTGGTGAATCCGGGGCGTCCACGTGACGTAGATCGGATCCTCGTGCAGAAATGCGTCCGGCTCCGACGCTGGCCGTAGCAGGTCCGCGTCCCAGACGCGGGGCAACAATTGGGCCCAGTCGTAGGGCGTGACCTTCACGCCGCGGGGCAGGGTGGACCAGGTCCGGAAGGTTGCGGGCAGATATAGTGGCGGTTGCAAATCGCGGGTGGGCAGCCGGCGCAGGGGTTCTCCGGGGCGCAGGTGGTGCCAGGTCTCCCGGCGGGCATCCGCGATGATGCCGGCGGCGGGGTCGCCGAGCGCGTGCGCGAGCACCGCGAGGCTGAGGTAGCGATGCACGGGCGCGGGGTGAAGGAGGGTCCAACTGCGGAGGGCCATCGCGACCGTCCGGATGCCGAGAATCGACCCCGGACCCTCGCAGAAAATCCAGCCGCGGACTTTCGACGGGTTCACGCCCAGTTCCTCCAGGGCTTGAAAGACCGCGACCCCGGATTCGCCCGGCGGGGTGGACCAGCCAGCTTCGCCGGAGGGTTGGATCAGGCCCACCTGCACCTGGGCGGCCGCCGCGTCGAGCAGCACGACCGGCCCGTCGAGGCAGACTTCCCGGAACGTCGCCATCCTTTGGTCTTCAGAGCCCGGCTACCTCCCAGCCGCGGCGGTAGGTCCGGCGCAGGTGGGTGTTCGCGGCGGCGACATTGGAGAAGGCGAGCTTCGGGCCGTCCCAAGCCAGTTCCTGGCCGGGGAAGCGCACGGCCACGCTGCCGAGCAGGACGGCCTCCGTGAGCGGGCCGGAATAGTCGAAGTTCGCCCCAGGGCGGCCGCCGTTGAGGCAGGCTTCCGCCCATTCGGTCCAGTGGTGCCCCTGCGTCCGTTCGGGCAGGACATAGTCGCGGAAATCCGCCAGCGGGCACAGGCGCGGGGCGGCGATGTGCGGGACGTGCAGGACGCCTTTGGTGCCGATGATGATCGAGCCCTGGCTGTCCGGATCCGCCTTGCGCCCGCCCTTCGCCTTGGCGGCGTCGCGGGGGTCGGCGACCAGCGCCCGGATCTCCGCCGGCGGCCGCTCGTCGCCATCGTACCAGGTGACGGGCACCGTCTTGCCCTCGGTGTAGGCCGTGCCCGGGAAGACGTAGCGGATGCGGGCGTTGACCGACCAGTTCCAGGCGTCCGGCGCGGGCCCCTCCGAGCGGAGCGAGAGCGGCGAGGTCAGGGCGAGGGCCTCGAAGACCGGGTCGAAGATGTGGCAGCCCATATCCCCGAAGGTGCCGGTGCCGAAATCGAGCCGCTTGCGCCATTGTCCGGGGTGATAGTGCCCCGCGACGAAGGGCCGCTCGGCCGCCACGCCCTGCCACAGGTTCCAGTCGAGCGTGGCGGGCACCGGATCGTGGCGTTCCGGCGGCCGGCCGGTGTCGCCCCACTTCTTGCTGCTCCAGGTGTGGACCTCGCGCACCTTGCCGATCACGCCGGACTGCACGACCGCGACGGCTTGGCGGTACACCTTGTAGGAATGGATCTGGATGCCCATCTGGGTCACCAGCTTTTTCTCCCGGGCGAGGCGGGTGAGGACGCGGGTCTCGTGGATCCCGTGGGCGAGCGGCTTCTGGCAGTAGCAGTGCTTGCCGAGCTGCATCGCCGCGTGGGCGATGGGCGCGTGCATATGGTCCGGGGTGGAGACGTTGACCGAGTCGAGGTTGCCCTGCTCCTTCTCGAGCAACTGCCGCCAGTCTTGGTAAACCCGGACCTCGGGGAACGTCTCCTTGACCTGCTTCACCCGCGCGAGGTCGACGTCGGCCACCGCGACCAGCTTCACGAACGGATTGCTGGTGATAGCCTGGATGTCGGCCCAGGCCATTCCGGCCGCGCCGAAGCTGGCGTGGCGCAGGACGCGGCTGGGCGCGGCGGCGTGGGCGTTCCGGGCAAAAAAGGGCGCGGCGAGGGTGGCGGCGCCAACGGAGCGCAGGAAGGAGCGGCGGGGCAGGGCGGGGGAGCGGGAGGGCATCGGGTAGGGGGCAGGGGAGGAGACCGGGCGAGTAATGATGAGGCAAGGCCGGTCTCCGGGGGCGCGCGGGCTTGCCACGTGGGCGCGTGACCCCAACGGTCCGGCTTCCCCCTATGATCACCGCTTCCCCCCTCCTGCGGCGGGCCGCCTTGGCCGCTGCCTTGCTCCTCTCGGCCGTGGCCCTGCGCGCGGCGCCGACCCTCGGCCTTCAGACCTGGACCTGCCGCAATATGGACTTCGACCAGGTCGTGGCCTTCGCGACCAAGCACGGCATCACCCACTTGCAAATGATCGGGAAGCACATCGACCCGAAGGGTCCGGCCGCCGAGTCGCTGCGGAAGAAGGCGATCCTCGAGGCCAAGGGCCTGCAGGTCTACACCTTCGGGGTGAACGGGACCTCGATGAACAAGGAGGAGAACCGCAAGCTCTTCGAGTTCGCGAAGCTGATGGGGATCAAGGTTATCATCGTGGAGCCGCGCAATCAGGCGGAGTGGGACAACCTTGAGGAGCTCGTGAAGGAGTACGATATCCGTTTGGCCATCCACAATCACGGCACCGGCAGCGTCTACGGCGATCCCGCGACGGTCCGTGCGATCCTCGCCAAGCGGGACCGCCGCATCGGCGTGTGCCTCGATGTGGGCTGGGTCACCGCCGCCGGATTCGATGCGGCGGAGGTGTTCCGCAGCTATGGGGACCGCGTCTATGACATCCACTTCAAGGACAAGGTCGTGCAGACGGCGGCCGACGGGAAGAAGACGCCGGTCGACACCGAGATCGGCCGTGGCCAGTCGAATTACACCGGGCTGTTCGCCGAGATCCGCCGTTCCGGCTGGTCGGGCGTGATGGCGACCGAGACCGACAGCAAGGCCTTCGCCGAGGATCCGAACCGGCTGGTGACCGAGGCCAAGGCCTTCTTTGCCACCCAGTCGGCCAAGCGCTGAGATCCCCGGTGCGTATGACCCGTTCCACCCCCGGTCTCCTGTCCCTCGGCCTCGCGATCGCCGCGGCCGCGCCGGCCGCCGCCCCGCGCGCCCCGAACATCCTGTTCATCTTCTCCGACGACCACGCCTACCAGGCCATCAGCGCCTACGGCGAGGGCCGGCGCCTGCTGGAGACCCCGCATCTCGACCGGTTGGCCAAGTCCGGGATGCGGTTCGACCGCGCCCTCGTCCCGAACTCGATCTGCGGCCCCTCGCGCGCCGTCGTCCTCACGGGAAAGTACAACCACCTGAACGGGTTCGTGAACAACTCGAACTCCCGTTTCGACGGCTCGCAGGTGACCTTTCCCAAGATCCTGCGCCAGTCCGGCTACCAGACGGCCGTGATCGGCAAATGGCACCTCGTGTCCGATCCCACCGGCTTCGATTTCTGGCAGATCCTCCCCGGGCAGGGCATCTACTACAACCCGGCGATGATCCGGATGGGCGAGCAGGTGAAGACGGAGGGCTACACCACGGACATCATCACCGATCTCTCCCTCGACTGGCTGCGCCAGCGGGACAAGAGCCGCCCGTTCCTGCTGATGGCCCAGCACAAGGCGCCGCACCGCGAGTGGGCCCCCGCCCTGCGCCATCTGGGCGCCGATGGGGATCGGGTGTATCCGGAGCCGGACACGCTGTTCGATGATTACGCGAACCGCGGCATCGCCGTGCGGGATCAGGATATGACCCTGGAGAAGACCTTCACCGACCGGGACGCCAAGTTTGACCCTCCGCCGAATATGACCCCCGAGCAGCGGAAGGTCTGGGATGCCTATTACGAGCCCCGCAACGCCCGTTTCCGGGCGGCCAACCTGCAGGGCAAGGATCTGGTCCGCTGGCGCTACCAGCGCTATATGCACGACTACACCGGGACGGTGCGCGCGGTTGACGACAGTGTCGGCCGATTGCTCGATTACCTGGAGCAGGAGGGCCTCGCCGAGAACACGATTGTGGTCTATTCGAGCGACCAGGGATTCTTCCTGGGGGAGCACGGCTGGTTCGACAAGCGCTGGATCTTCGAGGAGTCGCTCCGCACGCCGCTGCTGGTCCGCTGGCCCGGGGTGAGCCGCGCGGGCGGGGTGAGCAAGGACCTGGTCTCGACCCTCGATTTCGCGCAGACCTTCCTGGATGCGGCTGGCTTGCCGGCGCCGGCGGAGATGCAGGGCCGGAGCCTGCGGCCGATCCTCGCGGGCAACCGCCCGGCGGACTGGCGGACGGCCTTCTATTACCAGTATTTCGAATGGCCGACACCGCACCGGGTGCGGCCGCACTACGGGGTCGTCACCGACCGCTACAAGCTCGTGCATTTCTTCGGCACGGCTGACGACTATTGGGAGCTGTACGACACCGAGAAGGATCCGCGCGAGTTGCGCAACGTGCTTGGCGATCCGGCCTACGCCGCCGCGCGGAAGCAGTTGGAGGGGCAACTGGCGCAGCTGCGCCGGGACTTGAAGGTCCCGGCCGAGATCCCGCCGGAGTGGCTCGGCCGCACGGGTGGCGGGGCCAACAAGGCGCCCAAGAAGAAGCAGGCCAAGCAGCCTTGAGCCGACCGACCCGGCGGGGCGCGCGCCTGCGCCGGGTCAGCGGACGATGATCGGATTGGCCACCTGGCCGCTCCGGGATCGTTCCTCCAGCGCCTTGGGCATCGCGTCCATCAGCTTCAGGATCCGCTCGGGGTGGGAGGGGTGGGTTGAAAGCAGGGCGGGCGGCATCGGGTCCTTGCCGGTCTCGGCCTCGAGGGCCTCCATCACCTGGACTGCCGCCTGCGGGTCGTAGCCGGCCCGGGCCATATACATCAGTCCGACGTAGTCCGCCTCGCGCTCCTTTTCCCGGTCGAAGGCGAAGCCGCCGATGCCCGTGGTGAGGCCGTAGACTTGGGCAAGGGCGTCCACGGCCAAGCCGGACGCGCCGCCGGCGAGGCCACCGATCACGCCCACCGTGCCCACGGTGGAAACCGCCAATTCCCGGGAGAGCTTCTCGTGCACGTGCTTGGCCGTGACGTGGGCAATCTCGTGGGCGATCACCGAGGCCAGCTGGTCGTCGGTCTTGGCGATGCGGAAAATGCCGGTGAACACGCCCACCTTCCCGCCCGCCATCGCGAAGGCGTTGATCTGCGGATTGTCGAACACGACGAATTCCCAGTCCGCGTCCGGCATATCCCAGAAGACCACCTTCGCCAGCCGGGAGCCGACCCGCTGGAGTTGCGCCTGATGGGCCTGGTTGCGGGAGGGCCGGTAGCGTTTCTTCAGGTCCTCGAACATCCCCACGCTCATCTTGGTGACCTCCTTGTCGTCGACCAGGTTCATCGCGCGCCGGCCCGTGACCGGCACCTGATAGCAACCGGCGAGCAGGAGGACGAGGGCAAGCAGGGCGAGGGCGAGCCGGGAGTTCATAGCGGGAATGCGGTGACGGAAGGGACGAGTGCGGCAGACGCAAGTTTCCGGCGTCGCGACGGGGCCCGCGAAGCCCTTTGCGTTTTGGAGGATTCCTTCCACAGTCCCCCAGTCCCCGGAGCCCCGCGGGGAGTTGGAGTCGTCAGCGCTAACCTTCACGCGTCCCCCACGTCTGAACCCACCGTCACCTATGGTCGAGGAATCCCCCGGCGGCCCCAAGCGGCGCCGCATCATTCACTGGAATCCGGAAGCGGGCAAGGAGCCGGCCCGCCGTGGCCCCTCGTGGCCGCGACTGATCGGCTGGACCCTGGGCGGCGCGTTCGCGCTGCTCTTGGCGGCGGGGCTGGTCATCCGCGGGCTCAAGCTGTTTTTGGGGCCGGAGGTGTTTGCCCCGGCGCCGGCACCCGTGGCGGGTGCGCCCTCGATCGCCGAGGCCAACTCCGCGTTCATCAGCCAGGCCAAGGCGGAACAGGCGTTCGAGCTGGCGGGCAAGGCGCTGAAGGAGCTGCGCCGGGTGCCGGCCGACCATCCTTCCCAGATCGAGCAACTCATCACGATGGAGCGGCTCTTTACGCAGGGCGAGGCGCTGCTGCGCAACCGGGACTTCGGCCGGGCTTTCGCCGTGTTCGAGGCGTTGAACCCCGAGATCGAATCCTTCACCCGCAACGTGAAGGCCAAGGGGGAGGCGCGGCAGGGATACGACGCGATCCTGCTGCGCATCAAGGAACTGGAGCTGGCCCGCAGTCTTGCGCCGGGCGCGCTGGAAGCCGCCTTCGAGGCGGCCGGTGCCGGCAGCAAGCTCCTCGCCGATGGCAATTTCGCCGGGGCCAAGAAGCAGTTCGACGCGGGATTCGCCCAGCTCAAGCGCGCCGAGGAGGCCTTGGCCACCTTCGTCAAGGCCCGCCTGTTCGATGGCCAACGCGCGCTTGCGGCGGGGGAGAAGTCCGCCGCCCGCCAGGCGTTTGAGCAGGCCCTCGCCAAGTCCCCCGGACTGGAGGCCGCCGTGCAGGGCCTGAAGCGGGCCGAGAATATCGACCGCGTCCACGCCCTGCTGCAGCAGGGGGCGAAGCTGGAGCAGCAGAAGCAGTTCAAGGAGGCGGCCGAGGCCTACAAGCAGGCCTTCGCGCTGGACGGGTTTTCCGCCGCGGCGCAGGAGGGGCAATCGCGGGCGGCGCGGCTGGAGAAGGAGACCCGCTTCGCCGCCGCCAAGGCGGCGGCGAACGAGGCGATCCAGGCGCGCGATTGGAACCGGGCGATCACCGAGCTGCAGAACGCCCTCAAGGTCACCCCCCAGAACACCGAGGTGCAGGCGCAGCTGAAGACGGCCCGCGCCAACGCGCACCAGGAGGCGGTGCAGAAGGCCCTCGCGAAGGCCTTCGACTACGAGAAGGCCTACCAGTGGTCCGAGGCGCGCGAGGCCTACAGCGAGACCCTGAAGCTGGACGCGGATCACGCCGAGGCGAAGGAGGGCTACACCCGGATCGGCACGGTCATCCGCGCGCTGCTGCAGTACCAGAAGTACATCGAGGCCGCGGAGCAGTTGGCCAACCGGTCGGATTTCCAGGGGGCCATCCGCCGCTTCAACGAGGCGATGGCCGTGAAGCCGTCCTACCTTGTGAACAGCGACCGGGTCCAGCAACTGCACACGGTGCTGATGGAGCAGAACAAGCCGGTGGACGTGACCTTCAAGTCGGACGGCAGCACCTGGGTCCAGATCACCAATTTCCGGGCGCCGCAGAAGTTCGACTCCGAGGTGATGCGCATTTTGCCCGGAGACTACGAGGTGATTGGCCGGCGCAAGGGCTACCGTGACATCAACCTGCTCCTGCAAGTGAGGGCGGGCACGCCGCCACCGGTCGTGACTGTGATCTGCAACGTTCCTTCCGACCAGAAATGACCTCCGTGCGTCCACTCGTGCTCTGCGGGGTGGTGCTGGCGGGCTTCGCGTTGGCCCCGCTCCTCGCGGCCGATGCGGGCGGAGCCGCCCGTCCCGGCTCGCCCCGGGGCGCAGCGGGGGCCCGGGGCGTGTTGCCCGACCCGGCGCTCCTGGACGGCTCCGCGCACGCGCCCGAGAAGCGGTCCGCGATCGGGATGATCGGGGACTTTGAGTTGCCGGGCGATGAACAGGCCCGGACGGACAAAGTGGGCGGCGCCAGCCAGCCGCCGGGACCGAACGGCAACGAGGCGGCCGGCGAGGGCACCGGAGGCGCGCCGGGAAGGCCGGGCGGTCAAGGCAAGCCCGAGGCGAATCAGGCGGGCGGCGCGGGAGGCAAGGAGGAGGAGAAGCCCGCGGCCGGGGCCGGGGATCAGGCCCAGGGCATCCAGGTCGCGGAACTGAAGGGTGAGGCCGCCGCGCCGGCTCCCGATGGGAAGGGCCCCTCCCGGCCGACCGCGATGGCCATCGGCGATCAGGCGATGCGCATTCCCCAGCAGCCCCGCAGCCCTGCCGTCGTCGGCACCCAGCAGGTCGCGAACGTGAACACGCAGGACTACGAGAAGGGCACCGGCACGGGCGGCAAGGGCCCGGTGAACAAGGGCGGCCCCAACCGCACGGAAAAAGGCCGGGTCATTCCGTCGGGCCTCTGACGTTCCTCGCGATGGCGCTCCTACGCTTCCTCCTGCTGCTGGCCTGCGCGGTGCTCCCCGGCGTCGGGCGGGCCACCACGCTGATTTACCCGGTCTCCGCGATCGAGGACCTGTGGAATCTGCCCGCGGACGAGTTCCGCCAGCGTCACGGCGGCATCAACATCACGGGGCTCGGGCCCAGCGATGAGGGCTGGTACGTGCGCTACCGGCACGAGAATCTGACCTGCCTGTTCGGCCCGATGGCGGACGCTGAGGAGGCCCGGCGGCGCCGGATCGAGATGGAGGTCGTGCGCGACGCGGCGATCAAGCACCGCGCCTCGCTCGGCTCCAGCCAGGTCGATCACGTGCGCTTCACCTTCTCCGGCGTGTTCGGCCGCGGCGGGGATGGTCAGGGCGGCGGCCGGGGCACTGAGGCCCTGGCGAGGGTTTCCGCGGACGGTCGTAGCGGTCCCGACGGGGACCTCGACGGGGACGGCATTCCCAATCGGGAGGATCCCGATATGGACGGGGACGGCATCCCCAACGAGCGGGACGAGGATAGCGATGGAGATGGGGTGCCGGACGCCCAGGATGAGTACCGTTACGGGACTAATCCCGATCCGTCCGGGCCCGGGGGCGCGGGCAATGGCCGCGATGGTCCGGGTGGTGACCTGGATGGGGATGGCACGGCAAACGCGGCGGACGGGGATATGGACGGGGATGGGATCCCCAATGCCCAGGACCCGGACATCGACGGGGACGGCATTCCCAACGCGCAGGACAAGTACCCGTATGGCCGGGACGACGGCCCGGACGGCAATTCCGGCAGCGGACGGCCCGCGGGTTCCGCGCCCGGGGCGGACCAGCAGGGTACGCCCAGCCGGGGCGGGCAGGAGGGGCAGGGGCGGGATTTGGGCACGCCGACGCCGCTTGCCGGCTTGGGGCAGCCAGGGCAGCCGGGCCAACCGGGACGGCCGCCAACGGGTCAACCGGGGCGTCCGGGACAGCCGGGTAGCCAGAGCGCTTCCAGCCAGTCGAGTTCCTCCGCCTCCAGTTCCAGCCAAGGCGGCCAACCGGGCCAGCCGGGGCAACCGGGCCAGCCTGGTCAGCCGAGTCAGCCTTCGTCCGGCAGCCCGATCGATCTGCTGGCGGCGGTGCTGCGGGCGATCCTCGGGCTTTGAGCAGGCGCTAGTTCCGGCCCGGTTTGGCGCGGGCTCTTAGGGTCGCAGATCGACGGCGGCCCAGGGGAACGCGTCCTCGAGGGTGGTGCGGTAGCCGAGCACCTTGGGACTGACGAGCCGCGGCAGGGTGTGG
>VHCY01000047.1 GCA_016871595.1 Verrucomicrobiota bacterium
AGCCCTGGATGACCTTCAGCCGCTTGGAGAGCTTCTTCTTGATCTGCTTCGACTTGGTCGCGCGCATCTGCTCCTGCAGCTCGGCGACGGTGGCCTCCATATCGGTCTTGACCAGGGAATCGCGCACGGCCTCGGCACCCATCTTGGCGACGAACGAATCATCACCGTACTCGTCCAGGGCCTGCCGGTACTCGTTGTCGGTCAGCAGCTGGCGGGGCTCGAGCGGGGTCTTGCCCGGATCGATCACCATATAGTTCTCGTAATAGATGACCCGCTCCAAGGAGCGCGCCGTCATATCGAGCAACAGGCCAAGGCGGCTGGGCATCGACTTGAGGAACCAGATGTGGGCCACCGGCACCGCCAACTCGATGTGACCCATGCGCTCGCGGCGGACGCGGGCGATCGTCACCTCGACGCCGCAGCGGTCGCACACCACGTCCTTGTACTTGATGCGCTTGTACTTACCGCAGGCGCACTCGTAATCACGAACCGGGCCGAAGATCTTCTGGCAGAAGAGGCCGCCCGGCTCGGGCTTGAAGGTGCGGTAGTTGATCGTCTCCGGGTTCTTCACCTCGCCCTTCGACCACTTGCGGATGGTCTCGGGGGAGGCGACGGTGATGGACACGCAGTCGAACGCGCTCTCCTCCAAGCCGATGGCCTCGCGGGCCTGGTCACGGGTGGTGGCGGCGGTCTCGTTGGGTTGAATCATATTGGTGTCTCCCTAGATGTTGGTTAAGTGGCCGAGACCGGCGCTCAGGCGCCGAAGCTGAGGGCGTCGCGCTTCTGCAGCTTGATGTCGAGGCCGAGGGACTGGATCTCCTTGATCAGCACGTTGAAGGACTCCGGCGTGCCGGCCTGCAGGGTGTTGTCACCCTTGACCAGCGACTCGTAGATCTTCGTGCGGCCTTGGACGTCGTCCGACTTGACGGTGAGGAGCTCCTGCAGCGTATGGGCGGCGCCATAGGCCTCCAGGGCCCACACTTCCATTTCGCCGAAGCGCTGGCCACCGTACTGCGCCTTGCCGCCCAGCGGCTGCTGGGTGACGAGGGAATAGGGTCCGACCGCCCGGGCGTGGATCTTGTGGGAGACCAGGTGGTTGAGCTTCATCATGTAGATGTAGCCCACGACGACCTCCTGATCGATCTTCTCGCCGGTGCGCCCGTCCATCAGGGTGCTCTTGCCGGAGGAAGGCAGCTTGGCGTCCTTCAGGTAATCGCGCACCTTCTTCTCGGGGATGCCGTCGAAGACGGGGGTCGCGACCTTGATGCCCAGCTTCTTGCAGGCCCAACCCAGATGGGTCTCGAGCACCTGGCCGACGTTCATGCGCGAGGGCACGCCCAGCGGGTTTAGGCAGATCTCGACCGGGGTCCCGTCCGGCAGGAACGGCATATCCTCCTCGGGCACGATCTTGGCAACGACGCCCTTGTTGCCGTGACGGCCGGCCATCTTGTCGCCGACCTCCAGCTTCTGCTTGGTAGCGATGTAGACCTTGACCTGCTTGATCGCGCCGTCGGCCGAGCCTTCGCCGGCCTCGATGGCGGTGATCTTGCGCTCCCGGTCCGTCTCCAGCTCGTCGAACTTGGTCTGGTACGAGCCGATGATCTCCATGATCTTGATGCGGACCGGCGAAGGGTCGATCTGCACGTGCTTGGAGACCGCCGCCAGCTTGCGCAGCAGCGTCTTGGTGATCTTGCGGTTGGCCGGGATGATGATCTCCCCGGTCTCGCCGTTCACCACGTCCAGCGGGATCTTCTCGCCCAGCAGGATATTCGAGAGGGACTCGGTCAGCCCCTCGCGGAGCTTGTCCATCTGGGTCTTAAATTCCTCCTGGATCTGCTTGGCCTGACGCCGACGATCGGACGGGGACAGCTTCTCCTCCTGGTTGTCGATGCGGGAGGACACCTTCACGTCCATAATGATGCCGGCCACGCCCGAGGGCACGATCAGCGAGGTGTCCTTCACGTCGGCCGCCTTCTCGCCGAAGATGGCGCGGAGGAGCTTCTCCTCCGGGGCCAACTCGGTCTCGGACTTGGGGGTGATCTTGCCGACGAGGATGTCCCCGGGCTTCACCTCCGCACCGATGCGGATGACACCGTTATGGTCGAGGTTCTTGAGAGCTTCCTCACCCACGTTCGGGATGTCCCGAGTGATCTCCTCGGGCCCGAGCTTGGTGTCGCGGGCGGTGACCTCGAATTCCTGAATGTGGATCGAGGTGAAGATGTCCTCGCGGAGCACCTTCTCGGAGATGAGGATCGCGTCCTCGAAGTTGTAGCCGTTCCACGGCATGAACGCCACGAGGACGTTCCGGCCCAGCGCCATCTCGCCCTGGTCGGTCGAGGGACCGTCGGCGATAATCTGGCCGGCCTTCACCTTCTGGCCCTGACGGACGATCGGCTTCTGGTTGAAGCAGGTGCCCGCGTTCGAGCGCATGAACTTGCGCAGCTCGTACACGTGCACGTGGTTCTTCGGATCGTGCCGCACCGAGCGCGGCAGCTCGCCGTCTTTGGTGACCACGATGCGCTTGGCATCGACCGAAGCCACGATCCCGGACTCCTCGGCCACCACCACGATCTTCGAGTCGCGGGCCACCCGCTCCTCGATGCCCGTGCCGACGAAGGGAGCCTCCGCCTGCAGCAGTGGCACACCCTGGCGTTGCATGTTCGCACCCATCAGGGCGCGGTTAGCGTCGTCGTGCTCGAGGAAGGGGATCATTCCCGCCGCGATCGAGATCACTTGCTTGGGCGAGACGTCCATCAGGTGGACCTCCGCGGGCGGCACTTCGAGGAAGTTGCCGTCCTGGCGGACGGTCACCTTGCCCACAAAGTGGCCCTTCTCGTCGATCTCGGCGTTCGCCTGCGCGATCACCTTGGCCTCTTCTTGGTCCGCCGTCAGGTACTCGATCTTGTCGGTGACGCGGCCGTCCTTGACCACCCGGTAGGGGGTCTCGATGAAACCGAACTCGTTCACCCGGGCATAGGTAGACAGGGAATTGATCAGGCCGATGTTCGGCCCTTCCGGGGTCTCGATCGGGCAGATGCGGCCATAGTGCGACGGATGGACGTCGCGGACCTCGAAGCCGGCGCGCTCGCGATTCAGACCGCCCGGCCCGAGGGCGGAGAGGCGGCGCTTGTGCGTCACCTCGGCCAGCGGGTTGATCTGGTCCATGAACTGCGACAGCTGGCTGCGGGCGAAGAAGTCGCGGATGACCGTGGTCAACGCCTTGGGATTGATCAGCTTCTGCGGGGTGATCGAGTCGACGCTCTGGTCGTACATCGTCATCCGCTCGCGGACCAGCCGCTCCGTACGGCTGAGGCCCACGCGGCACTGATTGGCGAGGAGCTCGCCCACGGTGCGCACGCGACGGGAACCGAGGTGATCGATGTCATCGACCACGCCCACGCCCCGCTTGAGGCGGACAAGGTACTTGGTCGCGGCGACGACGTCCGCGCTCGCGAGGATGCGCTGCTCCAAGTCGGCCTTTAGGCCGAGCTTCTGGTTGACCTTGTAGCGGCCGACGCGGCCGAGGTCGTAACGCTTGGGATCGAAGAACAGGCGCTTGAGCAGGGCCTTCGCGTTGGCGGTCGTCGGCGGTTCGCCCGGACGCAGGCGCTTGTAGATCTCCTTGAGCGCCTCCTCCTCGTTGCGGGTCGGGTCCTTCTTCAGGGCCCGGATGATCGCCCCCTCGTCCACCGAGGTGTCGATCACCCGCAGGGTGGTGATGTCGTGTTTTTCGAAGGTGCGGACGATCGCCTTGGTCAGCGGCTCGAAGGCACGGGCGAGGACCACGCCCTTCTGGGCGTCGATGGCATCCTCCACCAGCACCAGCGTGGAGACGTTCTCCATATCCAGCGCCTTGGAGACGCGGAGGTCCTTGATCTCGTAAAACAGGTTCAGGAGATCGATGTCCGAGCTGTAGCCGACCGCGCGGAGCAGGGTCGTGATGAGGAACTTGCGGCGGCGACGCCGGCGGTCGAGATAGACATACAGGAGGTCGTTGTTGTCGAATTGGACCTCTAGCCAGGTGCCGCGGTCGGGGATGATACGGAAGGAATGCAGCGGCTTGCCGTTCGGATGGAGCGCCACCTCGAACGCGATGCCAGGCGAACGGTGCAGCTGGGACACCACGACACGCTCGGCGCCATTGATGATGAACGAGCCACGCTCCGTCACCATCGGGATCTCCCCCATGTAGATGTCCTCGTCCTTGATGAAATCCTCCTCGCGCAGCCGCAGCTTCACGTACAATGGCACAGAATAGGTGATGCCCTCGCGGAGGCACTCGAGCTCGGAGTTCTTCGGGTCCCCCAGCGTGTAGGAGACGTACTCCAGCGTCAGCCGCTCGTCGTACGAGAGGATCGGGAAGACCTCGCGGAACACCGCCTCGAGCCCCTGGGGCTTACGCTGTTTCTCCGGCACACCCTTCTGCAGGAAGTCGAGGTAAGACGTGATCTGGATCTCGATGAGATTCGGCGGCTGGATCACTTCGCGGAGCTTGCCGAAGTTGACGCGGTCGAGGTGGTTACGGTCGGCCATGGGAGTTTCCCGTTAAGGGAGAAAAGGGCGGAGGGAAGCGGACGGGCGCGGACGGATGAAACGCACTAAGCAGGCAAGGGACAGGCCGCAGAATTCCCGCAGCCTGTCCCGAAAAATACCGCAGATGGGGCGAGGAAGTTCGCCAAGCCGGGCGGGATTACTTGAGCTCGACCTTGGCGCCGGCCGCCTCGAGCTTCTTCTTGATGTCCTCGGCCTCGGCCTTAGGGGCGTTTTCCTTGACCGGCTTCGGCGCGCCCTCAACGAGGTCCTTGGCCTCCTTGAGGCCCAGGCCCGTGACGGCACGGACTTCCTTGATGACGCCGATCTTGTTCGCGCCGGCATCCTTGAGGATGACGGTGAACTCGGTCTGCGCCTCGGCCGCGGGAGCGGCGGCGGCACCCGCGGCACCGCCCGCGGGGGCGGCGGCGACGGCAGCGGCGGCGGAAACGCCCCACTTGCCCTCGAGGTCCTTGACCAGCGCGGCGAGTTCGAGAACCGACTGGCCCGAAAGCCACTCGATGACTTGTTCCTTGGTGATGTTGCTCATGGTAACGGCTCCTGGATCCGGCTAGCGGCGCGGGAAGGCGCGCGTTTAAGAGACGTATCTCCTAGCCGGTTCGTGGATGGTGGTTTTCCGCCCCCGCCGGCGGGGCCGGCGCGGACGGGAAAGGGATTTAGGGGGACGAGAAACGCCTCGGGCCCGGGGGCTCAGGCGGCGGGAGCAGCGGGCTGCTCTTTCTTGACCTTGGCATCCAGCACGCGGACGAACGCCGCCGCATTGCTGGTCAACAGGCCTAGGAACTGGGCGCGCAGCGCGTCGAAAGACGGCAGCTCCGCGATCTTCAGCAGGTCGTCGCGCGAGACCAGCTTGCGGTCCAGCACGCCCAGCTTGATGTCGAGCTTCTGCTTATCCTCGAAGAACTTCTTCAGGATCTTCGCCACGCCCGCCGAATTGCGGCCGCCGACGATGACCGCCGTCGGCCCCGTCAGCGCGGCCTCGACGTCCGGCAGGCCCAGGGCCTTGGCCGCGACCCGCAGCGAGCTGTTCTTCACCACGTGGAACTCGGCGTTCTCCTTGGCGAGTAGCTTGCGGAGGTCCGCCGTGTCCGCGACCGTCACCTTGGTGAAGTTCGCCAGAATGACGTAGTCGCTCTTCTTGAGGTGGGTGTCGACCTCGGCGATCAGGTATTGTTTTTCGGCTCTCATGGTCGGGGCCCTCAGTACTTGGAGAATTCAGTGGAGGCCACCTTTACCGCCGGGCTCATGCTCGACGACAGGGTGACCGACTTGATGAACTGGCCACCCTTGAAGGTGTTCGGCTTCGCCTTGCCCACAGCCTCCAGCACCGAGGCGGCGTTCTCGAGGATCTGCGCGGGGGTGAAGGAGCGCTTGCCCACGCCGACCCCGATGTTGGCGGTCTTGTCCATCTTAAACTCCACGCGACCGGCCTTCACGGCCTTGATGCCCGCGGCGACGTCGTCCGTGACGGTGCCCGCCTTAGGGTTCGGCATTAGGCCCTTGGGACCCAGCACGCGCGCCAAGGTGCGCACCTGCTTCATCGCCTCGGTGGTCGCGATCGCCACATCGAAGTCGAGCCAGCCCTCGTTCACCTTCTGCATCATGTCCTGCAGGCCGGCGAAGTCCGCTCCGGCGGCCAGCGCCTTGACGGCGTCGTCCGTGAAGACGAGCACGCGGACCTTCTTGCCAGAGCCATTGGGCAACGGGGTCGTCCCGCGAACGTTCTGCTCGCCGGAGGTGGCATCCACCCCGAGGTGGAACGAAAGCTCGACAGTCTCGTCGAACTTGGCCTTGGGGAACTTGGCCAGAATCTCCACCGCTTCCTTCAGCGGGTACTCCTTGGCTAGATCGGCGACCTTGACGGCGCCCTGGTAACGCTTGCTGTGCTTTTTCGGCATGGTTGGGTGCGGTGCGAACGTCCCGAGGGGACTCCCGCGATGGGTTGGCAACGGGCCCCGGACTCGTGTCCGGGGCAAAGGCTCAGTCGAGGACTTCGATGCCCATGTTGCGGGCGGTGCCTGCGATCACCTTAATCCCGGCCTCGGGGGTGGTCGCGTTCAGGTCGGCTTTCTTGATGTTGTAGATTTCCAGCAGCTGCTTGCGGGTGACCTTGCCCACCTTATCCTGGTTCGGCTTGGCCGAGCCGCTGGCGATGTTAGCCGCTTTCTTTAGGAGGACGGACGCGGGCGGGGACTTCAGGATGAACGTGAAGCTCTTATCGGAGAAGACCGTGATGACCACCGGCAGGATCATCCCGTTCTGATCCTTGGTGCGGGCGTTGAACTCCTTGCAGAACGCCATGATGTTGACGCCCTGGGCGCCAAGCGCGGGACCCACCGGGGGGGCGGGATTGGCGGCGCCGGCAGGCAGCTGGAGTCGGATGTAACCTTGGATCTTCTTGGCCATGGGAGAGGGAAATTACGTTGTGGTTAAGAGGGGAAGGACAGGTCAGTCGTTCATTCGCTGGACCTGCCAGTATTCGAGCTCGACGGGCGTGAACCGCCCGAAGATCGAAACGGAGACGCGCAGCTTGCCCCGGTCCGGGTCAATCTCGTCGATGCGGCCCGTCAGCGACGCGAAGGCTCCATCAGTGATCTTCACCTCCTCGCCCACGTTATACTGCACCTTCGGCACTTCCTTGCCGCTGGCCGCCTCAATGCGCGCGTAGATCTCATCCACGTCCGCCTTCCGCAGCGCCGACGGACGGTCGCCGCCGACGAAGCCGATGACCCCGGAGGCCTCCTTGACGAAATACCAAGGCTTATTGATCAGCTTGCCATCCTCCCCGTACAGGCGCGCCTGCAGGAAAACATAGCCGGGATACAGCTTGCGGACCTTGGTGCTCTTCTTGCCGCCCTTGACCTCCGAAACCACCTCGGTGGGCAGCAGCACCTCGAACAGGAAATCATCGAGCTCCTCGGGCTTCTTGAACTTCTCGATGTAGGTCTTAACCTTATTCTCCTGGCCGGAGAGCGTGTGCACCGCGAACCATTGGGCTCCGGCCGGGGAGGTGGAAGGGGCGGGCATGGGCGATGGGTCAGCTGACGAGATCCGTGAACAGGATCACAACCTGCGTGAGGGAAAAGTCGCTGATGCTGGTGAACACGCCCATGATGATTGCCGCCACGATTACCACGATGGTGGAATCGCGCAGCTCGGTCTTGGTCGGCCACGTGGCCTTCTGGAGTTCACCCACCATCTCGCCAATGAAGATACGGGTGCTGCGGAAAGGGTTTTTCATGCGGTAAGATGGCAGGCGCGGAGGGAATCGAACCCCCAACCAACGGTTTTGGAGACCGCTACTCTACCAATTGAGCTACGCGCCTGTGAAGGGTCCTTTTAGACAACGCAGCCGAGGCATCCGGGGATGCCTCGGCGAGACGTCGGGAGGGTTTCGCCTCGCGGGTTATTCGATGATGTCCGTGATGCGGCCCGCCCCGATGGTGCGGCCACCCTCGCGGATCGCGAACTTCTGGGTCTTCTCCATCGCGATCGGCACGATCAGCTCGATCTCCACCGCGATGTTGTCGCCCGGCATAATCATCTCCACGCCCTTCGGCAGGTTGACGATCCCGGTCACGTCCGTCGTCCGGAAGTAGAACTGGGGACGATACCCGTTGAAGAACGGCGTGTGGCGGCCACCCTCGTCCTTCGAGAGGACGTAGATCTCGGCCTTGGCCTTCTTGTGCGGGTTGATCGACTTCGGGGCCGCCAGAACCTGGCCGCGCTCGATGCCGTCCTTTTCAATGCCGCGCAGCAGGATCCCGACGTTATCGCCCGCCTGGCCGCTGTCCAGCAGCTTGCGGAACATCTCGATGCCGGTCACGACCGACGTCACGGTGTCGCGCAGGCCGACGATCTCGACGGTGTCGTTCACCTTCACCACGCCGCGCTCGATGCGCCCGGTGGCGACGGTGCCGCGGCCGGTGATCGAGAACACGTCCTCGACGGACATCAGGAACGGCTTGTCCATCTCGCGCGCCGGCTCCGGGATGTCGTTGTCGATCGCGGCCATCAGCTCGGCGATCGCCTTCTCACCCTCGGGCGTGCCGGCCAGCGCCGCTGTGGCGGAACCGCGCACGATGGTGGTCTTGTCACCCGGGAACTGGTACTTGGACAGCAGCTCGCGGATCTCCATCTCGACGAGATCCAGCAGCTCCTTGTCCTCGAGCAGGTCGACCTTGTTCAGGAAGACCACGATCTTCGGCACGCCGACCTGGCGGGCCAGGAGAATGTGCTCGCGCGTCTGCGGCATCGGGCCGTCCGCCGCCGAGACCACCAGGATCGCGCCGTCCATCTGGGCGGCGCCGGTGATCATATTCTTCACGAAGTCGGCGTGGCCCGGGCAGTCGACGTGCGCGTAGTGGCGCTTGTCCGACTCGTACTCGACGTGCGCCACCGAGATCGTCACGATCTTCGAGGCGTCACGCACGGTGCCACCCTTGGCGATGTCCGCGTAGGTCTTCACCTCGGCCAGTCCCTTGCGGGCTTGGCACGCGAGGATCGAGGTCGTCAGCGTCGTTTTGCCGTGATCGACGTGGCCAATCGTGCCGACGTTCACGTGCGGTTTCTTGCGTTCGAATGAGGCTTTAGCCATGGGTGACGGGTGTTTGGGTGAGGATTGAAGACGGACGGGCTGGCTTCGCGGTTTAACGTCGGCGAAACCAATCCGACGTATCTGCTGACCTGGAGCCCAGAAACGGATTTGAACCGTCGACCTCCCCCTTACCAAGGGGGTGCTCTACCAACTGAGCTATCTGGGCGAAAGGAATGTGGGAAAAAACGAAAAGAGTTGAAGACGGTGCAAACGGCCCTCGGCACCGTCAACAGCAAATTCGACGGATGCGCCACTTTCGGACTCAGGGGCCCACCACCACCCGGTAAACCCCCGGCGCCAAGCGCTCCCCCAAACGGAAAACCTGCCGCAACTGCCGCCGAAAATGGATGTCCACTTCCTCCACCCGGGAACTTTCCGTCACCACCAGCGGACCCGCTAGGCCCGCCACGTCGACGATCGCCAGCAACTCCAGGGGTTCCCACGCCTTGCCCCCCGGCGGCGACAGCGCCTCCGGCAGCTCCGCCGTCAGCACCCGCTCGCCCGTCCCCGCCGCGATCACCTCCAGCAACCCGCCGCGCGGCGCCTCCGGGACCACCCGCCGCACCTCCCGCCCCAACCCCACCGGCGCCACCCCCGTGCCATCGGCCTCCAGGGTCAGACGCGCCTCCGCCCGCTCCACCGGCCGGCCGCCCAAGGTCGCCACCGGCGGCAGCCACCGCGACAGGCCCGCCTCGCCCTCCCCATAGGTCAGGCGCACGGGATCTTCGTCCAGCAGCGACCGCCCCGCCTCCCGCCGCGGCTCCGGCGCCCGCGCATTGACCGGCGTGGGCAAAAACAGCGGCCGCAAATCCCGGATGCTCGCCTCGTCCCGCAGGAACTCATCCGCCTCCGCCGAGCGCGCCAGCCGCACCGGCGCCGGCGCCACGCCCTTCCCCGGCGCCGGCAGGGGATCGAGGCCCCGGATCACGAGCAGGCCCGCGCCCACGATCGCGCCCGCCACCAGCGCCGCCGGCAACCAGTGGCGCACCCGGGGCCCGAACCGTTGCGCGCGCCCCGGGTTCACTTGCGCCCCACCGGTTCGCCCGCCGCCCAGATCATCTCGAAGCCCGCCCCCCGCGCCAAACTCGCCACCTCCGCCAGCAAGTCCGCGGCCACGTCCGTCCCCGCCCGCACCAGCAGCAGCGGCTGCGGCGTCACCCGCGCCTGCGCCCGCAACCACTCGCCCAGCTCCGGCAGCTTGCGCAGGCCCTCGGGGGTGAAGATCTGCCCGGAACTGATAATGGTCACGACGTGCGTCGCCGGCCGCGCCCCCGCCTCCGCCCCCGCCACCCGCGGCAGCCGGAAATCCACCGCCACCCCCGGCGCCAGCACAAAGCGCGAGCCAAACACCGTGAAAAACAGCGCCAGCAACCCCGCCGCCGCCAGGTAAAGCGCGACCGGCGCCGCCGGCGGCGGCCGCAACCGCGAGGCCAGATCCAACGGCCGCGTGATCACCGGCTCCCCTCCCCCGTGCCCCCCGCCGCCACGCCCGCTCCCTGATACTCGGTCACTAGGTACCGCAGGATCTCGTTGCCCGACCATTCGAGGTCGTGCGTGATCGCCCGCACCCGCGCCGCCAGGAAATAATGCGCCACCAGCGCCGGAATGCCCACCAGGAGCCCCCCGCCGGTCGCCAGTAGCGCCTGCCACATCCCCCGCGACAACCCCGCCGCCATCGCGTAATTGCCGCCCTGCTCAAACGCCTGGAAAGTCCCCGCCATCCCCAGCACGGTGCCCAGAATGCCCACCAGCGGAGCCACCTGCGCGATCGCCCCCAGCGCCCCGATCCGCCGCTCCAGCAAGGGCAACTCCAGCAAGGCCGCCTCCTGCACCCGGAACCGCAGCTTCTCCTCGGGCTCCCCCGCGTGCAGCAGCGCCACCTTGACGACCGCCGCCACCGGACCCGGGGTCTCCTCGCATACGGTCAACGCCTCCACGAGGCGCCGCTTGGCCAAAATGTTCCGGATGCCCTCCAGGAACTCCCGCGCCCGGATCTGCCCGCGGTGCAAAAACAACAGGCGCTCCACAAAGACCATCACGGCCAGCACCGCCAGCCCGGCCAGCACCAGCATCATCGGACCGCCACGCGCGAGCAGACTGAGGTCAGGACCGGACATAAATGGGAAGCCTTGGCGCGGGCCGCCGCACGGCAAACCTGAAAGCAACCGCGCTCACCGCCGCGCGCCTCCGCCCAACTGCTCCAGCCGCGCCCGCGCGATCGCCTCGCCCGCCGGCAACCGCTGGTCCAGCAGCAACTCGTATGCCCGCCGCGCCTCATCGGTGCGCCCCAGCCGCTCCAGCGCCTCGCCCAGCTCCCGCAGGGTCCGCGCCAGCCAGTACGGCCGCGTCGCGCCCGGCTCTAAGGGCCCCGCCTCCTCGCGCAAGTTCGGCTGGATCACATCCCGCCACCACACCGCGATCGCCTCCTCCACCCGCCCTCGCCGCGCCAGCAGCAGGCCCAGCTTGTGCCCCGCCTCCACCCGCACGTCCCGCGGCGCATCCACCCGGTCCCGCAACTGCTCGAACAACAGCTGCGCCGCATCCGCGTGCGTTGCGTCCGCGGCCGAGGACTGCGCGCTGTGGGTGTCCGCCAACGCCAACTGCGCCAGCACGACGTCCGGCCGCCGCGGGTAGCGGTTCACGAGGTCCTCGTACGCCCGCTGCGCGGCGGGAAAATCGTTCAGCTTGCGGAAGATGTTCCCCTGCCGCAGCCGCGCCGCGAACACGAGGTCCGGCTGGGTCGCCCCCGCCGGGCTGGCCACGAGCTCCTCGATGCGCTTGTTCGCCTCCTGCAGGTTCTCCGGCCGCCCCAGCCGCTCCGCCAAGGTCGCCAGCCGGAACAACGCGAACGGCACGTAATCACTCGTCCGGTAAGCGGGATTATCGGTCAGGCTGATCAGGCGGTTGCGCGCCTCGTCGATCTTGTCCTGATCGGCGAAGTGCTCCGCCTCGGTGAGGAACGAGGACGCCGCCGCCTCCGATCCGGGATGGTCCGCCCGCAGGCGCCGCAAGGTCTCCAGCGCCGCCGGCTCCCTCCCCAGGGCAAACTCCGCCCGCCCCCGCAGCAGCGCAGCCGTCGAGGTCAGCTCGGTCCGCAGCGCCGCCGGCAGCTCCGGCGCCGCCAACAGGGCCCCGCTCAACTCGACCGCCCGCTCCAGCTCCCCGGAATCATACGCCAGCCGCGCCTGCAGCCACGCCATCCGCACGCGCAACTCCCCCGGCAGGCCCGCCGGCGGCGCCGCGCCCAGCAGGCGATTGACGCGCCCATAGGCCTCCCGCACCCCCGCCGCCCCCTCGGTCAACAGCGCCCGCGCCAAGCTCCATTCCGCCCGCCAGCGGTTCTCGGCATCGAACGCCGGATCGGCCGCCAATTCGTCCAGCACGCGCCCCGCCTCGCCCGAACCCGCCCGGATCTCCGCCAACACCCGCTGCAGCATCAGGCCGCCCCAGCGCTCCGCCGGGATGCCCGCGGTCCGCGCGCGCACCACCGCCGCATAGGCCGCCGCCGCCCCCCGGTAATCCGCCCGGTCCCCCGAAGCCAGGCCGGCCCGGAACCACGCCTCGGCCTCCAGCAGCGCCAACGCCGCCTCCCCCTCGCCCGCCGGCCCCTGCGCCCGCAGCTCCGTCCGCGTCCGCTGCGCGAAGTCCGCCGCCAGCCGGTAACGCCGCTGCTCCCACGCCGACTGGGTCAGGACACCCAGGGCGTGAACCCGCAGCGGGGACAGCGGGAACTGCCGCAAGAGCGCGTTCGCATCCTCCTCCGCGGTCGCGAACTCCCGCTCCAGCAGCGCCAACTGGGCCCGGAAGTACAGGAGGCTCTCCTTGATCGGATGGTCCGGCCGCGCCTCCAGCAGGCGATTCAGGAGCGCCCGGAACTGCGCCCGCTCCGGCTCCGCCCCCGATTCCGCCGCCAAAACCTGCAAGGCCTGCCGCTGGCGCAAGGGATCGTGGCCCGACTCCAACAGCTGGCCCAAGGCATTGCGGCCCGCGCCCGTCCGGGACTTGTCGCCGATCAGGCCCAGTACTAGCCGCAGTTTGTCCCACCAGACGCGCTCCGCCCGTGGCAGTCCGACGAGCACGCCCTGCAGAAAAGTAACCGCCTGCCCCTTCTGGCCCAGGGCGTCCAAGGCCACCGCATAGGTCTGGGCGAAGCCGTAGCCGAGGGCGGAGCCCTGCTGGCGCTCGTAGTTCTCGCGCATCGCCTTCAGGTCGGCCTCGCGCGGGGCGCCCAGACGCAGGCGCAGGGTCTCCGCGGCCAATTGGAACCGCGCCCGCGCCAACTCGTTCGGGGCCGCCTCCTCGGCGCGCCGGTAAAACTCGTTCGCCCGCGCAAACTCCCCCGCCCGGGCCAGATCGACCAGCTCGCCCTGCAGGAACCACCACCACGCGCGGTCGCCCGCCGGCAGGTCCGCCTCCCGCACCGCCGCCACCGCCGCCCGCGCCGCCTCCAGCCGCCGCAACTGGCTGGCCGCCAAGCCGGCGCGCAACTGCCACGCGGAGCCGCGCGCGCCCCGGTACTCCTCCAGGATCGGCAGCGCCTCCTCGGCCCGGCCCGCGTCGATCAGCGCGGTCGCCAAGGCGAGGGTCAGGCCGTCCGGATCCGCCGCGTCCGCGGTGCGCAGGCGCCGATACAAGTCGGCCGCGACCCCGGGCAGGCCGAGGTCCTGGGCCCGCCGCGCCGCGGCCAGGGTAAGGCCGGGTTCCGCGCCCGCGCCGCCGCCGACCGCCGTCGCCAAGGGCACGGGGGGCACGATCCCGGGCGTCGCCCGCGGTTCCCCCGCGCCCGCGCCGGTGGCGAGGGCAAGCAGGGGAACAATGAGGCGCAGGGACGTCACAACGCCGGACCTTGCGTCGCCGCGGCGCGGCACGCAACCGCGATGTCAGGCGGACGCGGAATCCGCGCTCGCCACCGCGGGCCGCGGCGCCACGCTCCGCGCCCTTTCCTGATGACCATCGAGATTTTCACCTTGTGCGATTTCGCCGCCGATTACGGCGGTAAGCTCACCGTGGCCGGCAGCTTCGACAGCATCTTCGCGCGGCAGGTCCCTGCGACGCATCCCCACTGCTGCCTCGCGGTTAAGATCCGCTTCCAGAAGTTCGAGGAAGGCCAGCGCCAGCTGCGCCTCGCGATCGTCGATGACGACGGCAAGGCGCTCCTGCCCCCGATCGAGATCGCCCTGCAAGTCCAGATGCCGCCCGACGCGGATTCGAACGCGATCCAGGTCGTGGCCAACATCGCCGGCCTCAAGCTGGAGCAGTTCGGGGAATACTCGATCGACCTCGCCCTCGACGGCCGCCACGTGGCGAGCGTGCCCCTTTACGTGCGCCGCGCGCCGGGCGCGAATTGAATAAACAAGTCCCGCGCCTGCGGGACCCTTGGCTGTCGTCGTACGGACGTGCGGGACTGAAGCTCAGCCGCGCCGCCGCGCGCGCCCGGCGAGGCCGAGCAGGAGCAGCGTGCCTGGGGCGAGGAGCAGGGCCGTGCGGCTGGCGTCGGGAACGCCGCTGCCGCCGGAAGCGGCGAAGGTGAAGTCGACGTAACCGGTCCAAGTGCCGTAATTCGCGCCCACACTGGTCGTGAACCCGTGGCCCAACCAAACTACCGGATCTGTGCCGCTCGGAGAGCTCGCCAGCGAGAGAGGGGCCAGCAGGGAATAGCTCGTATTGGCGGTCAGATATTCATTCGGGTCGCCGAGCGGGTACCACAGCGTGCGTTCCACGAAAGTGCTAGAACCGCCGACCCCGGTTTCGAAGCCAGTGGTCCCGCCCACCTGGAGAACTAAGTTGATCGGCGAGCCACCGTTGTTGGTGTTCGGGATTCCGCTAAGGCTAGGCGCCACCAATATCGTCAAATCCGAGGCCCAAGTCTGATCCCCGTTCGAATCGGGACCCTCGGTGTTCGTCACGGAGGCGTTGATCGCGACACCGAGGAGAGAGCCCCCTAACACATGCTGCCCAGTAGCCAGCGCCGAAAGATTCACGAACTCACCGCCAAACAGACGAAAATTCGTAAAATCGAACCGCACTACCCGCGGTGACGGGGACTGCAGGGAAAAGGAGGAGGCCGAAACATAACCACCCGCAGCCGAATTCGTACTCTGCAGCGTCACTCCCGTGGCGCCGACCACCGAACCAAAAGACTGAGGGCCGAGTGCCCAAACTAATCCGCAAACCACCGCCCGCCACCGCGCCGCCAACCAGGGGTACTTGAAACTACTCATACCCGCCAGAAAGCACTCGCGATTCCCGTCCGCCAGTCTTTTCTGCGATCTGAGCCAAAAATCTTTCCAGCAACAGGTTCCGCAACAACCTTACGCCTGAAATCGCAGGAAAACTGCAATTGGGAAAAGGCCGGTGGTAATTACCTCCCGCGCGGGCCAATCCGCGCATTTTGGGCAGCCCCCAAATTCCCCATTGCCCCCGGCGCGCCGCCCGCTTTGCCTTTGGGTTGCCCCCCGCTGAAACCCGCCGCCCCGCGCGTCGTCTCCTCGACCACGTTCACCGCCGGGACCCTCCCGTCCCCCTTCCCGCTATGTCCCACCCCGCCGATTCCTCCGACCAGCTGACCCACCCGGACCACCCCTGCTGCGGCGTCTCGACCGACCTCGCCGACTACTTCCTCACCCGGCGGCAATTCCTCAACCGCGTCGGGATGGGAATGGGCGGCCTCTCCCTCGCCCACCTGCTCAGCCCGCAGGACCTCCTCGCGGCCCCCGTCAAGGGCGCGACCGGCCCCCTCTCCCCCAAGGCGCCGCACTTCGCCGGCAAGGCCAAGGCCGTCATCCACATCTTCGCCCAGGGCGCGCCCTCCCACATCGATACCTGGGATCCGAAGCCGACCCTCTCGCGGATGGACGGCAAGGCGATCATCGGCAACGAGATCGCCCTCGGCTCGCCCTTCACCTTCCAGAAGTACGGCCAGAGCGGGCTCGAGGTCAGCAGCGCCTTCGCCAAGACGGCAGCCTACGCCGACGACCTCGCGGTCATCCGTTCGATGTGGACCGACATCCCGGCCCACGAGGTGGCCACGGTGTTTATGAACACCGGCTCGCTCCGCATCGCCAAGCCCAGCCTCGGCTCTTGGCTCGTCTACGGCCTCGGCACGGAAAACCAGAACCTCCCCGGCTTCATCGCCCTCCGCGGCGGTGGCCAGCCCCCGGGCGGCGCCACCAATTACCAAGCCGCCTTCCTCCCCGGCGTCTACCAGGGCACCAGCATCAACACGCAGGCCCCCTCGGTGCCGCAGATGATCCAAAACATCCGCAACACCTACGTCACCGCGAAGGAGCAGCGGCGCCAGCTGGACCTCATCCACCAGCTCAACGAGGTCCACGCCCGCAACCTCCAGCGCGATGCCGCCCTGGAGACCCGCCTCGAGAGCTACGAGGTCGCCTTCCGGATGCAGGCCGAGTCCCTCGACGCCTTCGATATCACCAAGGAGCCCGAGGCCGTCCGCGCCGCCTACGGCACCAACGAGCAGGGCAAGCAGCTCCTGATCGCCCGCCGCCTGATCGAGCGCGGCGTCCGGGTGGTCCAGGTCTGGCACACCGGCTGGGACCATCACCAGCAGCTCGAGACCCGCCTCGGCAACAAGGCCCGCGAGATCGACCAGCCCCTCGCCGCCCTGCTGGGCGACCTCAAGCAGCGCGGCCTGCTCGACTCCACGCTCGTCGTCTGGGGCGGCGAATTCGGCCGCAAGTCCACCCGCGACCGCAACGGCTACGAAAACCCCGGCCGCGACCATAACGCCAAGGCCTTCTCGGTCGTGATGGCCGGCGGCGGCGTCAAGGGCGGCACCGTCCACGGCGCGACCGACGAGTTCGGTTCCGCCGCGATCCAGGACAAGGTCCACCCGCACGACCTCCACGCCACGATCCTACACTGCCTAGGCCTGAACCACGAGAAGCTCACCTACCGCTTCAACGGCCGCGACTTCCGCCTCACGGACGTCGCCGGCAACGTGGTCCGCAACATCCTCGCCTGATCCGATGCGCCCCGCCCTCCGTCTCCTCCCGCTGCTGGGCCTGTTGACCGGGGCGGCGCACGCGCTGCCGTCGCTGGCCACCCCGGCCCTCGCGCCCGCGGACCTGCAGTTCTTCGAGTCTAAGGTCCGCCCGATCCTCGCGAACAAGTGCTACTCGTGCCACAGCGCCACGGCGGACCGCGTCCGCGGCGGGCTGCTGCTCGACACCCGTGAGGCCACGCTGGCCGGCGGCAACACCGGCCCCGCGCTGGTCGCGGGCAAGCCGGACGAGTCCCTGCTGATCCAGGCCATCCGCTACACGGACCAGGACCTCCAGATGCCGCCCAAGGGCGAGAAGCTCTCCGACGAGGAGATCGCGGCCCTGACCGAATGGG
>VHCY01000048.1 GCA_016871595.1 Verrucomicrobiota bacterium
GGTCAAGGGCGTCGCGTACGTCCTGATGGTGCAGCGTTCCAACTTCCCCAACAGCGACGCGAGCGTCGTCCGCCTCGCGTTCCAGCAGGCCGCCGCGGCCCGCTGAGTTACGCGGAAGGAGCTGCGCGGAAGGGGTCAGGGCGAAACCTGCAACCGGTCGTCCGCCCGGGGCCGCTTCCGGCTCAGGGCGCCGGGGGCAGGAAGACCATACACACGGGCGACGGCACCGCTGCGACGTGCGGGGACGGGCGGATGGCGCCCGTCGCGGGATCCAGCCGTCCCAGCACCACGGTGTCCGAATTCTGGTTGCCCATCGCGACGATCGTCCCGGTGGGGTCCCAGCCGAAGTGCCGCGGCGTGCGGCCCCCGGTCGGCACGTGGCCCCGCGCGGTGAGGGTGCCGCGCTCGGCGTCGATCGCGAAGACCGCGAGGCTGTCGTGGCCGCGATTGGAGGCGTACAGCCAACGGCCGTTCGGGTGGGCCTGGATCTCCGCCGTGGTGCTCCGACCGGCGAAACCCGCAGGGAGCGTGCTCACGGATTCCACCGTTTCGAGGCGGCCAGCGGAGGCGTCGTGGCGGAAGACGGTGACGGTCGAGTCGAGCTCGTTGACCGCGTAGGCGAAGCGGCCGTCGGGCCGGAACGCCAGGTGGCGCGGGCCGGCTCCCGGGCGCAGGCTCACGTGCGTGGGCGTGTGCGGCGTCAGGCGGTGCGTGGCCGCGTCGAAGCGGTAGGCGCGCACTTGGTCGATCCCGAGGTCACACACGTAAAGGAAGCGCTCGGCCGGATCGAGGGTGACCGCGTGCGGGTGCGGGGCCTGCTGGCGCGTCGGGTGCACGCTGCGGCCCTCGTGCCGGAGCACGGAGACGGGTTCGCCGAGGCGGCCGCTGGCGTCCACGGGCAGCGAGGCGACGGCGGCGCCGCTGTAGTTCGCGACCAGAATCGTGCGACCGGTGCGGTCCAGCAGGAGGTGACAGGGGCCGGGGGCGCCCGAGGAGGCCGTGCTGAGCCGTTCGAGGCGCCCGGTGGCACGGTCGATGCGGAACGAGGCGACCCAGCCGGTGGGGCGATCCCCGAAGGTGCCGGACTCGCTGATCGCGAAGAGGAGGCCGCGCGCCGGATCGAGGGCGAGGAACGAGGGCTGCGCCATCTCGGCCGCGAGCCCGAGTGGTTCCAAAGCGGGCTCCCCGGCGCGCTCCATCAAACGGAAAGCGTGGATGCCGCGACTCTTCGCGCCGGTGTAAGTGCCAACGAACACCAGTGAGCCCGCCGGAGCGGCGGGAACCGCCGCGAAGGCGGGGGCGAGCAGCGAGCAGCCCAGCAGGGCGAGCAGGAAGGGGGAGCGCATAGTGGAAGCGCACCGCGTTCCCACCGTCCCGGCAAGCCCGGCGCGACGCGCCTCCGGCCGTCCGCTGGTTGTTCCCGCCGCCAGGCCCGACCCCGGCCGTTTCGCATCAACGGAAGATGGCGATTTCCGGGGCTTGGCCGGCAAGGTGGTGGGCGCGGTACATCCCGGGGGTGTTGAAGGGCAGGGCGATGTTGCCGGCGCGGTCGATGGCGATCACGCCCCCGTCGCCACCCAGGGCCTTGACCTTGGCGAGGGTGGCCGCCGCGGCCTCGGCGAGCGGTCGGCCGAGGTACTCGACCTGCGCGGCGATGTCGCGCGCGACGCCCACCCGGATGAAGTATTCGCCGTGGCCGGTGGCGCTCACGGCGCAGGTAGCATTGGCCGCGTAGGTGCCGGCTCCGATCAGCGGGGAATCGCCGACGCGCCCGAACTTCTTGTTGGTCATCCCGCCGGTCGAGGTCCCGGCCGCGAGGTTACCGCGCTGGTCGAGGGCCACGCACCCGACGGTCCCGAACTTGCGCTCCACGTCCAGGGAGTCGTTCTCGTCGACGGTCGCGAAGACCGGCCCCCCCGGCCCGCCGAGGGCGGCGCGACGGTTGGCCTGCTCGCGTTCCTTCTTCTGGGCGCGCAGGAGCTCCTCCCTCCGGCGCTCGGTCTGGAAATACTCGTTGGGCACCAGCTCGATCCCGCCGACCTGCTCGGCGAAGCGCTCCGCCCCCGCACCTGCGAACAAGACGTGCGGCGAGCGCTCCATCACGGCCCGCGCCAGGGTGATCGGGTTCCGCACCCGGGTGACGCCCGCGACGGCCCCGGCGGCGAGGGTGTGGCCGTCCATAATGGAGGCGTCCAGCTCGCAGCGGCCCTCCGCGTTGAGCACGGCCCCGTGACCGGCGTTGAACCGCGGGGAATCCTCGAGGATCCGGATCGTGGCGATCACGGCGTCAAGGGCCGTCCCGCCCCCGGCCAGCACCGCGTGGCCGGCGGCGAGCGCGCGGCCCAGGTCCTCGCGGTACCGGGCCTCGAGCTCAGGGGTGAGGTTTTCGCGGGTGATGACGCCGGCGCCGCCGTGGAGGACGAGGCCGTGAATGGGGGACATAGCGGGGGAGGGAGGTCGGGTTTCGGCCGCCGGGCTGACGCCCGCGAGGACGAGGCCCAGCGCGAAGGCTCGGAGGTGCATCGTGGAGTCGGGCCCGCGGTGGGGCCCGTCCGCACTCTCGGCGAACCAGTCCCCGCGGCGCCAGCCTTTTGGCGGGTGTTCAGTCGGCGGCCGCCACCCCCGGGGTGCCCGTGGCGGGTGGGGTGGTGGGATTCATCTTGCGGGCAACTTACCCCGGGAGGCCCGCTTTGCCGCGCGTGGCCTGCCGAAGGATGCGCGCCTCTTGCGCCGCATTGCGGGTTGCGGCCGGAGCGCTGCCCGGGTGCGCTGGCGGGCGATGACCCCGCACCCCCGGCGGTTGCCCCGCCTGCTCCTCGCGCTGTTCGCCCTGGCCATCCCCGCCGCGGCCGCCCCGCCGGTCAACCTCCTGCTGGTGTTCGTCGACAACGTCGGCTTCGGCGACCTCGGCTGCTACGGCAACCCGCGGGTCCGCACCCCCCACCTCGACCGCCTCGCCCGCGAGGGCGCGCGTTGCACCCAGTTCTACGTGGTCACGAGCAGCTGCACGCCCTCGCGCGGCGCGCTGCTCACGGGCCGCCATCCGGGCCGCAACGGCCTCCCGCACCAGCTGGCCGGGACCGAGAACTGGCACGGCATCGGCCTGCCGCACCGCGAGCGGATCCTCCCGCAGCTGCTGCGCCCCGCCGGCTACGCCACGGGCTGCTTCGGCAAGTGGAACCTCGGCTTCGCCCCCGGCTCGCGGCCCACCGAGCGCGGGTTTGATGAGTTCCTCGGGTTCCGCGCGGGCAACATCGGCTACCTCGACCACCTCTACAACCACGAGCGCGACACCTTCCGCGGCACCACGCCGGTCGTCCTCGAGGGCTACAGCACGGACCTCTTCGCGGAGGCCGCGATCGACTTCATCCGGCGCCACGCGGCCCGCCCGTGGCTCGCCTACGTGCCCTTCAACGCCGCGCACTTCAACACCGCCCAGAACGTCGCCCCCGGCAAGAAACCGGTCTGGGAGGTCCCCGCCGAGCACCTCGCGGCCTACGGCTGGCCCGCCGACGAGCCCGACGAGCGCCGCCGCTACCTCGCCGTGCTCACCGCCCTCGACGCCGCCCTCGGCCGGATGCTCGGCGCGCTCGACGAGCTCGGTCTCCGCGAACGCACCCTCGTCGCCGTGCTCTCGGACAACGGGGCGTTTATGTTGCCGGGGCGCGGGCTGGAGGTCGCCTCCAACGCTCCGCTCCGCTCCGGCGGCACCACCTGCTACGAGGGCGGCGTCCGCGTGCCCGCGCTCTTCCGCCTTCCGGGCCGCATCCCGGCCGGCACCACCGTCACCGCGATGCTCAGCCAGCTCGACCTCGTGCCGCTCGCCCTCGGCCTCGCCGGTCAGCCCCTGCCCGCGGACCGCGTCCTCGACGGCCGCGACCCGCTGCCGGCGCTCGCGGGCCAGGCGCCCTCGCCGCACGCGCGGCTCGGTTTCGCCTACGCCGGCACCACCGCCCTGCGCGAGGGGCCGCTGAAGCTGGTGCGCCCGGCGGCCGCCGCGCCGTGGGAACTGTACGACGTGGAGGCCGATCCCGGGGAGAGCCGGGACCTGGCGGCGGGGCATCCGGACGAGGTCCGTCGTCTGGCCACCGCCCACGCGGCCTGGGTGGCGGACCTGGCGCGCGACGCCTCCCCGCGCGCGCCGTGGACCCCGCCCCCGCGGAAGCGCTGAGGCACTGCCCGGTTGACAGGCCGCCCGCCCGCGGTGTGGTGGCCGCAACCCCGCCCCGATGAAACGCCCCTTCGTCCCGCTCCTGCTGGTGCCGGTCCTCCTCGCGTCCGCCGCCGCGCCGGCCCCCGCGGAACCGGGTCCGCTCTCCGAGCCCATCCTCGCCCCCAACCAGACCACGGTCGAGGTGCAGGTCTTCACCGCCACCCGCGTGCCCGCGCTACCGCCTGCCGCCGACGCCGCGGAATGGACCGCGACCGCCGCCCGCCTCCGCCAGCGCGTCCTCGACGAGGTCGTCTTCCGCGGCGAGGCCCGCGCGTGGGCCTCGGCCCCGGGCCGCGTCGAGTGGCTCGACACCCTCCCCACGCCGCACGGCTACAGCGTCCGCAAGCTCCGCTACGAGGTCGTCCCCGGGCTCTGGCTGCCCGCGCTCCTCTACCAGCCGGACCGCCTCTCCGGGCGCGTGCCGGTCGTGCTGAACGTCAACGGCCACGAGAAGACCGGCAACGCGACGCCCTACATCCAGGAGCGCTGCATCAACCTCGCGAAGCGCGGCCTCCTCGCCCTCAACCCGGAGTGGCTCGGGCGGGGACAGCTCCTCGCCGAGGCGGGCCTCGACCACTACCGGATGAACCAGCTCGACCTCTGCGGCACGAGCGGCCTCGCGGTCTTCCACCTCGCGGCCTCGCGCGCCCTCGACCTCGCGCTGTCCCTCCCGCACGCCGACCCCGCGCGCGTCGCCGTCACCGGCCTCTCCGGCGGCGGCTGGCAGACCATCTTCCTCGCCGCGCTCGACGAGCGCGTGCGGATCGCCAACCCGGTCGCGGGCTACTCGAGCTACGTCACCCGCGTCCAGTTCCCGTCGCTCGACCTCGGCGATTCGGAGCAGACACCGTCCGACCTGGCCACCGTGGTCGACTACACCCACCTCACCGCGCTGATGGCGCCCCGGGCGACCCTGCTCACCTACAACGCGAAGGACAACTGCTGCTTCCGCGCCGACTACGCGCTCGCGCCGCTGGTGCAGGCCGCCGCCCCCGTCTTCCGCCTCGTGGGCGCGCCCGGCCGGCTGCGCCAGCACGTCAACCACGACCCGGGCCACAACTACGGCCGCGACAACCGCGAGGCCTTCTACCGTTTCCTGCGCGACGAGCTGCTCCCCGGCGCCGCGGACTTCCCGCTGGCCGAGATCCCCTCCGAGGCCGAGGTGCGCTCCGCCGAGGCGCTGCGCGTCCCGTTGCCGGACGGCAACCACGACTTCAATTCCCTCGCGCGGGAGCTCAGCGCCCGCCTGCCGGTCGCGGGCCGGCCCGACCGCGCGCGCCTCCGCGCCGTCGTCCGCGCCCCGGACTACCGCGTCGCGGCCACCCCCGCCGGCACCGCCCGCGCGGAGGGCGCCGAGGTGAGCCGCTGGCGCCTGCGGATGGATGGCGACTGGACCGTGCCGGTCGTCGAGCTGGCCCCACCTGACGCGCGCGCGACGGTGCTGCTGCTGGCCGATGGCGGGCGCGCCGCCGCGGGACCGCGGGTGCGGGAGTTGCTGGCCGCCGGGAACCGGGTGGTTGCCGTGGATCCGTTTTATTTCGGCGAGTCGGCCATCGCGGGTCAGCCGGGCCTGTTCGCGATCTTGGTGGCCGCGCTGGGGGATCGTCCGCTCGGGATTCAGGCGGGCCAGGTCGCCGCCGTGGCGCGCTGGCTCGCCGGCCCGCGTGGTCTGGGCCCGGTCGAGATCGTCACCGAGGGGCCGCGGACGGGGCTGATCGGCCTGGTCGCGGCGGCCCTCGAGCCGTACGCGGTCGCGGGTCTGGTGCAGCGGGAGGCGATGGGCTCCCTGCGCGAGGTGATCACGGGCAACCTCACCGTGATGGACCGGCCCGAGCAGTTCTGCTTCGGCCTGCTGCGCGAGTTCGACGTGCCGCAGTTGCAGGCGCTCGTGGCGCCGCGCCCGGTGACCCGCCGCTGAGCTCGCGGCGGGGCGCAGCAAATCAACCCTCCGCGGACCGAACCGGTCGGCGGCGCATCGTCACAACCGGACGGTGAAGGAGAGGTTGAAGTTCACCGGCTGCTTGAATGAGAAGCCGTTGGGCACCGCCTCGCGGGCGGGCGAGGTGTAGTCGCCGTCGCGCGGACGCTGCGCGGTGCCGAGGTAGGTCACCGAGCGGTCGTTGAGCAGATTGTTCACCACGAGGTTGGCCTGCACCTGCCGTTCGAAGAGCCGGAAACCGTAACCCAGCGTGCCGGTCACCGTGACGCTGGCCTCGGGCGCGTAGACCATCGTGTGGACGCTGCGCTCCGGGTCGTCGATCGCGCGGGCGGGATTCGCGGGGTCACGCATCGTGTCGTTCGCCCGGTCGCCGATGATGCGCTTGCCGCTGTAGCGCACCCCGAGGCCCCCGCGCAGGCCCTTGAGCCTTCCCGCCTGCAGGGTGTAGTCGGCGAACAGCTTCACGAGCGCCTGCTTCTGGTCGAGGATGCGCCCTTCGACCTGGCTCCGCCGGAACTGGAAGATCTGGTTGTACGCGTCGGCGGCGGTCTGCGCATCGGGCGACCGGAGATTGGCCGGAATCGCCGGGTTGATGGTGGCGAGGTTCGTCACCGGATCCACGCGCACGCTGGCGTCCTCGGCGATCTGCCGGAACACGGCCGCGTTCCGGTCGATGTACGCCCGCGTCATCGAATTGGCGTCGTCGAGGTGGATCCGCGGCACCGCCACGCTGCCGGTCAGGCGGAAGCCCTGCACCAGGTTGGCGGTCGCCTCGATCTCATAGCCGGTGCCGTGGCGCGTCGACAGGTCGACATACGTCGGGACGAGGTTCATCCCGCGGTTGTTGAGCGGATTGGTGCCGCCCTGCGGGATGGCGCGGTAGAGGGTGTTGATCTGCGGGCCCCCGCTGATCGAGGCGGCGCGGTTCCGCTCCCGGTTCCCGTAGTACGTGAACGAAAGGTTGAGTTTGCCGCCGAGGAGCTCGGCGCGCGCGCCGACGTCGAGGCCCTGGGCGACCGTCGGCGGCACGAGGTTGCCGTCGATGAGGACGTTGTAGGCCGAGGCCGGATTGAAGGTTTCCGCGAAGTTGACGAACGGGCTGAACCAACGCGCGACGTGGAACACGAGGCCGGCCGACTTGGTGGTCTGGTAGCCCTCCAGCGGCGGGGCGTTGTAGTCATCCTGGAAGCGGTCGTTCGCGTACTGGGCGAGGCGGCTGCGGTCCGGGGCGCGCGGGCGCGCCGTCGCCGGTTGCGCCCGGCCGGTGGGGCGGCCCTGCGCATCCTTGGGGATGTAGGTGAGCGTCGCCCAGTCCGCGGGCGCGCCGGGGCGGAGGAGCGGGGTGGCCGGGTCCCAGTCCCGCGGGTAGTCCCCCTGCCGCACCTGCTGCCGCGAGGCCGTGTAGTATTGGTCGCGGCGCACCGCGCCGAGCACGACGAGCCGGTCGCGCCAGAACTTCGCGTTGAGGGCGACGAGGCCGTAGGTGTAGTTCGCGTTGTTGACGGTCTCGGTGTCGTACCGGGAGTTGTCGATCACCCAGCGCGGCTGGATCTGGGAACTGTTCACCCCGGGATTCAGGTAGCGGATCGGCCCGCGGCTGAGATCGGTGATCTCCCGCGCGCTCTCGTTCCAGTAGCGGCGGACCCGGATGAACTGCGCGGGCAGGATCCACTGCGACTGGTCGGGACCCTGGGCCACGCTCAGCCAGCGGTACGACAGCGTGTAGTGGTTCTCGCTGCGGCCACCCATCGAGTTGACGGTGAACTTGCCCAGGCGCGTGTCGCGCACGTACGCCGCGGCGAACCGCACGCTGTCGAAGCCGTAGTTCCGGTAGCCGCGGAAGAACGACCCGTCGCCGTAGGGCTGCAGGAAGTGCGGGTTGGCCGTGCCGTCGGGCTGGACGCGGTTGAGGTCGATGTAGGAGTCCTGCGTGCCGCGGTTCTCCTCGCCGTTCACGAAGTACGCCTGCCGGTTGAGGTCGGCCGCGGCCTCGAGGTGGAAGTCGCCGAAACGCTGGTTGACCGTGAGCTGCAGGTCCCGGAACCGCGAGGAGAGCAGCGGCGCGTCGGGGGAGAGGGTGAACTCGTCGTCGGGCACGCGGAAGAACGAGGAGGCGATCGCCTGGTCGAACCGGCCGGCGGGCAGGCCGAACGCGTGGCGGAAGGTGACGCCGGAGCTGTTGAAACTGGGCGCGCCGATCGCGCCGTAGGTGAAGCCGGCGATCGGCGTCGTCGCCGTTTCCCCGCCCGCGCGGGTCATCGGTTCGCCCTCGAGGTTCACGACGGCGTTGAGGCCGCCGTACGGGTTCCAGAGGTGGTAGTTGGCGCCGCGCCGGTTGACGCCCGCGGCGGTGGCGGCGTTGAGCACCGCGGCGGCGGCGCCGCGCAGGGCCGCCGGCCGGTCGTAGGTGAGCTGGCCGTTCCAGCCCGAGAGCCGGTCGTTCAGCGTCGTCATCCCGGTCTGCTTCTGGATCTCGAGGTATTCGCCCTCGAGCCGGATCTCGGTGTGCCGCCACGGGCGGAAGGTCGTGGTCGTGAAGACGCCCTTGCGCCGGTTGAAATCCTTCTGGCGCCAGCCGTCGCCATCGCCCCAGACGCCGGCGGCGCGCACCGCCACCCGTTTCCCGAGGGGCTGGTTCACGTCGAAGGTCGCGCGGTAGGTGCTCCACGAGCCGACGCTGAACTGCACGTTCCGGAACGGCCGGTCGGTGCGGGCCCGTTTGGTGGTCGAGGAACTCGTGCCGCCCAGCGTCCCGTTGCCGAAGAGGATCGAGTTGGGGCCGCGGCCGAAGTCGAAGCGCTCGATGTCGAAGGTGTCGTTGTCGCCGTACTGGGGGAAGAAATTGCGCTGCTGGGTGCCGGCGCGGACGCCCCGCGTCTGGTAGTAGGTCGAGAAGGTGAAGAACGTCGCGTCGCCGTTGTTCGGGATGCTGTCGGAGCCCGTCGACCATTCGGCCGCGGTCTGCAGGTCGGTGAGGTTCAGCGCGTCGATGAACTCGCGGGTCATCACGGAGTAGGCCGCGGGCGTGTCGCGCAGGTCCGTCGCCAGCCGGCCGCCCGCCAGGGCGCTGGTCGCGGCGAAGCCCTGGTCGCGGTCGCTGCTGACCGTGAAGGGCGTGAGCTCGACCGGGTCCGGGGCCTGGCCCGCGGCGGGCGGGGGCACGGTCTGGGCCCGCGGCGAGGCGGCGGTCAGGATCACGGCGAGCAGCAGGCGGGCGGGGGCGGGCCGGCAAGGGCGGCGGGGCGGGGTAAGGGTCATAGGGGGGGTGGGAGCGGCGGCGGGAGCCGGGCCCTGCGGCCCCACGCTCGGGCGGGTGCAGCCGGAGGCAAGGTGGAACCGAGTCCGGCCGGCGCCGCAGGGACGTCCGGCGGACCGGAGGGGCCGGCCCGCGTCAATGGGCCGGCGGATCAGTCGTTCACGCGCGGGGCTTTCCTTTTCCCGGCGACCGGCTGCGGGTGGCGGCGGACCTCGACGTCGTTCGGTTGCACCGGGCCCGGGTTGCTGCGGCCGCGGATGATGATCTCCTCGAACGCGGCCCGCATCGCGGCGACGCGCGCCGGCTGGGCGGCCGCGAGGTTGCGCGTTTCACCCGGATCCGCGGCGAGATCGTAAAGCTCGACCTCCGTCCCCGCCCCGGGGTCGGCGGCCAGCACGAGCTTCCACGGACCCTCGCGGAAGCCCGGCACGCCGGTGCCCGCGCAACTCACGGCGGTAGGGCGCACGGGCGCGGTTCCACCCCGGAGCAGTGGGAGAAGGCTGAAGCTGTCCTCGCCGGCGTGCGCGGGCAGCGTGGTCCCGAGAATCTCGGCGAGGGTCGCGATGACGTCCGCCTGGTGCACCAGCTGATCGCACACGGTCCCGGGCGGCACTACCCCGGGCCAGCGCACGAGGAACGGCACGCGATGCCCACCCTCGTAAACCGACGTCTTGTAGCCGCGCAGGGTGCCGCTCGGGAAATGGCCCTGCCGCTCCAGCTCGGGCACGCCGATGTAGGCGGCGCAGCCGTTGTCGGAGGTGAACAGTACCAGCGTGTCCTTCGCGACGCCGCTTTGGTCGAGGGCCTCGAGGACGCGGCCGACGATGGCATCGGTTTCCATCACCAGGTCGGCATAGGCATTGAGGCCGCTCCGGCCCCGCCACTCGGCGTTGACGGCGAGCGGCGTGTGCGGAGAGGTCAGCGGCAGGTAGAGGAGGAACGGCTCGGGCTGCCGGGCGGCCAGCGAGATGAACTGCACCGCCCGGTCGCGAAGCGCCGGCAGGATCGGCTCGAGGCTCCAGTTGGGCAGCGCCGGGCCGGCCACGCTGGCCTGGTTGTTGCCAAGCAGGTGTCCGGGGAGGAGCTCCGCCGGGATGCCGACGGTGCGCTCGTTCTCGATGAAGCAGTAGGGCGGCCAGTTCGGCACGTCGGTGCCGAAGTACAGGTCGAAACCGCGCGTGGTCGGCCCGCCCGGGATCGCCCGGGCGAAGACCTCCCGCCAGGCGGTGCGGTGCGCCTCGGTCGCGGCCGCGGCCCCCTTGGGGATGGCGCGGAACAGCGGTGCCTGCGCGGCCGGGATCGGCCAGTCCCAGCCGAGGTGCCACTTGCCGATCGCGGCCGTGCGGTAGCCGTGTTGTCGGGCCAGCGAGGCGACGGTGAGCCGGTCGGGCGCGATCAGCGGCGCACCGAACACACCGACGATCCCCGCCTGCAGCCGGGTGCGCCAAGGGTAGCGGCCGGTGAGGAGCGTGTAGCGCGACGGCGAGCAGACGCCCGAGGCGGAGTGGCCGTCGGTGAAGCGCAGGCCCTGGGCGGCGAGCCGGTCGAGATTCGGCGTGGGAATCCTCCCGCGCTGCGGGTTGTAGCACTGCAGGTCCCCGTACCCGAGATCGTCGGCCAGGATGAGGACGAGGTTGGGTTTCCGGGGCCACGTGGCCGCGCGGGCGTCCGTGGCGGGCCCGGCCAGCAGGAGGACGGCCGCGGCGAGCCGGGCGAGGCCGGTGCGGCGGGGGAGGGGGCCGCCGGTCGGCGTCGGAGGGCTCATAAGCTGCCCTTGATCCCGATGGTCCAGAGGGAGCCGAAGTCCTGGCGCTGCCGGAGTTGGGCGTAGGCTGGGGTGTTGGGTCCGGCGATCTCGACGTCGTCGACCGGCTGGTTCACGTTGCGCAGGTTCGCGAAGACCGCGAGGCGCCGCGTGATCGCGTATTCGCCGGAGACGTCGATGTAGGAGCGTTTGGAGCCCCAGTTGTACGTGCCGGGCTCGAGGCCGCGGCCGTTGACGAGGCCGCGGCGCTGGCGGCCGAGATAGTTCCAGTTCAGGCGGACGTTGTACTGGGGCCGGGAGAGACTGATCCCCCAGTTGCCGCTCTTGGGGAAGTAGCCGGCGAAATTGGCGGCGCCGTCCCCGGTGGCGCGCTGGGCGCTGCCGTTCGCGTAGAACTGCACCCCGCGCGCCCAGTGGGGCAGGAAGGTGAGCGCCTGGCGGTAGTTCACGTTGTAACCCTCCATCCGCACCCGGGTGGCGAGGTTGTACTGGGTCGCGACGTCGTACGGGTCGTACACGGTCGGATCGAGCCCGTAGAGGCCGAGGAACCCCGGGGTGGCGTCGAGCACGGTGCTGCCGAAGAAGTTCTCGAAGTCCCGCCGGAACGCGCCGACGGACAGCTGCCCCACGCGCTCGAAGTAGTATTCGAGGCTCACCTTCGTGCTCCGCGCCCGCCACGCCTTGATCCCGACATTGTTGACCACGAGCCGGTTGGTGTTGCTGGGCGGCGCCTCGACATCGGGCAGCGTGAGCCCGCCCGAGTACTGGTTGAAACTCGGCCGGCCCAGCGACTCGTACCAGGCGACCCGGGCGAGGAGATTCTCCCGCACCTGCCAGGTCGCATTCACGCTCGGCAGCAGGCGAAGATACTCCTTCTCCGCCCGCTGGCCGCGGTCGATGAAGGTGAGCTGCGAGATGGGGAGCGCATCGCTGGCGATCGTCTGCGGGCGGCCGTTGGGGCCGAGGATGACCTGCCCCGCCGCGTCGCGCCGGAAGTTGCGGGTGGGATCGGTGAGCGGCCCCTCGGCCTCGACGTTGGTCTGCTCGGCCCGGACGCCGCCGGTCAGGCGCAGGCGCGGACCGAACAGGCGGAGATCCCCGCGCAGGTAGACGGCGGAGATCAGTTCCTCGGAGTGCTTCGAATTGCTGATCCTCGACCGGTACTCGGCGTTGGCATCGGCCGTGAAGCGGCCCGGATTCGAGCGGTAATGCTCCCACAGGCCCTCGTTGCTGACCCATTGGATCCGGGGAAAGCCATACGGGCCGGTCCGGGTCGAGAAGTCGCGATCCAGAAAGGGCGCCGCGCTGTCGTCCCCGCCCACCGGGGTGGTGCTGGACCGCCCATCGGCGCCAACGTAGGTCAGGGAACGGTTGTGCGTGCGGTAGTCGCTGATGCTCTGCCGCAGGTCGAAGCCGGCCTTGAGCGACAGCGGCCGGCGGCCACCGAAGTCGCGGCGGAGGTTGCCGAAGGCGGTCCGGTGCCGGCTGACGGACAAGCCGAGGCTGCTGCCCGCGGTGCTGAGCGAGTAATGGGAGAGTTGGTACGGATCCACGGGGACGCCGGTGGCGCCGTCCGTGACCGTGATGCGGCCGGGCCGGAGATAGAAGATGTCGTCGAAGGCCACCGTGACCCCGGTGCGCCGGACCAGCGTCGTCTGGAGGTACCCCTTGTCTATGTCCCGGAACTGATTGGTCGCCTGCGAGAGGCCGAAGCCGGCCTCGAGCTTCCAGATCCGCCCGTCGTGGCGGAAGGTGACACTCGGCATCACCGTGCGGCTGAGGCGATCGCGGGCGTTGGTGTTCTGGCGGACCTCGCCCGCGCCGGGAAAGCCGTGCGTGAAGGTGGGCGAAAAATCGCCGGGCAGCACGCGGTTCACCAGAAACGTCATGTTCCGCTGGTTGTAGTACGAGTGGAACGTCCCGAACTGGAAAGAGAATGCCAGGCGGGAGGCCGGGGTGAGCCGGTAGTCGACGGTGAGGCCAAGGGAGGTGCGGTCGCGGCCGGTCGTGCTGTCGCGGATGAGGTAATCCGTGAGGTATGGCCGGTCCGGGGTGGTGTCGGGCAGGGTGCCGCCATTGGTGGCGGCGCCGGCGCCGCGCCAGGTGTTGGTCATGATCGGTTCCGATGAATACTGGGATGAGGCCCCGCCGGAGAGCGTGAAGCCGAACGCCTTGTTCACGGGCACGATCCAGGTGAACTCGAACCCGGGCTGGACCTTCCGCGTGCGTTCGGCCCGCGGCCCGGGCGTCTTGTGGAAGTCGCGGGCGTTGTCGCGCATAATGACGTAGGTGCTGCCGGTGAAGACGGGCCGCGCGCGCTCGAACGCACTGCGCGGCACGAGGTTGATCGTCCCGGCCAGGGCGGAACCGGGGGACTCGGGCGTCGGCGAGAAGACCGCCTCGACCCGGGACATATTGTTGATCGAGACCGAATTCAGCTCCACGTTGCGTCCGACGCCCGAGACCTCCGGCGTGGCGAGGCTGAAGCCGCCCACGCTCACCGGCACGTTTTCCGAGGAGACGCCGTCGATCGACACCTCGCGCGGATCGCCGCCCCGGTAACTCATCGTGATCCCGGGCAGAAGCTTCAGGAACTCGCCGATGTTGCCATCGGGCACGAGGCCGAACTCGTCCGCGGCGACCACGTTGACGATGTTCGCGGCGAAGCGCTGCTCGTTGATCGCGATGGCGGCTCCGTCCATCTCCCGTGAATCGGAGACGACAAAGGAGCCAAGCTGGACGACCTTGCCCGGGGCGCCGGGGCCCCCCGGGGCGGTGAGGGCGACATCCCGCTCGACGGCCGCGCCGGGGGCCGGGACCAATCTCACCTGCTGCGGATCGAAGCCGGTGTAGAAGACCTCGAGCGCAACCGGGCCGGCGGGCACCAGATCCAGGCGGTAGGTGCCGGTTTCGTCGGTGAAGGTCACGAGGGTGGTGCCCTTCACGGCGACCCGGGCGTTGGCGAGGTACATCCCGGTCGCGGAGTTGCTTACGCGCCCGGTGATGCGGGTGGGGGCCGAATTCTCGGCCGCGGAAATCCCCGGCCGCAGCACGTTGGTCGTCGAGGCCAGCAGGACGACGAGAAGGAGCCGCCCTACCCGGTAGGGAGCAGGGGGTGGGGGATTCGGTTTCATAGTTGGGATGGAGGGGCCGTGATGTCCAGCGACGGGGTCCTTGAGGGGCGGGGTGAGGTGGGGTGTGAAGAGAAGGGGCAAAATCAGGGCCCCGGGAGTGCTCCACGGCCCAAAAGCCTTCCCAGTTGGGCGACGGCCTGGCGCGGGGAGCGGCGAAGCAACCTCCTGGCCTCAGGGGTCCCAGGGCACTGGGGACGATTGGGGTACAAACCTCAAAAGGCCGGCAGGCAATGCTCCGCGCAATTCGCCGTCAACCCTCGAGTCGTCCGGCGGCAGCGAGCCGGCGCCTTGGAATTCCCGTCCTGGAAAACTTTCGCGGGCGGCACCGACCGGGGTCAGGCCGTGAATCGTTAGTTTTCGGCCGACCCTGAATCCGGGTGCCCGCACCCTTCCAGCGATTCACGGCCTGCCCCCGTCGGTCCGTCCCCCGCCCTCCGGCCCTTGAATCGGGTAGACCGCGAACTACAGCTCCTTCTCCCGCTCCTTCGCCTCCTGCGCGTTCTGGTCCGCCTTGCGGGCGAACACCTCCGGCAGCCGCTCTGCAGTTCTGCTTCGGCCTGCTGCGCGAGTTCGATGTGCCGCAGTTGCAGGCCCTGGTGGCGCCGCGCCCGGTGACCCGCCGCTGAGCTCGCGGCGGGGCGCCAACGCGTCCGCCTTTTACCCGTCCGGGCGGCACCGACCTAGGTCAGGCCGTGAATTGCTGGAAGGGCAAGTGCACCCGGATCCAGGCCCGGCCGAAGACTAGCGATTCACGGCCTGACCCTTTCCGGCTCCGCGGCTGTCCGCGTTTCCGCGGCTTGCGATCATCGGCGCCGGGGACACCGAAACCAGGCCCGCCAGACGTCCGGACCTGGCCGCGGCCATCGAGCGCGCGGATCTCTTCATCGTCGGCTCCGGCGGCATGCACGCGAGTCCGCTCGAAGTCTGGCGCGCCACCACCGGCAAGCCCTACGGGATTGCCGGCGTCACCTTCGGCGCCGTCACCGGCGACCGCGTCGAGATGCTGCGGAAGGCGGCGTTCGTCTACTGCCGGGATAGCGTCTCGGTCGAAAACATCCGCCGCGCCGGCGTCACGGGGCCGCACTCCGGCTTCGGTCCCGACACTGCGTTCGCGCTCCACGTCCGCAACGAGGAGGCAGCGGAACGATACCTCCAGCAGACCGGCCTCCGGAACAAACGCTTTATCTGCGTGATTCCCCGTCACCGGGTCTCGCCTTACTCCACGATTTACAACTATCCGCCCACCGCGGAGGATCGGAAGATCGACGCCCTGAACCGGGAATTCAACGGGACCGACCACGGGGCGACGCGCGAACTGATCGTCAACTGGGTGCGCGAGACCGGACTGGGCGTGCTCGCCTGTCCAGAGATGACGTACGGCGTGCAGCTGGCGAAGGAGCAACTCGTCGATCCACTCCCCGCCGACGTGCGGAAGAACGTGTTCTGGAAGGACTCGTTCTGGAATGCGGACGAGGCCGCCTCCGTCTATGCTCGCGCCCTCGCCGTGGTCAGCCTCGACTGCCATTCGCCCATCATCGCCCTGACCGCGGGCACGCCCGCGATTCACCTGCGCGTTCCCACGGACAACCCCCACAAGAGCCGGATGTTCGCCGATATTGGGACGCCCGAGTGGGTCCACGAACTCCAGGGCATGACCGGGGCGCGGCTCACGTCCATGGTGATGGAAATCCACCGCGAGCCCGCCATCGCCGCGCAAAAAGTGCACCGCGCCATGGTGTTTGTCCGTCAGCGCCAGGCCGCGATGATGGCCTCGGTGCGCGCGGCGCTGCCGGCGTAATGCAAACGCTCGAGCCATCCTTACGGGAGGGCACAAAACCCGTCCCGGATCCGATCCCCCTGAAAATCCGGTTTCCTAGCAGCCAAATCCCCAAAATCAGATTTTGGCCGGGACCGGATAGAAACTGGACCAACTTTGCGCCCCAACGAGTAACAAAAGCTGTTTCGTAGGAGTAATCTCTTCACGAAGAAGAATCCGTTCGGTCGCACCTTGGGCGATTTCGCGACCTTGGCCTCGCTCGTCAGTGTGATCGATGGGGCGGATTTTCTCCGGCGATGGCGCGAAGACCGTTCCAAAAAAGACGGCCGCGAGGTGCTCACGACCCACGAGCGCCCGGTGTTCGAGTTGCTGCTCGAGCAGGCGGAGTGCGCCGATCTTCTGCTGATCAACAAGTGCGATCTGATCCGGCCGGATGAGGCGGACGAGTTGGAATCGCTTTTGCGCGGCCTCAACGCGCGCGCCGAGATCGTGCGGGCGGAGCAATCCAGGGTGGACGCGGACTTCCTGCTGGGTCGGGTGCGGTTTGACGCGCAGGAGACTCTTCGGGCGGCGGCGTGGCTGGAATCGCTCTCCGCGCTCCTGCCGGCCGCAGGGAGCGCAAGCGGCCTGCGGTCGCCGCTCCTGCGCTCGGCGGCCGCGGCGGCGCGTCCGAGCCACGAGGAGAAATATGGCATCCGCAGTTTTGTCTTTCAGGCGCGGCGGCCGTTTGAAGCGCGGAAATTCTTTGCCCTGATCGAAGGCGGTCTGCCCGGTTTGCTCCGGGCCAAGGGCTATTTCTGGACTCAGGAGCGACCGGATGAAATGGGCTTTCTCTCCGTCGCGGGCGGCGCCACGAGCTACGATTTTCTCAGCTATTGGTGGGCGGCGATGGTCGAAAACGGGCGAGTTGGGCTCGAGCACCGGCCGGAGTTGATCGTCGCCCTGTGGGCCGAGCCGCATGGCGACCGCCGACAGGAGTTGGTGTTTATCGGCGTGGGACTCGAGGAGGCGGCGATCCGGGCGGGGTTGACGACGTGCCCGGTTCAGTCGGTCGGCGGCGCGGCGAGCGCCTGCTGAATCATGATCTTGGTGACGGCGGCCTTGGGGCGATGAAGTTTCCACTTTCGGGTGCGCCCGGGCTCGAAGACGACGATGACGGTCTCAAGGAGCGGGCAGCCGGGATCGGCGCAATTGAGTTCAGTCACCGTCACGGCGACATCATCCGAGAGTTTCAGATACGCCCGCGTCCATTGCTTGATCGCCATGGCGTGCGCCGGCACGGGTGGCCGGTCGTCCGGGTCGGCGTCGAAATTCGGAATGAAGGAGGGCACTGAAGGGGGGCGGGTCGCGGAGCGGCCGACGCGAATCCGGCGGGAAAAAAAGGCGCCC
>VHCY01000049.1 GCA_016871595.1 Verrucomicrobiota bacterium
CGGTGACCATCCCCTCGCGCGCCTGCATCGAGAGCACGCCGGCCCTCTGGCGCGGCCGTCTGTACGTCGGGGCCCGTGATGGGTTCTTCTACGCGCTGGGCGACGGATGATTCTCTACGACCGGAGATCCGATGCGCACCTCCCGTAGCGGGTCAGGGCGCCGGAAGTCGGGCACCTTGTCGTCGCCGGGATAGGAATTTCAATCGGGGTGGGCCGTCGATCCGTGGATCATACGGCGGGATCGCTGACCTCGCCAGCGCCTCGTGGCGGGCGGCGACCGGTAGGATGGCCGCGCACGCCACTGCGCACGCCGAGCAGCCCCGCGGGGGTGCGGGGCGTCGGGGCGTCGGCGGTGCAGCCCATGGCCGGCCACAGGCTGGCCACGGAACATGGTGGCCACCAGACGACTTCGGAGCTACCTTCTCGACTTGATGGGCGTTCGCTCTTCCTTTCAATTGGGGTGATTATGGGACTCTTGGATGGTGTGCTCGGCAATGCATCGAAGATCGATGCCAGTGTGATCCAGAAGGAATTCAGTCAGATCCTGATCCCGGGCGAGCAGGTCGAGCATGCGTACCAGCTCATCCGCGACTATTTCGTCTTCACCGACAAACGCTTTGTCCTGGTGGACAAGCAAGGGATCACCGGGAGCAAGGTCGAGTATCATTCGATTCCCTACCGCAGCATCATCCACTTCAGCGTGGAGACCGCTGGCACCTTCGATCTTGATGCGGAGTTGAAGATCTGGATCGCGGGATCACCGACACCGGTCCAGAAGCAATTCAACAAGAAGTTGAATATCTATGAGGTTCAGGCGACGCTCGCGACCTATGTCCTGAGGTAGCGATGATGTGACGCCTCTGGCTCCTCGGGCTCCTACTCACAGCGTCGTCGTGTCGAGAGAAGGAACCACCGCAGCGGTCAGAGTCAGCGCCGTACCGAAGCGCACCACAAGCGCACGTCCCTTCCTGGCGGATGAGCGCGAAGGAGGATACGCTCATCATCGGCGGCAGTCCGGAGATCCGATGCGCACCTCCCGTAGCGGGTCAGGGCGCCGGGCGTCGGGCCAGCGCCTCCGCGAGGGATGACGCGAGCTGGCGATAGCCGGCATCCGTCAGGTGGATCAGGTCCCCAGAACTCAGTTGAGGCGTCGCACAATACCATCGTACCATCCCGCCGGTCTCCCCCTGAAGGGCATAGGGGTCGAGGAATGCGGCGCCATGGGCGAGGGCCGCGTCCCGCATCAGGTCGCGGACGTGGCCGACGTTCGGGTGGGACCGTCGCGCGGCACCCGTGGGGCCGGTGCGGGCGCCGCTGGAAGGTGGGGCGGGATCAGCAGGGCAGGCGATCGGCGGGGGCGGCGTCGGCCTCGTCCGCCGCCGGGTGCGCCTGGACCGCTTGGCCGGTCGTGCGGCCCGCACGAGCTCCGCGAGATCGGGAGGTCCGACCACGAGGAGCGCGGCATCCGGTGACGCCTGACGGACCAGTTGGATGAGGCTCACGAGATCCCGACGGAATCGGTCCGAGGCGAACGGGGCCTCGCGCACCGAGTTCGTGCCGTACCAGAGGAGGATGAGGTCGGGTCGACGAGTGCCGAGGAACTGGCGGAGACTTCCCGCCTCACGGACCAACGGATGGCGTTGGGTGGTGGCACCGAGCCCAAGGAGGTCATACTCGATCGTCGCGTCGGGACGCTCGATGGTGAACCCTCCGATGCGCAGGTGGGTCCGACTCGGCACGCGGATCCCGTCGAGGATGACGTCTCGGGTCCCCGCGCGGAGCAGGAGGACCGCGGTGTCGAGGGGGGCGTCCTTCTGGGGGGTGGTCGATCGACGGACGATGCGGTCGATACCCTCCGCCCGGAGGTGGAAAGACGCGCCCGCGGGGCCCGACCACCAGACCGTCAGGCGCGTTCCGCCGGGCAGGTCTCGAGGGAGCTCGAGGCGCATCGTCGCCGAGGGCAGACCGGTCACTGCGGACGAACCGCTCGGCCCCTCGATCTTGTCGATCGGGCCCTGCCGCCATGTACTCCGCAGCCAGCCCTTGGAGAGCTGGATCCGCACGAGGCCAAGACCGCGGGAATAGGGGGTGACGAACGCCGGGGCGACCGGAGCGCCCCCGCTCAACCGCGTTGCGAATTCGGCTGCGAATCCGCCCTGTTCGCTGTGGGAGTCCCCCAGGTGTGCGACCCGCACGGGACGTTCCGGCGTTCCGGCGGCGAGGATCCGACGGAGCTTCCCGCGGAGCGAGTCCGAGGCCACGAGAATGGACGTGGCGGGCGTGCGTGATCCCGCGATGTCGATGGTCCACGGTTCGGCGGTCTGCGCCCGAGCGACCCCTGGCCGAGCCAAGAGAAGTGGTGCGACCCAGGCGAAGCGAATCATCGACCGACGGGAGCGCAGCATCGGGGGAATATACCGCTGGACTCCCAGAGGGTGGCGGTCCAGCGCTCGCGGTCAACCCCGACAGTGTGGAGATGTTCCTTGTGGGGAACCGCGTCGAGGTGCGGCAGCTGCTGTTCGATCAGCGAACCTGGCAGCGGGGGCTGATCTACCTCGGGTGTCGCGGCTATCAGTCCTTCCGCGGATTGGACTATCCGCTGATGACGATCACTTCGGATGTGGGCAATGGGCGCCGCGTGCTCGTCATCAAGGACTCGTATGGCAACGCCTTCATCCCGTACCTCGCAGCCCACTACGAGCGGATCTGGGTGGTCGATTACCGCTACTATGCGGGGAGTGTCCAGCGGCTCATCGAGGCGGAGGCGATCGATACCGTCATCTTCGTGCACAATCTGCAGGTGCTCAACTCGGCGTATGTCCTGAGCCGCGAGGTCGCCTTGCTGGCCGGAGGTCCCCCCCTTCCGCTTGCGACACCGTCCAAGTCGGATTCCGCGCGGAAGGATTCGGGGCAGGTACGTGGCACTCCTCGCGATCGCCCCCGACAGCAGGGCACGATGCAGGGTCAATAACGCTCTTGTATTGACGCGCTTGTGTTAACGGTAGAGATGCGGGTCGGGGGCGGAGGCTCCATTATTTTCTGGTGGAGCGTGTCGGGCCGGCCCCACCTGCGTCTCCGTCTCCTATCCCTTGTCGACATGCTTCGTCTGATCCTCGTCCTCTGGTTCCTGAGCTTCTCTGGCGTCGTCGTGGTCTCATGGCCGAGCCGCCCTGAGGTCACCCACCCGGCGTCACGGGCGACGTCGCGAGTGGTGGCGGAGACGGGTCCCGTCTCCGCGCCAGACACGACGCCGCGGGCCATCGATGTGGCGCTCACGGATTATCTCACTTGGGTGGCGGGGACCTCGACGGCGGATTCGAGCGAGAGCTACCGGCGCTTCGCCGCTGCCTCCGCTGAGGCGTATGCGATATTGCGCCAGACCAAGCTGGATTCCCTCGCGGCGTTCCGCGATCTCCACCTCGCTGCGGTGCGGCAGGCGCGTACCGTGCTGTACCCCTTCGCGGGGGGCGATGCGATCTATCCCACGGAGCTTTTTCCGCAAGCGGATACCATCATCCTCTTCGGGCTGGAACCGATCGGCCGCGTGTTCGATTGGCGGCAGCGGACGATTGCCGAGCGGGCCGACTTCCTGTCCAAGCTCAGCACGGCCGTGACCTCTTCGAACCGTGCGGGATTCTTCTTCACCCTCGACATGGGGACACAGTTCGCCGATTCCACGCTCGATGGGGTCCTCCACCCGTTGCTGATGTATCTGGGGTGGCGAGGGCAGGTGGTCGTCTCGGCGACGCGCTTCGATCCGCAGACCCCATCGATTGATCGGCCTGGCGACCGCGTCGCGCGTGGGATCCGTCTCGTCACCCGACCGGCGACGGCCCGACGCGAGACGGTGGTCGAGTACATCCGCACGGATCTCAGCGATGTCACGTTGGCACGGGACTCCGCCCTCGTCGCGTATCTGCGGCAGTGGCACGATCCTGTGGTCTATCTGAAGGCGGCCTCCTATCTCCTGCACAACGCGGGTTTCTCGGTCGTACGTCAGACGCTGTTGTCGGAGGCGACGGCGGTCGTCCAAGATGACACGGGATTTCCGCTGACCTTCTTGACGGAAAGATTCGGGTCCGTGCAGGTGTTCGGTTGGTACGATCGCACCATCGAGATCTTCAAGGACCGCTTTCAGCCCGACCTGCGGGCCCTCTACGAGCGACCCGGGGTGCCCCCATTGAATCTGCGGATGGGTTACGGGGGGCGCCCGAATCTGCAGTACGCGACTGGGCCTGTGGGGGAGGCTCCCGACCCCTGAGTTTGACGCCGTCGCCTCACTGACCGGGAGCGCTGTGCCCTACTGAATACGGACCCGGAGACCGCGCACCTCTCCGTCGAAGGTCAGGATGCGGATGCGCCAGAGTCCCGCGCCGTTGGAGGGGATGGTGATCGAGCACCGCTCATTGCTGGTCGCCGAGGTGCCCGCGCACGCTTCGCCCCCGCTGTCGGGATTGGCGTTGGGCGGGAAGATGTAGAGGTCCGCATCCTCGTTCGGTGCGCCTCCGAAGGTCTCCACGCGGAGGGTCTGGTTCGGTGTGCCCCAGAAGGCGAGGTCGATGACCTCGTTGCTGCCGATCACCGGCACGACGCGCATCGCGCCGCGCGTCAGTCGCTCGACGACGGTGAATTCCTGCTGGGCGGACTTGCCGTTGTGGGTGCCGCTGATGACGACCGTGCCCGGACGGAGGAAGCGCACGACGCCCGTGGGGCTCACATCGGCGACGACGGCATCGCTCGACATCCAGAGGACCTCACTCGGCGCCACGGAGCTCCTCAACCGCAGCCGCGTGTTGGTCCCCTGTAACGACGGCTCAGCGGCGAACTCGAACGGGGAGGCGTCTTGCGGGCGCTGCGTCGCGGCGAGCGCGACCGTGATCTCGCGCCGGAACGCGAGGCGCTTGCGCTCGGCGAGGGCTGAGTCCAGAGAAATCTCCCGCTGGCGCAACATCATGTTCCGACGAACGGAGAGCTGAGCGAGCTCGGTCAACGTGGTCTCATGGTTGCGCATCGCCGAGCGATATGCGGCCTTCTTCACGGCCGACGCGAGCATCGCGACGCCGAGGAAGGCGCCGCCCGCGGCGGCTCCGGAGCACGCGGTCTGCACCTGCGACACCAAGGTGCCTGGGGCGTAGTAGGTCCCGCCGAAGGATCCGCCATCGGGGGAGGGGGCGGTCGCCATCGTCTGACATGGCCCAGACGAGCCAGCGAATGCCCCACCGCCTGCGGCCAAGGCCAAGAGGAAGGTTGCCCCGCCACTGGGACGCCGCGGCTCCGCCGGGGTCGGCGGTAGCTCGGGAATCTCCTCGAGCACCCCGCTGTACGATAACTGTCGCTCGAGCTCGGAGCGCGGGGGAACGGGAGGCCCTGGGATGTCGACGACATTTCGCATCTTGCGCAGACCGACCGACCACCCCGGGCGTACGCTGATCACGGTATCTCGAGCCTCCGGACCCTCGCCGATCCGGATCCGATGCATCGGCCCGGGCGTCAGGTCCACCGTCTGGGGCACGCGACCGATCACCGCGCCATTGACCGCGACCGGATCGGACGGATCATCCGACTGGATCGTCAGGGGCGATCCGCGTCGCCGCACCTCGACGGACGAAGAGACATCGACCTCAACCGTATCCGCTGGGGATTCCGAGACGCACTGCAGCTCCGACACGAAGCTGACCTGCTCGGCGGGGGCGAGGTCGCGGGACAGTTGGGCGACGAGGTCCTGATACTCCGCCGGGGAGGGCTCCACGCTCACGCACCGCCCGCCCAACTGCGCCCGCAGGGCCGCCGGCTTCACCCCCGTCCGCAAAATGCCGATGATGGTGGACCAGGTCACGGGGGCTTGGGCACGACCGACGGTCGGGCAGAGGAGCCCGCCGATGACCACACCAGCGAAGATGAACGGCTTCAGCGGCATTCGGTGACACTCCCCGTGGAGACAGAATGAATGAGGGTACACGTGGTCCCGCCAAACTCGATCTGCGCCGACCACGATTGCGCGTCGGCCTCGCGGATGGTGATGGTGACCCCGGGCCCCGTCGCGAAGACCTGCGACAGACTCGCGAGCGTGCTCGCGTACTCCCCCTGCTTGTTGAAGTACCACTCCTGAGCGAAGGCAAGAAGGCGTGTCTGCTCTTCGATCCGTGCGCGCACCTGGGGCGAGAGTTGGGCGGTCGATCGACGCCGCTGCGCCGATGTGTCGACGGCCGGCGCGCGCGTCGGAGCGTCGAACGCGGCCGCGGGCGGTGCTGCGGCCGCGATCCGACGCGGGGGGGTACAGACCTCTTCGGTGCGCCGCATCGCGCTCCCATCCATTGGCCGCGAATCGACCCGAAACCGCTCGACGAAGCCCGAGATCGCTCGACCAGCCGATGTATAGTACCTCACCTCGAGGAAGCGCCCGACCGACCGCACCGCGCAGATCGCGGCAGGGGTCGGAACGGTCCCCACCACGGGGGCATCCGCCGACGGGGTGCGGAGGATGGGGACCCGATTGGAGAGCGTGTACCACACCTGACCACCCGCGCCGGCCTGAGCCCGGATCGTGGTCGACAGTAGTGTGGTGGCGAGCGCGGCGCTCGCCAGACGGCGACCGATCCGCGCGACTCGATGGCACTGAGGGAACAGAATCGCGATACCTCAACAGAGAAGGGACTATGGGAATAGTGTGATGCGAGCGGGCGTTGGGCAACCGCAAATCGACGATCAGCGTTAATGCGCGCGGAGCTCGGCTCGAGGACCGCGGATTTCGCCTTGCGGTATCCGAGGCGTCGCGCGACGTTCCTCCGGTGCCCATCAGGCCGGTGCACCGATCAGCCCGGTGGCCGGACCGGCGCCATTTCTCAACCATTTTTAAGGATCCTGCACGCATGCGCATCACAGCAACTCTGCACGCTTGGCTCGTCGCGAGCGCCCTTTTGATGATGGCCACTCCGACGCTGCCAGCTCAACCGACCCCGGCGGTCGCGACGGCCCGCCAGCTGTTCTCTCTCGGGACGCGCGCGCGGGACCAGTTCGTCGAGGTGACGGGCGAGGTCAGTCGCTACGAGGGTGAAAACGCCTTCTACCTCGAGGACGATTACGGTGTCGGTCTTCGCATCGTGGTGTCAGGCCAGCGTCCGGCGCGAGACCTCCGGGTCGCTGCCGCGGGCCTGGTGAGCATCGATGAGAGCGGGAACCCGTACATCGTCGCGCAACGGATCGTCGACCCGACGAAGGTCGAAGTGGTGAAGCCGGTCGAGGTCGACACCGACGGGGATGGCGTGCTCGACCCCGCCGACCGATGTGCGGCGACCCCGGCCAACACGCGGGTGGATGCGGTCGGATGTCCCTTGCCGATCTGGGAGCGGCACCGGACCGCCATCCTCGGTGGGGTCGGACTCCTCGCCTTGGCGCTCGGCGTGGCCGTCGCCCTGCGCCGTCCCAGTGGCGCCCCAGTCCCGATGGGATCCTCGGCGCTCGGTGGGCCATCGGCGTCCGGTTCGGCCGCCGTGGACATCGACGAAGGGAAGACCATCCGCGTCGCGCGGCCCGATTCCTCGCAGGGCACATTGCAGATCCTCCCCGGTCGTCTCGAGATCACCGGTGGCGGAGACCAAGGGCGAGTGTCGGACATCCGATTCGTGCGCGATCCCATGGCGCAGGGTGAACCGGAGATGACGTTCGGTCGCGCGGGCTCGGTCTCGCCGACGCACATCATCCTCAAGTCGCAGACGGTCAGTCGACTGCATGCCAAGATGCGTTTCTCCGGGGGGCGGTGGACGATCCAGAACTTCTCGGACACGAATCCGCTGATGCTCAACGGGCAGCCGGTACGGGTGGACGCCCCGCCTGCGCCGCTCTCCTCGGGGGACACCATCGACATGGGTGAGGTATCGTTCCGCTTCCATGACCGGTGATTCGGGAATGACCGGTCGCGCATCGACCTTCGCGGTCGCCTTCACCCATCGCGGTCGCCGAGCTCGGAACGAAGACGCAGTCCGACGAGTCGATCTGCCAGACGGCGGGTTCTTGGCGATCGTCTGCGATGGGATGGGGGGGCACGCCGGGGGGGCGTACGCGAGCGCGACGGCCCTGGATGGCGTCGTGCGGCGGGTGTCGGATGGCGTCGATCCTCTGGAGGCCATTCGCGAGGCGAACGCGGAACTGTATGCCTACGCCGCCTTGGATGCGGCGCGAACGGGCATGGGCACCACGCTCGTCATGGTGATCGTCCGGCAGGGGGTGGCCTCCGTCTACAACGTCGGGGACAGTCGGGCCTACCTGTGCGAGCCCGGGGGGACCTGTCGTCCGGTGACCCGCGACCATTCGTTCGTCGCGGAGAGTGTCGCGTCGGGAGAGTTGAATGAGGCGCAGGCCCTCGCCTCGCGGTACAAGAATGCCTTGACCCGAGCGGTCGGCACCGATGCGGATGTCGAGGCGGACCGGTTCGGCCCATTCGATCTGTCCGATGGGTCGGTGCTGGTGCTCTGCTCCGATGGGTTCTACAAGGCGATACCAGATGCGCGGATCGGATCGCTCTTCCGAGGCGAGGCTCGCACGACCGTGGAGGATGTGGCCGAGGCGGTCCTTGCGGCCTTTGACGCCGGATCGGACGACAATATCTCGGTGGTGGTGGTTGGGGAGGGGGCGGTCCGCGCCCGCTCCGTCGCCGCTCGGTTGGTGAAGCTGTCGAAACGCTTGGATCGTCAATTGGCGCGGGAGGCACGAGCCGCCCGACGCCGCGAGGGGGGCGGAGGGGCGCGTCTCGTCCTGCGTACGCTCATTGCCCTAGGATTGGTCCTCGCGGGGATCGGCGCCTTGGTCGCTGGGCTGTCATCCGACGGCGCCACGCCCACCACGCCACGCGTGTCGTCGGAGCAGGCGCCGCCACGGGACGAGGAGTCGGGTCCGGAGCGGCGGTCGATCGAGGAGATCGTGGGGAGTGCGCCCGCTGCAGAATCGGCGTCGCGCGCCGCGCGGCGCGACGAGGCGCGGCGCGACGAGGCGGACCGCGCGGACTCGACCTCCCGTGGTGGTCGGCCAGCTGGGAAAGCTCCAGTCCCAGCGGAGGGCGAGAAGCAAGCCAAGGTCCGGTGTGAGGATCCCGCTAACAAGAGTCGACCGGAGTGCGCCCCATGATGAGTTTCACCACGCGTTGGCGGACCGGTTCCGGCTCGCGCATCCCTCGGGTGTTGGGTCGGCTGGGGCTCCTGGTGAGTTTCGTCGCCGGTGCGGCATCGGTCACGTGGGCCCAAAGTGACCCTCGTCGCCCCGCACCCGCACCCGCACCCGCACCCGCACCCGCCCCCGCACCCGCACCGGCACCCGCACCGGCGCAGAGCCTGGTCCCCGCTCCACCATCGAGTGCCGCCGGTGCGACGGGCCAGAAGAATGCGGGGGTGGCCCTGCTCCTCTGGGACGGCGGAGTGCCGTTGTCGATCGAGGAGGTGGCGGAGTGGGCGGCGCTCGATTCCGCGCTGGGGGCGCCGCTCCAGCGGCTCCTCATCACGGACTCCGGTGCCCCAGCGGTCTGTCCGGGTGGGGCAGCGACGTTCCTCTACGTGCTTCCCGGCGAGCCGATGCTCGCTGGTGGGACGGTGGCGCGAGTCGAGCGGGCGATCGCCGCCGCAGCGCAATGTGCCGACCCGCAGGTCGATCGGCGGGTCGATGCGATCGTCGTCGGGGCCGCTGGGCTCGCGCTGCGGGCCTACGTCCAAGGATCAGGCTATCGCCGGGATGTCCGACGCGTCGTGTTCATCGGGACGCCGCATCAAGGCGTCCTCGAAGACTCCCTCGTCGCCGTGATGTCGGAGGCCCAGCGTCGGTGCGTGGCGTACCTTGGCTTCACCCCCGATCGCCGGTTCACGAGTTATGTCGCCGCGCTGCGTGGCATCGGGGCGGATCTGACAGCGCTGAATGCAGGGCGGGGGCGGTTTCGTCCGTGGCCGTTCGGTCTCGAGGTCCGCAACATCCCGCTGGACTATCGGCCCAGCGAGGAATCGGACTGCGCCGGGCTCTCGGAGCGCGGCGGGTCGGGCATCGCGACGGTGGAGCAACAGCGATTCCCAGTCGCGGCGCTCAGCATTCCTGGGGGCGGTGGGGTCCGCGACTCCGTCAGCAGGGCTGCCGCGCTCCCCTTCGTGATCGGCAACCGACTGACGGCCGAAGCCATCGCCAACCTGTTGAAGGGGATGCCTCCCGCCCCCGACGAGCAGATCGTCGCCTCGGAGACCGTCCGCCCACTGATCCCTGCGGCGTCCCCGCTGGATTCGCTGGTCATGCGTCAGGTGTGCGATGGGCTCGTGCCGCAGTGTCCGGATAGTCTGCCGGTCACGGCGTGGACGGTGGGAAACCCCGAGGGTCGGGTGCGGTTGCCCGTCCTGCGCGAGGTCGCATGGCGCCGTATCAGCGCGTTTCGGCAACCTGGGGCGCCGGACTCCACCATCCTGGTCTTGCTGGGGCGGCGGGTCGATCGAGTGGAATCGATGGCCATCACGTTGTCCGCGGAGGGTGGGCGGCCGACTCGACTGATGGAACGGCCCGGCGTGTTCCGGTTCCGAGATCCGGTCGAGGAACAGGCGGAGCTGTGCGTCCAAGGGGAAGGGGATCGCCGAGTGATCAGTCTCCTCAATCACTGTCGCGCGTTGCTCACCGCCGCGCTGCCCCCGTTGACCTCGTGGCAAGCGCTTCAGCTCGATCGCGTGGAGCCCCCAGGGGCGACGCCATCTGATCTGCCGGGGCGCGGGGTCCTCATCCGTGCGACATCCACGGCTCGCTTCGCTGTGCGCCTGCAGAGCCCGACCGGTGTGTATCCGGTCACGGAGCTCCGTCGGTTCGAGATCGAGGTCCTGGGACCGCTGGCGACGGATTCCGCCCTGGTCCGCGTCGGCGTCATGGATGTGGATGAGGTCGTGCGGTGGAGTTCCTGGGCCGCGCCGCTCCGGCGGGAGGTCACCCGGGGCTACACGCGTTTCCATGTGGACATCGACCAGTGGAACCTCGAGTCCGGGTTGGATGGGTTCTCCGGCTCGGGGACGCTGCTGCTGCACTTCCGTGGGGCCGTCCGGAGTGCGACCCCCCGAGAGGCGCCCCTCTTCATGTACGTCACGCCCGTGGGTCGAGGGGCAAGTCCGTAATGGCCGACGCGGATCTCCTCGCGGACATGCTCGCGTCCGCGGCAACGAAGTACGACATAAAGGAGCAGGTGGGAGCGGGTGGGATGGCACTTGTCTTCAAGGCACGGGACCGGGCGACTGGGGAGACCGTGGCGATGAAGATCATCCGTCCGCAACTCTTGTCGGACGACCATGCGCGCGAGCTGTTCGATCGCGAGGCCAAGGTGACCGCGCGGCTCACCCACCGGAACATCGTCCGCGTCCGCGAGGTGCTCCCCCTCGCCCATGGCGGGCAGGCCATCGTAATGGATTTCCTCTCCGGGGTCTCCCTGAAACACCAGCTGAAGTCGAAGGGGCCGCTCCCCTTCGACCGTGCCGTGGAGATCCTCGTCGATGTCGCTGCGGCGTTGCAATACACGCACTTCGGAGGCCTCGTCCATCGAGACGTCAAGCCGGAGAATATCTTCCTGGATGGCAAGACCGGTCGGGCGTTGCTCACGGATTTCGGGATCGCCTGCTCGATCGGCGTGCCGCCGTCCGATCCCCAGGACAGCACGCACGGCACGCCGTCCTACATGTCGCCCGAACACATCGAGGGCCGACCGCTCCACGAGCGGAGTGACATCTACAGCCTCGGCTGCGTCGCGTACGAGTTGTTGACGGGGGTTCCGCCGTGGGCCGGCATGACCGTGGGGGAGGTGCTCGAGCGCCAGCGCAAGGATCGGATCCCTCCCGTCCATGAGATACGGAGGGACATCCCAGCGTTGTTGGAGGGAGTGATCGCGCGGGCCGTCGCGAAGGATCCGGCCGAGCGGATCCCGGACGCCAAGGCGTTCGCCGAAGCGCTCGCCCCCCTTGCGCATGCCTCATCGGCTATCGCGCGAGGCATGGTGCCGAGGCAACTCATCGGGGTCGGGGTGAGTGTCATCGGGGCGGTCGTGCTCTTCCTCGCTGGGCGAAGCGAGGGGCGGTCGGGGACGGCGGCGATCACGGTGCCCGTGCCCGTGGCTACCGTGACGATCGCCCCCACGTCGGCGACGGTGACCGTGGGAGGCACGCAGCAGCTGACGGCGACGACGCGTGATGCCTCGGGGAACGTGCTGACGGGGCGGACGGTGACGTGGACGAGCTCGAACACTGGGGTCGCGACCGTCTCCACGACCGGATTGGTCACTGCGGTGGCCGCCGGGAGTGCGACGATCTCGGCGACGAGCGAGGGGCGGTCGGGGACGGCGGCGATCACGGTGCATGTAAGTACCAGCTGCTCGACCGCGAATCCTCCCAGTGACGGACAGTTGCTCTGCACTTCATTGAATTACCTCCTGCCGACGACGACCTCCGCGACCACCAGGGAGTATCTCCTCTCTCGAACCACTAGCACCAGCTTCACCGTGACGCTGACTGGGGGGACCGGTGATGCGGATCTCTATATCCTGAATCCCGCGGGCTCCACGGTCTGTTCCTCCATAACCGCCGGTAACAATGATTCGTGCACGGTGACGGGCTCGGTGGGCACATGGCGCATCCGCGTCTACGCCTATTCGTCGTACTCCGGCGTGACCCTGCGTATCCAGTAATCCGCGTGCTGGTGTCGCGGCGTCAGCGTTATTGCTCGCCGGACGCCCGATCGTGTCCCATGGCTGGTGTAGGAACCGCATGATATGTTGGAAAACATGTCGAGCGTCTGCCGCCGCGCCATCGTGATGCGTGCACTCGCACGTCACATCGCAGTACATCGTCGCGCCATGCGCTCGCTCGGGCTCGTGTCTGCGCTCTGGGCAGCGACCCATGCCTGCTCGCCCGATCTGGTGTTCAAGGCGCCGGAGGTCGGGGGTGTGAACCTGAGTCCCGGGACGCTGGAGATGGGCATCGGGGAGGAAGTTACCGTCTCAGCGGTGGCGTACGGCACGGATGGCACCCCGTTCGAGGGGGCGCCGCTTTCCTGGTCCACCTCGAACGCGGGGGTGGTCTCGGTCTCGGTGCTGGGACGGGTGCGGGCCGTCGGTGCGGGAACGGCGCAGGTGAGAGCCAGCTTCGGTGGCCGTTCCGGGGTCGCGACGGTCACCGTGGGCGTGCCCGTGGCTAGCGTCACAGCGATTCCGGGTGTCGAATTCCAATTCGTTGTCTCCGACCGTACCGGGGGGTACGTCGCAGCCGGGCGACTCACTGCACCCGCCTCGGTTGCGGGTCGCACCCTGACGCCAGCGGGTACCGAGGATGGCATCGTCGTGCGCTTCGCTTCTGACTTGGTGCCAACGTGGGCCGCTCAGGTCACGCGATCGATCGGGGCACTTTCCGTCAGTCCGAATCAACAGGTGCAGATTGCTGTAAATCACTCGGGCGCCGTGACGCTCACCGATGCTGCCGGTGCCTCAACATCGTTCACCAGCACCGGGGGCACGGACGGGGTGATCTTCATCTTGGCGGGGACTGGTGGGCGTCAGGGATGGATTCGCATCACGGGGGGGTCCGCGACCGATGCCTTCGACGGTGTCGTGTCGGACGCGGCAGGGAATCTGTACGTATCCGGATCGTTCAATGGGTGCTGCGCCTCGACAGGCTCCGCTGTGCTGTCCACCGATGCAGGGGGGTCGCTGACGTTGTCGTCAATCGGGTTTCAGACCGGGTTCTTGGCACAGATCACCTCAACTCGTGGGATCGGATGGCGGGCGAGGTATGGTGGCCGGGACGCAAGTCTGCGCGTCGCCGCAATTGATCCGGATCGCGAACAGGTCTACGTCATGGGAAGTGGGCCGAATCAGTCTTCCGGATCCATCGTCGATGGTGCAGGGGGATCGACGAGTCTGACTTGTGCCAATACGCCATTGTCGTGTCCCTTCATCTCCGCCTTCTCAACCAGCACAGGTGCCTTGCGGTGGCGCGGGTCCGCCAGCTTTGCCGGCGGAGGAGATGCCTCCGTTGTCGATATGGCATCGTCGAGCACCAATGGCGATGTCTACGCGCTTCTCTCGTGCTACGGTGGGACGGTGACGTTCGGAACGACCGCTTCGAGCACTACCGTCACGACCAAGGGATGCACGGGTAGCGCCACAAATTATCAGCGGCTCGTCGTTCGGTACTCAAGCGCGGGTACGCCTCTCGCTGCCGAGACCATGACCGCCTCCGGCTTCCAGCCAGGACCGGCGCGCGGCGGTCTCGCAGTCACCAGCGGTGGCGTGGCGGTCGCGACCCAGTTCCAAGGGACGTTAACATTCGCGGGGACCACGCTCACTGCGACGGGGCAAGAGGATGGTGCGCTCCTGATGCTTTCATCCTCCCTCGGTGTGAATGCATCGTCGAGGCTGTCCGGAGCTTCCGGCTCGATCAATCGCCTGAATGATGTCATCGTGACATCGACCGGCGCCCGCATCGTCGTCGGGGGCGGAGTCGATCAGTCGCTCTTCCCAGACGCAAGGCGGTTATCAGGTACTGGAGGCTTCATCGTGAGCCTCCCATGATACGAGACTGCGGTCTCGTGCACGCTCCATCACACCGACCCGTCTTCAGGCCGAGCAACCTCGCATAAGCATCAGTTTTTCTCCAGATGGCTCGTTCGTGAGCTGCGAAATTCACCGGGGGTCATCGATGGTGATGGATCGTAGTCGCTGTTTCGTCCTCCTTCTGATGACCGCCCTCGGGCTGTCTTCATGCGATGCTTGGTCAGCATCGGATGTTCAAGCGTCGCTTCAAGGACCGGTGCTGACAGCATAGGAATTGGGGCAGTGGTACAACTACCGTACCGCGGAATCTCTCGCAGTTACCGCATCCGGTGAAACACTCGAGAAGGCGGCAGTCAACCTATACGCCTCCCTCGCAGCCGAGGTGGCGTCCGGGTAGGGTTTGATGAGGGTTTTTCGCCGGAGCTTCTGCTGCTCCCCATGACACAGCAGGTCGCGGGCTGTCAAGTGTTCAGGTGGATGAGTGCGACTGTTGATTCCGGTTTTGTTCACGCGAGCACACTTTCGTGCGTGCTTCGAGGCGATACTCTGAGACTCCAGCATGTAACGCTTGAAGATAAAACATCAGCGGTGTACATAGATCTGTTGACTGAACCCGACCGCGGAGGGCGACCGATCACGGAAGATCGTCTTGGTAACCTGCAAGCTGGGCTTGCGGGACGGATCGATCGAGCTGTCCTAGGGGAAAGAGACGGAAAACAGACCAAGCTTCTTCGAGCCGTCCTTCCTTTGTCTGCAATACAGGAACTTGTGAGGTTACCGGCCAATCGTTCCATTGTTCGTGAAGCGAGCAGTCGTTTGGTGCGCCACCTGAGGAGATCAGTCGCACTTTATGACCGCTTTAGAAAATCTGACACCTATAAGGGGCTCGAAAGGGAGATTGATAGCCTGGCAGCTTCTCGCGGCGTCCCGATACCACGACGGTAGAAAGAACGACGTATTCGGCCTGAAAGTTTGAGAGTAAATGGCCCTTGAACTTTTCCAGCCTGCCACTCTCTCTGTAGACGTGGTTCGGTGGGAGGTTGTATCATTCGCCGATGACCCGTCCTGATGCCCTCGAATCCCTGGTCAGCCTCGCCAAGCGGCGCGGCTTCATCTTCCAGTCCTCGGAGATCTATGGGGGCACCGGCTCGGTCTGGGATTACGGGCCGTTGGGGGTCGAGCTCAAGAACAACGTCAAGGCGCGGTGGTGGAACGCGATGGTCCGCGAGCGCGATGACGTGGAGGGGCTCGATGCGGCGATCCTGATGCACCCGAAGGTCTGGGAGGCCTCGGGTCATGTGAGCGGGTTCTCCGATCCCCTCGTGGACTGTAAGGCGTGCAAGGCCCGCTTCCGCGCCGACAAGCTCAGCGATGCTGCCTGCCCCAGAAAGCCCTCCAAGAAGCCGGGAGAGCACATCGACTGCCAGCTCACCGAGCCGCGCCAGTTCAACCTGATGTTCAAGACCTTCATGGGGCCGGTCGAGGAGTCGGCCTCGGTGGTCTACCTGCGCCCGGAGACGGCGCAGGGGATCTTCGTGAACTTCCTCAACGTCCAGCAGGCCACGCGGCAGAAGGTGCCCTTCGGCATCGCGCAGATCGGGAAGGCGTTCCGCAATGAGATCACCCCGGGGAACTTCATCTTCCGGACCCGCGAGTTCGAGCAGATGGAGATGCAGTTCTTCGTCGAGCCCGGCACCGACATGGAGCACTTCGAGCGCTGGAAGGAGGCGCGCCTCAACTGGCACCTCGGGCTCGGCCTCGATCGTGATCGCCTCGCGTTCCATCAGCACACCGACAAGGAACTGGCGCACTATGCGCGCGCGGCCTTCGACATCAATTTCGATTTCGGTGGGACCCTCGGCTTCCAAGAGATCGAAGGGGTGCATAACCGATCCGACTTCGACCTGCGGCAGCATCAGGAATACTCGTCCAAGAAGCTCGAGTATGTGGATCAGGCGGACAACAAGCGCTATCTCCCCTATGTGATCGAGACCTCGGTCGGGGCCGATCGCGTCACCCTCGCGATCCTCGTGAACGCCTTGCGTGAGGAAGCGGTGGAGGGTGAACAGGAAGGCCGGACCGTGATGGGCTTCCACCCCGCGCTCGCCCCCATCAAGGCCGGCGTCTTTCCGCTCTCCAAGAAGGATGGGCAGCCCGAGATGGCGGAGCGGCTCGCGGCGGCGCTGCGCAAGCGCTTCCCCGTCTTCTACGACGAGGCGGGGGCGATCGGCCGTCGCTACCGCCGGCAGGATGAGGCGGGGACGCCGTTCGGGATCACCATCGACAGCGGCTCCACCGCGAACGACAGCGTGACGATCCGGTTCCGCGACGACATGGGACAGATCCGCGTCGCGACGTCGCGGGTGGCCGAGGTGCTGGGACGCTATCTCGAGGCCGATCACGCGCAGGCCGACTCTCGCCTGGTGGAGTGAACGGGTGATCGTCGTGGGGGGCGAGTCGCGACCGGCAGCGGACAGGGAAGATGGCCGGCGCATCGATCTCTTACGGAGGCGTGGGGAGGCGTTCCTGCAGGAGATCTCCGCCGAATATCACGCGGCGCACGCGGGGCATGCCGCCGAGGCGGCACTACAGCCGATCTACGGGAGGCACGCGGCGGCCTTTGACGATGAGGCGCTGCAGTCGGCGGTCGCCCTGCTACAGCTCGCGGTGCCCGGGAGCGACGAATTCCGATCGGCGCGCTTTCTGGTGGATT
>VHCY01000050.1 GCA_016871595.1 Verrucomicrobiota bacterium
TGAGGGCCTCAAGACCTACCTTGGCTTTCAGATCGGGACTGTGCTGACGTCGTTTCTTGGACATAGGGATCGTATTTCGGACTCTGGGTTAACGATCCGACCTGTCCAACTTTCGGGGACCACTTCAGGGTAAGGCGATCAAGTTGCGATTTGCCCTACCGTAAGCAATCCCCGTGCCAAGCCTACGTATTGCCACTTATTGACGCCTAACTCCCTGCTCCGGAACAAGCTCGGGAGAGGCCCTCCGTTACTCCAACCGCGGGCCATTAATGCAAAGTGTAAGCTCTACCGGCGTTTTGGCGGGGTCACTTTACACTTTTTGGCAATTCCCTTGTCGCGGGAAGCTTGCAGCAAAGGCTGCCGCTCGCCCCTAGCCGCGCCTCGCCCCGGAGATCCCCGGGGGAGCTTCCCGCGACCGGGTCCCTCGCCCGGAAAGACCTATCGGTCGCCGAAGCCCGCCGGGTGCGCCTGATGCCACTTCCACGCGGTGGCGACGATCGAGCGGATGTCCGGGAACTTGACCGTCCACCCGAGCTCGCGGCGCGCCTTCGCCGAATCCGCGAACAGGGCCGGCGGATCCCCGGCGCGGCGCGGGGACTCGACGACGCGGACCGGGCGGCCCGTGATCTCCTCGACCGCCGCGATGACCTCCCGGTTGGAGGTCGGGCGGCCCGTGCCGAGGTTGTAGCAGAGCTGGGTGCCCGGGGCGTCCAGGCGGGTGCAGGCCGCGATGTGCGCCCGGCTGAGATCATCCACGTGGACATAATCCCGCAGGCAGGTGCCGTCCGGGGTCGGGTAATCGGTGCCGAAGAGTTGCAGGTGGGGCCGGCGCCCGGTGGCGACGTCGATCGCGAGGGGGATCAGGTGCGTCTCCGGCGCGTGGTCCTCGCCGATGCTGCCATCCTCGGCCGCGCCGGCGGCGTTGAAGTACCGGAAGACCGCGAAGCTCAGCCCGTGGGCGACCGCCAGGGCCTTCAGGACCTGCTCGATGTCGAGCTTGGTCTGGCCGTAGGGGTTGATCGGCGCCTGCGGCAGGTTCTCGTGGATCGGCAGCGTGGCCGGGACCCCGAAGGTGGCGCAGGTGGAGGAGAAGATGAAACGGTTCACCCCGGCATCCCGCATCGCCTGCAGGAGGTGCAGGGTCGCGACCACGTTGTTGAAGTAGTACTTCAGCGGGTCCGTGACCGACTCCCCGACGTAGCAGTAGGCCGCGAAGTGCATCACGGCGTCGATGCGCTCCGCCTCGAGCACGCGCCGGACGAAGGGTCCGTCGCCCAGATTGCCCTCGTGGAGGGTGACGCCCGCGGGCACCGCCGCGCGATGCCCGTAGACGAAGTTGTCGAGGATGACCGGGCGGTGCCCGGCGGCCAGGATTTGGCGGACGCAATGACTGCCGATATAGCCGGCGCCGCCGACGACGAGGATGTTCATCCAGATTGGGATCCGCTGGCTCAGGACCGGCTTTCCGCCGCCTTAAGCTCCTCAAGCGCGCGCCGAACCTCCTCCGCCGCCTCGCCAGAGAGATTGAGAGCCAGCGCCGTTTCCAGCGCCTTGCGCGCGTCGCTGGGACGCTTCACCTGCCGAAGCGCGAGGCCGAGGTATCGCTGCACTTCGGCGTCTTTTTCGCGCTTCTGCGCCGCCTCACCCAGGAGCGTCGCCGCGCGGTTGAAATTACCTTGGCGGAACAGCACTACCCCCAGGGCCTTGGCCACCTCCGGATCATCCGGAAAGCGCTCACGCGACTTGGTCGCGTACTCGAGGGCCCGCTTGGCGTCCGCATCAGTAACGGCGGACCAGGGCACGGCCAGCCGCTGCTGACCCATCTGATGCTCGGGGTACGCCGCCAGTAATTGCTCGTAGGCCGCGCGGGCCTTGGCCGCGTCGCCCGCCTTTTCGGCGAGCTTGCCGTCCGCCCAGAGCACCCAGGCCGAACGCGGCGCGGCCTCGAGCAGGCAACATTCCGTCGTGCGTCGGGTGCGGCCACAGTCGATGAATCGCCGCGTAACGTGGCCGACCTCGGTGACGTGGAAGGAAGCCGGGACCGTGTCGCCGTCATCAAAGACCAGCTTAAGGGCAGCGGTGGGCTGCGACCCCAGTAACATGCGCAAGTCCGACAAGATCATACCGCTGGACTCATATTCGCACGGAGGTATAGTCAAGCGCCGGACACGGGCGTCGGCAAAGAATCTCCACAATGGGGTCACGCCCGGGAGGACGGGGGTTTCGAAATGGTGCCGTGATGGACGGCAAGGCGACGGAGCAGTTCCGACTGCAGGCTTTCGACACGGTCTACGTGCCGGAGAAGTTCCAGTGGTTCTGAGCCCGTTCTGCGGCGGACTCACCACGCGCCATTCGGATCAGCCCGGCCCCACCTCAGCGGCCTGAGCCTCCGTCGCCGTCCGTGCCGGCGTCGCGCAGGCCCGCGGCGTAGGCGGCAAACACGCGCCGAATCTCGTCGCGCACCCGGCGAAACACGGCGAGCACCTCCTCCTCGGTGCCCCGGGCCTCGGCCGGATCCTCGAAACCCCAGTGGTGGCGTTGCATCTGACCCGGGAAGACCGGGCAAACCTGATCCGCGCGACCGCAGACGGTGATCACGGTGTGGATCGGACGGTCGCGGAACTCATCGAGATGCTTCGAGCGGTGGCCGGAGGCATCGAGGCCGATCTCCGCGAGGACGCGGAGCGCGAAGGGATGAACATAGCCGGCCGGACGGGAACCGGCGCTGTGGACCTCCACGAGGTCGCCCGCGGCCGCGCGCAGGACCGCCTCGGCGAGGTGGCTGCGGCAGGAGTTCCCGGTGCAGAGGATCAGGACGGAGGGTTTCATCGGGAAGGAGCAGTGGCTCGCGATCAATCGCTGGGGCTGGGCCGTCGCTGCGACCATAAGGCGCGGCCGAGGCCGGCTTTTTCCTGGAAAATGGTCGGGCTGGTGAGATTCGAACTCACGACCTCTTGCACCCCATGCAAGCGCGCTACCAGGCTACGCTACAGCCCGAACAAGGGAGGGCGAGGAAGCGGCAAGCCCCCGGGGGAAGCAAGCGCTTTTTCGCCGTGCCTTCCCCGCGGCGCCGCGTTGCATCGCGGGGATGCAACTCGGCTTCTGCTCCGATCCCGCGACCCTATCCGCCCTGCCCTTCCGCCCGGAGTGCGACTTCATCGAGGGGCACGTGGTCAACTTCCTCCTGCCCGAGTCGCCTGACGCCGCTTTCGCCCCGCACGCCGCCGCGCTGCGCGCCTGCGGTTTCCCCATGCCGGCAGCGAACGTCCTGCTCCCGGCGACACTGAAGTGCAGCGGGCCGGACCTCGACTACGAGCGGCTCGACCGCTACGCCCACACCGTCTTTCGCCGCTGCCGCGAGATCGGGATGACCCGCATCGTGTTCGGTAGCGCCGGCGCGCGGATGGTCCCGGAAGGTTTCCCGGTCGCACGCGCCTTCGAGCAGTACGTGGACCTGCTGCGCCAGTTCGCCCCGCTCGCCGAGGAACAGGGCGTGATGATCGTGGTGGAGCCGCTCAACCGCGGGGAATGCAACCTCATCAACACCGTGCGTGAAGGCGCCGAGGCGGTCCGGCGCGCGAACCATCCGGCCGTGAAGCTGCTGGTCGACCTCTTCCATATGCTGCGCAACGGCGAATCGCCCGACGACCTGCTGGCCGTGGGGCCCCTGATCCGGCACGCGCACCTCGCCGAGAACCGCGACCGGGCCGCGCCCGGGACGCACGGCGACGATTTTCGGCCGTACCTGCGGGCGCTGCGCCGCGCCGGCTACAACGACCGCCTGGCGCTCGAGCCGATCTGGACCGACCTGCCGACGCAGCTCGCCCCGGCGCTCCGCGAGGTCCGCCGCCAACTCGCCGACGCCGGCTACTGAGCCCTTCGGCTCCTCGCTCAGCCACCGCCCGGCAGCCGGCGCACGGGGACATCGTTCTCGCGCCGCGGGCCGGGGGTGCTGCGGCCCTCGGTGATCAGGCGTTCACGCAGCGCGAGCATCGCCTGGACGCGTGCCGGCTCGGCCGCCGCCCGGTCGTGCTGCTCCGCGAGATCCTCCCCGAGGTGATGCAGCCGCGGCGTGGGGCCGCATAGGAGCTTCCACGGGCCCTCGCGGACCGCCTGCAGTCCGTTGACCCCGCAGCTGATCGCGTGGGGACGGATCTCGGCGCGGCCGTCCCGCCAGAGCGGGAGCAGGCTGAAGCTGTCCTCGCCGGCATCGGCGGGCAGCGGGGCGCCCCAGAGCTCGGCCAGCGTGGCCATCAGGTCCGCCTGGTGGACCAACGCCCCTGAGACCTGCCCCGCCGGGACCACCCCCGGCCAGCGCACCACGAACGGCACCCGGTGGCCGCCCTCCCACGCGTCGCGCTTGTAGCCGCGCAGGGGGCCGCTCGGAAAGTGGCCCATCGCCTCGAGGGGCTTGATCCCGATCGCCGTCTCGTAGCCGTTGTCGCTGGTGAGCAGCACGAACGTGTCGCGCGCGAGGCCGTGGCGGTCCAACGCGGCGAGGATCCGGCCGACGGCGTCGTCGGTCTCCATCACCAGATCCGCGTAATCATTGAGCCCGCTCCGGCCCTGCCACGCGCGGCTGGGCGAGATGGGCGTGTGGGGCGTGGTGAGGGCGACGTAGGCCAGGAACGGCTCGGCGCTCCGGGCGCGCTCGGCGACGTAGGCCTCCGCCCGGGCGATCGTGGTGTCGAGCACGGGCTCGAATTCCCAGCCCGGCAGCGCGGGGCCTTGGAAGCTCGCGCGGAAACCCTCCATCAACCGGGCGGGCAGCAGCGTGGAGGGCACGCCGACCGTGCGGTCGTCCGCGATGAAGCTGTAGGGCGGCCAGTTGGGGACATCGGTCCCGAAGTAATGCTCGAAACCGCGGGTGATAGGACCACCCGCGATGGGTTGCGCGAACACCCGGGACCAGACGCGGCGGTGCTCCGCGGTGGGCTCCGTGATGAGCGCGTCGCGGGAGCGCCCGGCGCGGCCGCCGAGCCCGCGCAGGGAGGCCAGGTCGCCCGGCTCCAGCGGCCAGTCCCAGCCCAGATGCCACTTGCCGAAGGCGGCGGTGCGGTAGCCTTGCCGGCGGGCGAGGCCGGCGATGGTCAGGCGGTCGGGCGCGATCAGCGGGCGCTCCCAGAGGTCGACGATGCCCGTCTGGAGCCGGGTGCGCCAATGGTACCGGCCGGTCAGCAGCGTGTAGCGGGACGGCGAGCAGGCGGCGGAGGAGGCGTGTCCGTCGGTGAAGCGGACGCCTTCCCGGGCGAGGCGGTCGATGTGGGGCGTCGGGATCCGTCCGCGCTCGGGGTTGTAGCAACTCGGGTCACCGTAGCCGAGGTCGTCAGCAAGGATGACTACGATGTTGGGGCGCGCGGGGGCGGGCGCAGCGGCGGCGACGGCGCCGGCCAGCAGCAGGAAAAACAGGGGCAGGAGGGGCATCGGCAAAGCGCGAGCCAAACGAGGGCCCGCGGACGACGCCATCGCGTTTTTAGCTCGCCCGGAATCAGCCACCCTGTGGGCCACTAGGCGCTTGCGGCGGGCCGAAGGAAGGGGAAGCCTCCGACCCAAGCCCGCCCGGGTGGTGGAATGGCAGACACGAAGGTCTTAGAAGCCTTTGCCGTAAGGTGTGCAGGTTCGAGTCCTGTCCCGGGCACCAGCCGCGCGGCGACCGCGCCCGCCCGTCAGGGCACCTCGTAGACCTCGACCAGCACCACGCCCCCGCCCGCGGCGCGGTTGCGCACCTGGACGCTATACGCGTCGGGCGCGACGTCGAGGACCACGGCCGCGTCGCGGCTGCCGGCCGGGAGGTTGGAGGCGAAGGAGGCTGTCAGCGTGCGGCCCGCCAACTGGACGCGCCAGGTGGCGAAGAGGTTGTTGAACGCGGTCGAGGCGTTGGTGGCGACGAGGCGCACCTCCAGCGGCCCGCCGTCGGGCGCGAGGACCGGGCCGGGAGATAGGATCTCGGGGTTGGACTGGGCGAACGCCGCGAGGGGCGCGAGCAGCAGGAGGGAGCGGAAGGCACGAGGCACAGTCGTAAACCTCCACAAGGAGGAGCGCGCCCCCGGTGAGGCAAGCCTGCCCCATCCGGGGACTCCGGGATCAGGCCGCGGGCGCGGTCCCGAGGGATTCGCCCATCCGCGCGTAGGTCTCGAGGAGGCGGGCGCTCTGGGCGACCAGGTCGGCGTCGAACCGGATGCGGCCGCGCGCGAACAGCGTGATCACGCAGGACCCGCCGAAGGCGAAGAGCCCCTTCTCGTCGCCCTTGGCCACCGGGCGGCCCGGCACGAACGACTGCAGGATGCTGCCGACGTTGGTCGCGCCGACCTCGAGGACCGCGACCGAACCGAAGGCCGGGCTCTCCACCAGCGTGACCTCGCGCTGGTTTTCCACGAGGTAGCGGAGGCGCCGGCGCAGGGCGATGGGGCTGACGGAGTACAGCCAGCCCTGGACGCGGCGCGGTTCGCCAGGCACGCCGGCCACCGGGAAGTGGAACCGGTGGTAGTCGACGGGGCACAGGCGGGAGATGACCATCGCCCCGCCGGCGAAACGGGCGGCCAGCTCGGCATCGTCGAGGAGTTCCGCGAGCGAGAAACGGGCGCCCTTGACGTAGAACCCGTCGGCGGCGTCGACATCCGGGAACACCAGGTGGCGGCCGTCCGCGGGGAGCACCGCGACGCCCTCGCCGGGGGCGATCGGGCGGCAGCCGGGGCGGAGCGCGCGGTAAAAGAAAGCGTTGAAATGCTCGAAGCGGAAGGGCGAGGTCGCGAACTCGTCCACGTCGAGGTTGTAGCGCGCGATGAACGGCAGGATGAGCCGGGCGCTGGCGGGCCGGCTCATCCGGTAGCCATACCAGCGGGAGAACAGGACCCGCCGGGCCAGCAGCCACACCGCGAGGCGGCCGACCGGATGCTCGTAGGCGAAGCGCAGCCAGCGCTCACCGAAGATCTCCTCGGTCTCCTCGCGGGCCCGGGCGCGGTGGTAATAACGGATCGGTGCGGCGGCCATCGGGTCACGGTCGCGGGGGCGCCCGGGCGCGCCAAGCGAAAACCGGGCCCCGCCGAAGCCGCCCCGGCGCTTGCGCCCGGCGACTCCCCCGCCACGTTCGGCGCGATGACCCCGCTCCGCCCCGCGTTGCTCGGCTTCGTCAGCCTCGTGGCGGCCAGCGCCCGCGCGGACCCGGACGCGGTGGTGCGCGCGGCGCTCGCGGCGGAGGCCCGGCTGGACACCCGCCAGGCGCTGGCCCTGTTCCTGGAGGCGGTCGCGGCCCGGCCGGCCGACGCGTTCCTGCAGCAGAAGCTCGCGCGCCAGTACTCGGACCTGATGGTCGAATTGCCCACGCGGGAGGAACAGCGGGCCGCCGTCGCGCAGGCGCTGGTCCACTCGCGCCGCGCCGCGGAGCTCGAGCCCCAGTCCGCGGAGAACGTGCTCTCCGTCGCGATCTGCCTGGGCAAACTGGGCGTGCTGAGCGGGACGCGGGACAAGATCCGTTACTCGCGCGAGTTGCGCGCGGAGGCGGAACGGGCGCTGACCCTCGACCCCGGTTACGCCTGGGCGCACCACATCCTTGGCCGGTGGCACCACGAGGTCGCGGAGCTCAGCGGGACCGCGCGGCTGGTCGTGAAGCTATTCTACGGCGGGTTGCCCGGCGCGTCGCACGCGGAGGCCGTGCGCCACCTCGGGCGCGCGGTCGAGCTCGAGCCCGGCCAGTTGAAGCACCACCTGGAGCTGGGCCTGGCTCTCGCGGGCGCCGGGCAACCCGGCCCGGCTCGCGTGGCGATCCAACGGGGGCTGGAGATGCCTTCCCGGGAGAAGCACGACGAGGCCGCCAAGGCGCGGGCACGGGCGGTGCTGGAACGCCTGCCCGCCGCGTCCTGACGCCGCGTCCGGCTTGTCAGCCGGGACGGGCGCCGCGAACCTTCCGCCTCGCCCTCCCCGCCGATGTCACCCCTCCCTGCGCTCGCGCTGCTGCTGTTCCTCGCGGCGGCGGCCGCCGCCGCGACCCCGCGGCCCCCGAACTTCGTCATCATCCTCGCCGACGACCTGGGCTGGGGCGACCTCTCGTGCCAGGGCAGCACCACGATCGCGACGCCGCGGCTCGACGGGCTGGCGCGCGAGGGCGCGCGGTTCACCAGCGCCTACTCCGCGGCGCCCTTCTGCAGCCCCTCGCGGGCGGCGCTCCTGACGGGCCGGTTGCCGGCGCGGGCCGGCCTGCCCTACGTGCTCTTCCCGACCGAGCGCCACGGGCTGCCCGAGGCCGAGGTCACGCTCGCGACCCTCCTGAAGGCGCGCGGGTACGCCACGGCGTGCATCGGCAAATGGCACCTCGGCTGGGCCGCCCCGTTCCGGCCCGGCCGCCACGGTTTTGACGAGTACTTCGGCCTGCCGCACAGCAACGACTCCAACGCGTGGCCGGTCGGCGAGCCGTTTATCCAGGTGATGGGGGTAGAGCCGCTGCCGCTGATCGACGGCGAGCGCGTCGTCGAGGCGCCGGTGGACCAGTCCACCCTCACCCGCCGCTACACCGAACGGGCCGTCGCCTTCATCCGCGCGAACCGCGACCGGCCGTTCCTCCTCTACCTGCCGCACACGATGCCGCACATTCCCCAATATGCCTCGCCGGAATTCGCCGGAAAATCCCGGGGCGGCCTGTACGGGGACACCGTCGAGGAGATCGATGCGGGCACCGGCGTGATCCTCGATACCCTGCGCGAGCTCGGGCTCGAGCGCGACACGGTGGTCTTCTTCTCCAGCGACAATGGCGCCCCGGGCGGAAGGGCCAACGCGGCCACGGCTGGCAAGGGCGGCGCCGAAAAGGCAAAGGGGCCCGCCAAGGCACCCCGTTTTCCCGGCCGCTCCCTCGCGGGCAGCAACGGTCCCCTGCGCGCCGGCAAGGGCACGACGTGGGAGGGCGGCATCCGCGTGCCCCTGCTGGTGCGCTGGCCGGGCGGCATCACGCCCGGGCGCGTGGTGGACGAGCCGGTCTCCCTGCTCGACGTGTTCCCGACCTGCGCGCGGCTGGCGGGCGCGGCGCCGCCCGCAGACCGGGTCATCGACGGCCGGGACCTGGCGCCGTGGTTCACGGCCGGCGACACTTCCGGCGGCGCGCCGCGCGTCCTGGTCCACTACTTCGGCCTGCAGCCGCAGGCCATCCGCGAGGGGCGGTGGAAGCTGCTGCTCGCGGGGATTCCCGCGCCGGACCCGCGGCCGCTCAGCCTGTGGTGGGAGCATCTGCCCGCACTGTTCACGACCCAGCACCGCGTGCTGGCCGCGCCGGAACTGTACGACCTCGCGGCCGATCCGGGGGAGAAGGAGAACCTCGCGGCCCGCCACCCGGAGGTAGTGCGCCGCCTCGCGGCCACGGCGGGCGATTTTGACGCCGCGCTGCAGCGGGACCGCCGCCCGCTCCAAGTGGTGCCGGGCCCGGCCTCGCCGCCCCCCGGAGCGATCCGCCCGCCGCCTGCCGCGCGGGAGTAGCGACGCGCATGTTCCGCGCCTGGCCCATGAAAAACGCTCGGTTGCGCGGCCTTGCCCGACCACCCCAGACCCTTTTATCTCACCCCGTAATGGCACTCCGCCTGCTCCTGCTCGCCGCCCTCGCGTCCGCCGCCCCTGCCGCGGAGACTGGTGCCGGGCCGGAGGAGCTGTTCACGCGCCGGGTCGCGCCCCTGCTGCGCGAGAAGTGCCTCGCCTGTCACGGTCAGGACGAAACCAAGCTCAAGGGCGGCCTCGACCTGCGGACGCACTCCGAGGCCCTGCTGGGCGGCGACAGCGGGAAGCCCGCCGTCGTCGCGGGTCGTCCGGACGAGAGCCCGCTTTACCTCTCTACGCGCCGCGACCACGGCGATTGGGAGGCGATGCCACCGAAGGAGGCCGAGGCGCTCACCCCCGCCCAGCTCGGCTGGCTGCGGGAGTGGATCGCCGGCGGCGCCCCCTGGCCCGACGCGGCGCGCCAGGACGGGATTCGCCAGGCCCGCGGCGCCGCGTGGGCGGCGGAGGACGGGGTCACGGTCACGACGAGCCCCGGCCTCTCCCCCGACTGGGACGTGCGCCGCTACCCCCCGGCCGACCTCTGGGCCTTCCAGCCGGTGCGGAAGCCGGCCGTGCCCCCCGGGGCCGCGCATCCGGTGGACGCCTTCCTGGGGGAGAAGCTCGCCGCGCTGGGCCTCTCCCCCGCCCCGGCCGCGGAGGCCCGGGTGCTGTTGCGCCGCCTCAGCCTCGGTCTGACCGGCCTACCGCCGTCGCCCGAGGAGGTCGCGGCCTTCACGCGGGCCCACGCCGCCGATCCGCGCGCGGCCGTCGCGGCGGCAGCCGACCGGCTCCTCGCCAGCCCGCACCACGGGGAGCGGATGGCGCAGCACTGGCTCGACGTCGTCCGCTACGCGGACACCGCGGGGTTCGCGAACGATTATGACCGCGGCAACGCCTGGCGCTACCGCGATTACGTGGTGCGGGCCTTCAACGGCGACCGGCCCTTCGACCGCTTCATCCGGGAACAGATCGCCGGGGACGAGGTGGAGCCCGGAAACCCCGAGGCCGTCGTCGCGACCGGCTTCCTGCGGATGGGCCCGTGGGAGCTCACCGGGATGGAGGTCGCGAAGGTGGCGCGCCAGCGGTTCCTTGACGACGTGACCAACAGCGTGGGCGAGACCTTCCTCGCCCAGCCCCTGCAGTGCGCGCGCTGCCACGACCACAAGTTCGACCCCATCCCGACGCGCGACTACTACGCGCTGCAGGCCGTGTTCGCGACGACGCAGCTGGCCGAGCGGCCGGCAGCATTCCTGCCCGCGGAGAACCGCGCGGGCTTCGCGGAGCGGAAGTACCTCGAGCTGCGCCGTGCGGATCACCTCGCGGCGCTCCAGCGCCTGGATGAGCGGATGCTGGCCAACGCGGCGGCGTGGTTCCGAGAACGGGGCCGCGATCCGGCGCGCTGGGAAGCCGCGGTGGCGCAGGCGCGGACCCAGGAGCGCGCAAAGCAGCGGCGCGAGTTCGAGGGGGCTTTCGCCACCGCCCGGTCGATCCTACTCCGACAGAAAGTGTCCGAGGACGAGTTCCCCCCGAAACTCGTCGGCCTCACCCCGCAGGAGTACGGCGAGGAGCGGGTCGCCCGCAAGGGGCTGGAACGCCTGCGCTGGGAGCTCGAGCGCTACGAGCCGTTCGCCCTCTCCGTCTACAACGGCCGCACTCCCGACGTGAAGTCGGTCAACGCGCCCGGGCGCATCCCCGCGGCGCGCCTCGAGGCGGGAGAGCTGGAGCAGACCTGCATCCTTACCGGCGGCGACCCGTTCTCGCCGGGTGACCGCGTCGCCCCCGGGGCCCTCAGCGCGCTGGGCGACTTCGGGACCGGCCCCGTGCCCGACACGGTCGAGGGCCGGCGGCGCGCGCTGGCGGACTGGGTCGCCAGCCCCGCGAACCCCCTGACGGCGCGGGTGATCGCGAACCGCGTCTGGCAATGGCACTTCGGCCGGCCGCTGGCGGCCAACCCGAACAACTTCGGCGTGACCGGCGGCAAGCCCTCTCACCCCGCCCTGCTCGACTGGCTGGCGGCGACCCTGGTGGAGCACGGCTGGTCGCTGAAGCACCTGCACCGCGTGATCGTGACCAGCGCGGCCTACGCGCGCTCCTCGGCCCATCCGGACCGGAAGGCGGTGGCGGAAAGGGATCCGGCGGGGATTTCGCTCGCAGCCTTCCCGTTGCGGCGCCTGAGCGCGGAGGAGCTGCGCGACGCGATGCTGGCGGCCTCGGGGGAGTTGAACCCGGCGGTCGGCGGCATCCCGAACCGGCCCGAGATCCACCCGGAGGTGGCCCTGCAGCCGCGCCAGGTGATGGGGACCTTCGCCGCCGCCTGGGTGCCCAACGCGACGCCGGCCGAACGGCACCGCCGCAGCCTCTACGCGCTGCGCATCCGCGGCCTGCCCGACCCGGCGATGGAGGTCTTCAACCAGCCGGGGCCGGACTTCTCCTGCGAGCGGCGGGACGCGGCGACGATCACGCCGCAGGTCTTCAGCCTCTTCAACGGGGCCGCCAGCCACGCCCGCGCGCTCGCCCTCGCCCACCGCGCGCTGCGGGAGGCCCCGGACGACGCCGGCGCCGTGGCGCGCTGCTTCGCCCTCGCCCTCGGGCGCGAGCCGAACGCGGCGGAGCTCGCCGCGTGCCTGACCCATTGGCGGGAGCAGATCCCGCTGGCCGCGGAGGCGCCCCCGGCCACGCGCCCGCCCGCGGAGGTGCGGCGCGAGGCGGTCGAGGAGAACACCGGCGAGCGGTTCGTCTTCACCGAGCGCCTGCACGCCGCGGCCGACTTCCAGCCGGATCTCGCGCCGGCGGACGTGCCCGCGCGCACCCGCGCCCTGGCCGATGTCTGCCTCGTGCTCTTCAACGGCAACGAGTTCACCCACGTGGAGTAACCCCGACGATGAACGCCTACTTCCCCTGCGCCGGCGCGCGCGCCCTGCACGCCCCCACCCGGCGCGACTTCGTCTACGGCCTCGGCGCGAGCCTCGGCAGCGTGGCCTTCAGCGCCCTCCTCGCGGGCGAGGCCGGCGCGCGGCCGGGTCCTCTGGCCCCGCGGCCCCCGCACCGGGCAGCCAAGGCCAAGTCCTGTATCTTCCTAATGATGGAGGGCGGCCCGTCGCACCTCGACACCTTCGACCCCAAGCCCGCGCTCGAGCGGCTGCACCTCAAGGAGTTCGTCCGCGAGGGCCGCGAGAAGTCGGCGATGGAGAGCGGCAAGCGCTACTTCGTCCGCAGTCCCTTCCAGTTCCGCAAGGCGGGGGCGAGCGGGGCCGATATGGCGGAGAACTGGGCTCATCTCGCGAAGGTGGCGGACGACCTCTGCTTTTATCGCGGCTGTCAGGTCGACAGCGTCAACCACCCGACCGCGATGTACCAGATGAACACGGGCAACCGCTTCGGCGGCGATCCGGGGATCGGCGCGTGGGTCACCTACGGGCTCGGGTCGCTGAACCGGAATCTGCCCGGTTTCGTCGTCTTGCCCGAGGTCTCCTACCCCCAGGGCGGCGCGTCCAACTGGGGCAGCGGTTACCTGCCGGCCGTGTACCAAGGCACGCCGCTGCGCGCGAAGGGGGCGCCGATTTTGGACCTTGCCCCGCCGCCCGGCGTCTCCGCGGAGCGCCAGCGCCGCAATCTCGATCTGCTTGCGCACCTCAATGCCGGGCACGTGGCGCGCCATCCGGGGGCCGACGCCCTCGCGGCGCGGATGGAGAGCTACGAGCTGGCGTACCGGATGCAGCTGGAGGTGCCGGGCGTGCTGGATCTGGAGGGCGAGGACGCCGCGACGCGCGAGCTCTACGGGATCGGCCGGGATCCCACCGACGCCTTCGGCCGCAAGTGTCTGCTCGCCCGCCGCCTCGTCGAGCGCGGCGTGCGGTTCGTCCAGCTCTACAACGGCACCTGGGACAGCCACGACTACATCGAGCGGGCGCACGGCAATCTGGTGCGCGGCGTGGACCAGCCGATCGCGGCGCTGATCGCGGATCTCAAGCGCCGGGGCTTGTTGGAAAGCACCCTAGTGGTGTGGTGCGGGGAGTTCGGCCGCACCCCGGACAACGGCGTGCGCGGTGGCACGGCCTACGGCCGGGACCACAACCCGAAGGCGATGACCATCTGGATGGCGGGGGGCGGCGTGAAGGCCGGCCACACCATCGGCGCCACGGACGAGACCGGGATGGAGGCGGTGTCGTGCGTGCACCCCGTGCGCGACCTCCACGTGACCCTGCTCCACCTGCTCGGCCTCGATGACAACCGCCTCACGTACTACCACGGCGGGCGCTTCAAGCAGCTAAGCCAGTTCGGGGGCACCGTCATCCGGGAATTGCTCGCCTAAACCGGCGGGCGGTGGCACGCGGGCCCTAGCGTGGCGGCACGCGCGTCTGGGCCGGAACGATTCAATTGGAGGCGGAGCCGCGGGGTGAGATGGCGAGCACATTTCAGCGGCGAAAGACCGAGGAATACCCGGAGGGTATGGCGACGGGAGAGAGTCACTGAAAGGTGCCGGCAGGTCACCCCGATGCGAGCCGATCAACTGCATCGTCCCGCCTGAGTTCCTCACTCCCGCCGGAGCGCACCGTCCTCCCACCGGGGACGGTGCTTTGCCGTGGGCGTCCGTCCCGGCGTCAGTCGCGGTAATTCAGCGGCGGGGCGCGGTCGCCGACCATCGCCTCGTACTTGAAGTCGGCTCCGCGGCGGCGGAGGAGTTCCGCCTTCGCCTCGGCGAGCACCTGCGGGCTCGTCAGGTAATCCATCATCGCCCCGGCCAGCGTCTTGGCGGCGACATTCATCCCCTTCAGCCCAAGCGAGGTCCCGCCGCAGGCGACGGCCTGCCAGCTGTGGCCGGGCGTGCCGGGCGCCCAGGTCGCGGTGCGCACGCCGACCGTGGGCACCGTCCAGCTCACGTCCGCGACGTCGGTCGAGCCGCCACCCTCGCGGGGCGGGTTGGGATTGAAGGGGCGGACGAGGGCCGCGGTCTCCGGCGCGGGCGCCTTGCCGAACAGGGTGCGCCCGATCTTCCCCGCGAACTCCGCCTCCGCCGGCGTGTAGCTGACGCCGCCAACCGCCTCGAGGTTGGCCTGCATCACGCGCCCGAGGACCTCGTTCGGCAACAGATCATAGACGCCGCCGGTGATCTCCCAGTCGACCTTGGTGCCCGTGCCGAGCGCGGCGCCCTGCGCGGCCTGCACGACCCGGTCCCAGACGTCCCGCACGACCTCGCGGCTGGGGCTGCGCACGTAGTAGTAAACCTCGGCGAAGGCCGGGACCACGTTGGGGGCCTCGCCGCCCTTCGTGACCACGTAGTGGAGGCGGGTGAAGTCCGGCACGTGTTCCCGGAGCATATTCACCATATGGTTCATCGCCTCGACGCCATCGAGGGCCGAGCGGCCGCGCTCCGGGGCGCTGGCGGCGTGGGATGCGACCCCGCGGAACCGGAACTTGCCCGAGCGGTTGGCGAGCGAGGGCATCATAATGGTGAGGTTGCGGTCGGAGGCGTGCCAGTGGACGACCGCATCGACCCCGTTGAACAGCCCGGCGCGGACCATATAGACCTTGCCGGAACCGCCCTCCTCGGCGGGCGTGCCGAAGACGCGGACCGTGCCCGGCCGGCCGGTGGCTTTGAGCCACTCCTGCACGGCGATCGCGGCCTGGATGGAGCCGGCGCCGAACAGGTGGTGCCCGCAGGCGTGGCCGGCGGTGGCACCCGGCCGCTCCTTCTTCTCCGGCACCGCTTCCTGCGAGATCCCGGGGAGCGCGTCATACTCGGCCAGCACCCCGATCACGGCCCCCCCCTGGCCGGCGGTGGCGACGAAGGCCGTGGGCATCCCGGCGACGCCCGCCTCGACCTTGAAGCCCGCCTGCCGGAGGCGCTCCTGGAGCAGGCCCGAGCTCTTCTCCTCCCGGTAGCCGATCTCGGCGTAGTCCCAGATCTTGAGCGCGATCGCGTCGAAGTCGGCCTTGGTGGCGTCGATCCGGGCGAACACCTCGGGCTTCGTCGACTGGCCCGGCAGCAACGCGGGCAGGAGCAGGAAAAGGGCGGCGCGGGACAGGAGGCGCAGGGTGGTCATTGGCGAGGAGGTCGGGGCGGCGACCATCGGCAGCCCGGACGAGTACTGCAAGCCGCGTCCGGACGGAGTTTCGCGTTGCGCCGCGCCGCGGGCCCCGGAGCCTCCGCCCGATGCCCGCGACGATCGCCTCCACCCCGTTCGGCACCACCCCCGCCGGCGACGCCATTTCCCTCTTCACCCTGCGCGGCCCCCGCGGCCACGAGGCGCATCTCTGCACGCACGGGGGCATCCTCGTGCGCTACCTCGCGCCGGACCGCGCCGGGCGCCCGGGCGACATCGTCCTCGGCTACGACCACCTCGCGGACTACCTGCGCTACAATCCCTTCTTCGGCTGCCTTGTCGGCCGCTACGCGAACCGGATCGCCGGCGCCGCCTTCACCCTCGACGGCCGCCCGCACCGGCTCGCCACCAACGACGGCCCGAACTGCCTCCACGGCGGCCGCCGCGGCTTCGACCAGGCCGCCTGGCACCCGGAGGTCCTCGCCGGCCCCGCGGGACCCGTGCTGCGCCTCACCCACCTCAGCCCCGACGGCGACGAGGGTTTTCCCAGCGCCCTGCGCGTCACCGCCGACCACGAACTCGCGGACGACGGGACCCTGCGCTTCACCCTGACCGCGACCACCGACGCGCCGACCGTGGTCAACCTGACCCAGCACACCTATTTCAACCTCGGGAACACCGCGGACATCCTCGGCCACGAGCTGCAGCTCGACGCGGAGCGCTTCCTGCCGGTGGACGCGAACCTGATCCCCACCGGGGAGCGGCGACCGGTGGCGGGCACGCCCTTCGACTTCCGGCGGCCCACGCCGGTCGGGGCGCGGATCGCGGCGGACGACGAGCAGCTGCGGCGGGGCCGCGGCTACGACCACACCTACATCCCCGGCCAGCCCGCGGACACGCTCGCGCGGCACGGTCGCGTGCGCGACCCGGCGAGCGGGCGGACGCTCGAGGTCTGGTCCACCGCGCCCGGGGTGCAGTTCTACTCGGGCAATTTCCTCGACGGCCGCGCGACGGGCAAGGGCGGCCGGCCGCACGGGCACCGCGCGGGCCTCTGCCTGGAGCCGCAGGCCTTCCCGGATTCGCCGAACCAGCCCGCGTTCCCCTCCTGCGTGCTGCGCCCCGGCGGGACCTACCGCCACGTCATCGAATACCGGCCGGGCGTGGACTGAGTCCGGACGGGTTGGCGCGCGATTTTACTTCAAAAACCGCGGGGCGTGCGGGAGCCTTAGCGCACCCCGATGCCCCTCCCCTTCCTGTTTCGTGTCCTGTGCCTGGCCACGGGCCTGACGGCCCTGCTCGGCGCCGCCGAGCGCCGCCCGAACCTCGTCCTCATTATGGCGGACGACTTCGGCT
>VHCY01000051.1 GCA_016871595.1 Verrucomicrobiota bacterium
GACTGGGGTGATGGCGCCGATGGCGGCGGCGGCGGCCTGGGCGAGGAAGTTCCGCCGGGCGGGGGCGGGCGGGGGCGGGTGAGGATCCATCGGCGGGAAGGGGGCCGGCGGCGGACCGGGCCGGGCGCGGGATTCACGGGCGATCCGCGCCAAAGGCAAACCTGGAATCGGTCCGCCGGCCCGGGCGTCTCAGCGGTACTCCTCGCCGGTCAGGGCGTTGATGATCTTGAAGTTCTCGACGTGGTAGTTGAGGTCGGCCCGGAAGGCCAACTTCACCCCGAAGAGCTTCTCCATCCGCACCAGCAGGTCCGCATCCTCGCTCCGCAGGCGCTCCAGGATGCTCGGGTGCACCAGCACCCGCAGCGAGTACTCCTTTGCGTCGTTGCGCAGCTGCAGGCGGCGGACGACCGAGCTCAGCTTGCGCTGCAGCTCGACCGACATCGTCGTCGCGCTCTTCACGATCCCGCGCCCGCGGCAGTACGGGCAGTCGGTGTAGAGGTTGGACGAGAGCGACTCCTGCTGGCGCTGGCGGGTCATCTGCATGATCCCGAGCTGCGAGATGGGCAGGATGTGGTTCTTCGCCTTGTCCGAGGCCATCAGTTCGACCATCTTCTCGTAGACGGCGTTCCGGTGGCGCCGCTCCTTCATATCGATGAAGTCGATGATGATCAGGCCGCCCAGGTTGCGCAGGCGGATCTGGCGGGCGGCCTCGACCGCGGCCTCCAGGTTCACCGCGTAGATCACGTTCTTCTCGTCGCCGCCCCGGTTCTTGTGGGAGCCGGTGTTGACGTCGATTGCGATGAGCGCCTCGGTCTCGTCGATGATGATCTCGCCGCCGCTCGGCAGCGGGACCTTGCGTTGGCCGGTCTGCTCGATCTGGCGCTCGATGTTGAAGCGCTCGAAGATCGGGATGCTGTCCTTGTAGAGGGCGATCTTGCCCGCGCTCCGCTTGGAGATCTGGCCGACCAGCTTCTGGGTGCGCTCGTGGTCCTCCGGGCGGTCGACCAGCACGCGGTCCACCTCCTCGGTGAGGAAGTCGCGGACGGTGCGCTCCACCAGGTCCGGCTCCATATAGAGGCAGGCCGGGGCGCGGTCCGACTTCATCTTCGCCTGGATCTCCTCCCAGGTCTTGAGCAGCAGGTGCAGGTCGCGGACGAAGTAGCGGGCCTTCTTGCCCTCGCCGGCGGTGCGGACGATCACGCCCACGCCCTCCGGCAGGGTCAGCTCGTTGATCAGGCCCTTGAGCCGCTTGCGCTCGTGCGGGTCCTCGATCTTGCGCGAGATGCCGCAGCCGTCGCTAAACGGCGTGAGGATCAGGTAACGCCCGGGGATCGACAGGTTGGTCGTCGTGCGCGGGCCCTTGGTGCCGATGGGGCCCTTGGTGACCTGGATGACGATCTCGCTGCCCGGCGGGTAGAGGCTGGGGATGTCCTTGACCGTGGGCTCGGCGGAGCGCTCGGGGGCGTTCTTGCGGCGGTTGACGCGCACGACCTCGACGGAGGAGTCGGTGGCCGCCGGGAGCATATCCCAGTAATGGAGAAACGCGTTCTTGCTGAAGCCGATGTCGACGAAGGCGGCCTTGAGGCCGGGGTCGAGGTTCTTGACCCGGCCCTTGTAGATGGCGCCGACCATCCGGTGGTCGGACTCGCGCTCGATCTCGAACTTCTCGAGGCGGCCGTCGACTAGCAGGGCGACGCGCTTCTCGAGCGGCTCGGAGTTGATGATCAGCTCGCGGTAGGCGCCGCGTTCCTTCTGGAAGACGGCGAGGATCTTCTGGAGCAGGGGGCGCTGGCGGGAGCGCTCGGCGGCGCCGGCCTTCAGTTCCTCGGGGGTGACGGGCTGGACCTCGGGGGCGACCGGCGGGTTGGCCAGCTCCTCGTCGTATTGGCGGGCGGCGTCAGGTGCGGCGTCGCGGGGCGTTTGTTCGCTCATGGGGGGTGTCTTTCGGTGTTGGCGGCGGCCCCCCGGGTGCAGTGGTTGCGGCGCAGGAGATTCCGGCAGGGCGGTCGTTGGCGCGGGGCGGGTGGTTCATGCGAACTCCCTCCGGAAGCGCCAGACGCTCTGGACCAGTCCTTGCAGCATGCAGCAACTAAGCACAAAGGAGCCACCGTAGCTGATGAAGGGAAGCGGTATGCCCGTAATGGGCACCAGCCCGATGGTCATGGCGATGTTCACGAACACGTGCACCGCGAAGAGCGCCGTCACGCCGATGGCGAGCAGCGTCCCCAGCCGGTCCCTCGCGGAATCGGCGATGCGTATGCCGTTGAACAACACTATCCCAAACAGGCCTAGGACCGTGAGGCTTCCCAGAAATCCTTTTTCCTCCGCGATGACCGCGAAGATGAAATCGTTGTGCGCGACGGAGCGCGGCAGGTAGCCCAGCTGGGCCTGCGTCCCCTCCGTCCAGCCCTTCCCCGCCAGCCCGCCGCTGCCCACCGAGATCAGCGACTGGCGCTGGTTCCAGCCAATGCCGTTCGGGTCGTACTTGTCGGGGTTGATGAAGCTCAGCAGCCGGTTGCGCTGGTAGTCGTGCAGCGGGAGGCGGAACCAGGTCGAGTCCTCGAACGCACCCTTGTCCCGCGAGAACGACTTCGCGTTCGCCTCCATATAGGCGACGTACCGGCTGGTGTCCCAAGCCACCGCCCCGACGAGGAGCAAGAACGCCCCCAGGGACCCCGCGAAGAAGCGCGGGGACAGGCGGGAGACGTAGAGCATCGAGAACACCATCGGGGGCAGCACAATCGCCGACTTCAAGTCCGGCTGAAGCAGGATAAGGATCATCGGCAGACTCACCGCAAGGGCCAATTTCCCCAGCGCGCCGAGCGACTGCGTCACGGTGCCGATCCGCGAGCGCGTGAGCACGCCGGCGACGATCAGGAGCACCGCCACCTTGGCGGTTTCCGACGGTTGGAACGAGAACGGGCCCAGCGGGATCCAGCGTTGCGCGCCCCAGCGCGAGGCGGCCTCGCCCGAGATGCCGGGGATCAGCACGATCACCAGCGGCACCAGGCACAGCAGGTAGAACCCGTGCGCCACCCGCAGCCAGAAGCGGTAGTCGATCAGCGACACCACCAGGTACACGCCGGCGCCCAACCCCAGGAACAGCAGCTGCTTGAACCAGTCCTGCCGCAGCCACGAGGCCGAGGCGGCCTGGGGGATCGAATGCTGGGCGGAGTAGATGAACGCCACTCCCACCGCCCCCAGCGCCAGCAGGGCGGCCGGCGTCAGCCAGTCCCAATGCGAGCGCGTGGCCGGCCGGAGGAGGCGGGCCAGCTCGGCGGCGGCGGCGGACAGTCTCACGGGGCGCGGAGGCCCCCGGGCGGGCGCCCGGGGGGGCTAGAAGGCGGAGCCGTCGGCCTTGGTGCCGCAGAAGGACACCCGGATGCCCAGCTCCGCGGCGAGCGCGGCCTTGGCGTACAGGGCGAGGTCGGCCGAGCGGGCGTCGTTGGCGTAGGCCACCTGCAGGTGGTTGGCCTGGTGGCGCGCCATCATCTGGTCGCGCGTCACCCCGTAGGTCACGGCGTGCATGATCGGCCATTGCGGGGTGGTCTCGCGCCAGCGGCGCTCGGTTTCCTCGCGGGGCAGGGTCACGACGCGCGCCCGGCCGAGGTCCATCTGGAGGCGGCCGCCGGCGACGAACACGCGGCTCCAGACGATTTCCCCGGGGCGGGCGATGCCGCGCACCGTCCCGCCGCCGAGGCGGAAGTACATCGGCGGCTGGCGCAGCGAATCGGTCCCGCGGTAGCCGCCGAGGTGGTGCGCCGGCGGGGCGGCGCCCGAGATGAGGAACACCCAGACGTAGTCCGGCACGGTGCCGCTGCGGTCCGGGTCGCCCCAACGGAGGTCGTGCAGCGTGTTCTCGACCGGCTGGCCGAGGGCCGCGTGGACGCGCTGCGTGAATAGGCCGTCGAGCCCGGCGCATTCGTCGACCTCGTTGAAATGGGTCAGCGGTTGCCCGGGGCGGATGAGGCGTCCGGCGGCGTTGCGCACCGGGGGTCGGTCGGCGTTGTTGAGCAGGCCTTCCGCGAGGTCACTGGCGGGCAGGAGGTCCTTGAGCCCCTGCTGGTACTGGATGCCGATCGCGTCGCAGCCGAACTCGTCGGCCAGGCGGGCGGCGGCGATGTAGGTCCGGCACTGCCAGAGCACCTGGTTCTCGGTCAGCTCGGTCGCCTCGTCCGCGCCGAGGTGGAATTTCATCCCCTTGCGCTGGAGCCAGTGGAACGCCTTGCGCGCCTCCTCCTCGGACACCAGCTGGGCCGCCGCGTAGAGGGCGGACTGGGAGAGCCGTTCCTTGTAGACGCCGAGCGGGAACAGCAGCTCGTCCGGGATGATGGCGTTGTACATCCCCATACAGCCCTCGTCGAAGACGCCCAAGATGGCCTTGCGCGTGCGCAACTCGGCGGCGAGGCGTCGGGCGAGGGCGGTGGCCTTGGCCGGGACCTTCGCCCGCGCGAACGGTCGCACGTGCGGGGTGGCGTGGCGGACGCGGCCGGTGCGGAGCCACTGGCGCAGCCCGCGGAGGAAGAAGTCATCCTCGAACCGCTCGCTCCAGAGGGTCGAGTAACGCACGCCCGCCTTGGTCAGGGAGCCGTTCAGGTTGAGCATCCCCACCAGGCCCGGCCAGGTGCCGCTCCAGTTCGCGACCGTCAGGATGGGCCCGCGGTGGCTCACCAGCCCGGCGAGGATGTGGTGCGAGTACTGCCAGACCGCCTCGGCCACGATCAGCGGGGCTGTGGGGTCGAGGCGCGCGAAGACCTCCATCCCCTCCTTTTGCGAGGCGATGAAGCCGTGGCGGCGCTTGCGATCGTAAGGGTGCGCGCGGATGAGGCGCGCGCCGTGGCGGGCGAGGGCGGCGCCGAGGGCCTGCTCGAGCGCGTGCTGGGCGGGCCAGCAGACCTCGTTGGCCGACTGCCGGAGGTCGCCGCTGGCGACAAGGTAGACGTTCATCGGGGAAAAGGCGGACGCCGGAGGGCGCCCGGCCGGGATTCCGCCCGCGGGCCCCGCGTGGGGCAACAGCAGAAATCGCGCGCCGGGCGGGCGCCGCGGGCGTCAGAAGCGCCAGTCGAGCTCGAGGCTGGCGAAGCCGGTGGCCTGCTCCGAACGCAGCTCGTAGTTCCGCGCCTCGTAGTCCGCCCGCACCATCGGCACCACGCCCGCACCCAGCCGCACGCTCACGAGCGGATCCGGTTTCCAGGTGACCGCCGGGCCCACCCGCACCGCCCGGTACTCGAGTCGCGTCCGGTCCAGCCGCACCTGGCCGGGCCGCGGGGTCCGCGGATCCTCCGTGACGTAAAACGAGCCGAAGTCCCCTTCCGCCACAAGCTCGGCCTTGAGGCCCTGGCTGGGCTCCCAAGAGACGCCCGTGCGCGGGTAGCCGACCCAGACCTTCCAGCCCGGTCCCGGGCTCCAGTCGAAGGTGGCCACCGGGATCAGGCGGCCCGAGCCGCGGGCCAGCGAGTCGAACACGAAGCCCGCGCCCGCGCTGAAATCGTTCCCGAACTTGCGGCTCGCGACCGCGATCACGCCCACGCTCATCCCCTTGGAGGTGAAGCCGCTGCCCGCGTTCGCCACGCCGGGGCTCACGCTCGCGAACAGGGTCCAGTCGGAATTCAGGTACCCGAAGAGCCCCAGCCCGGCGCTCAACGCCTGAAAGTGCTGCGGCAGCGGCGTGCCCGCCGCGGAGTCGAGTTCGTGGTGCCGGTAGCGCAGGCTCAACAGCGGGAACCAGCCACCGCCCACCGGGGGTAGGGGGACGGAGAGCTTCGCGCTGGTCTGCGTGACCGCCATATCGCCCGCGGCCAAGCCCGCGGCCTTCAGGTCCACGCGCCCGTTGAAGCCGGCTTCCACCGTAAGCCCGATGCGGGAGTTGGCCGGCCGGCCGCCGGGGGCGCTCCCGCTTCCGGTGTTCCCCGTGACGGGCTGGGCCAAGGCGGGGAGGGCGGCGAACAGGGCCGCGGCGAGGCAGGGCAGGGCGGAGCGTAGGAGGGGCATGGCGAAGTTGGGCGGAGGAAAGCCAGGCCTGCCGCCGGTGCAAACGGGCGTTACGGGTTTTCCGGCCGGGCGAGGCGTTGGCGGACGGTTGCGAGGTCGATTCCCTCGATGCGGACCAGTTTCCGGCCCGAGGTCGCGCCGCGGGCGACGCTGACCGCGGCGGTCGGCAGTCCCAAAAGGTCGGCGAGTCCGGCGCAGAGGGCGGCGTTGGCGCGGCCCTCCACCGGCGGGGCTTGGACCCGCACCTTGAGGGCATCGCCGAGCCAGCCGGCGACCGCCGTGCGGGGCGCGTTCGGGATCACCTTGACCGGGAGCAGGCAGGAGGGCGGCACCGGCTCAGGCGACGCGGTCGAGCGCCTCGCGGAGGGAATCGATGAGGTCCGCCACCGGTTCGGTGCCGCAGCAGAGCCGGAGCAGGTCGGGGTCGAGGCCGTTCGCGAGGAGCTCGGCGCGGCCCGCGGGGGTCGTCACGAGGTCGTAGTGCGCAAGGTAAAGGAACGGGCAGATGAGCGTGGTGCGCATTCCGAAGCTCGGGCCCTTGGGCAGGCGGAGGGCGTCGTAGAACGGCTCGAGCGCACCCGCGCGGCGGAGCGTGAAGGTGATCATCCCCCCGGTCGTGGTCGCGCCGCGGGCGAGGCGCCGGTAATGGGCCGCGGAACCCTCCTGCAGCGCCCAGAACACGTCCCGCACCGCCGGATGCCCGCGCAGGAACGCCGCCACCGCGCCGGTGTTCGCCTCGATTTGCCGCAGCAGGTCCGGGGTCTGGCCGATCTGGGCGGCGAGGCGCGCAAGGTCGCGCGGGTGCACCGGCTCAAGGGCGGCAGCCACCCGCGGGCGCAACGCCGCGGCGTCCGGCCCCGCGGGGTTCACCGCCACGAGGCCCGCGACCAGGTCGCCCTCGCCGGCGGTGTACTTGGTCAGGCTGGTGACGATCAGGTCCGCGTGCGGCAGCACGTCGAGACTGAAGACCGAGGCCAGCGAGGGATCGGCGACCAGCCGGACGCCGTGCCGGCGGCAGAGGTCCGCGAGGGCGGGCAGGTCGGGCGTCTGGATGAGGGGATTCGTCGGCACCTCGACCATCACCCCGGCGAGGCGGGAGCCGTGGGTGGCGAACAGCCGTTCCAGCCCGGCGCGGTCGAGGACGTCGGGCAGGGAGAGGTAATCCGCCGGTCCCCCGGTGAATTTCCGGAGCAGGGCGATGGTATCGAGGTACAGCCACCCGAGCTGGAGCCACGCGGTGCGCCCGCGGGCGGCCTGCAGGTCGGACACCGCGCGGAAGGCGGCCCAGACCGCGTTCATCCCGCAGGAAGCCGGGAGCAGGTCCGCGTCGGTCGCCGAGGGCAGCGCGGCCCGGAGGTGGCGGCGCACCTCGCCGAGGGCGTCGCCGGGAAACAGTTCCTCGGCCGCCACCGCCGGGAGATGGCCGACGCGGACCAACCGCTCCTCCGCGGCGCGCGACGAGAGGAAGCCCCCGACGTGCTGCAGGTAGAGTTTCGCCGCCCGGAAAAGATCCGGGTCGGGGCGGTGGTGGACCCCGTGGATGCCGTCCGCCGCGCAGGGCCGGGCGTCGGCGGCGGCGCCAAGGGTCGTGGCCAGATCCCGGGCCATCCGGGCCGAGGAGACCAGCCACAGGGTGCGGTCGGGCCCGATGGCGGGATCGACCATCCCGAGGTGGGCGGCAAGGAGCCGGAGCCACGGGTGCACCACGAACCGCGGGTAGCCGGAGGTGAGCTGGCTCAGCGTGGCCGGGTCCTTCTCCTCGTAGCCGCGCACGTCGCGCATCGTCGGCAGGCTGCACGACACCGCGTGGGGGCGGTCGGGGATGCGTTGGCCGAGCGGCAGGGGGGAGAAGGCGGAGCTCACGGGCGGTCGCGGAGCTTTGGGGCGCCGCCGCCGCTGGCAACACCGGCTTGTGGCGTGCCGGGATGGAAACGGGTTGCGGGCCGGCCGCCCGCCGCGTCTAGGTTGGGCGCGATGAAGCTCCTTTCCTGGAACGTGAACGGCGTGCGCGCCGCCCTCGGCAAGGGCCTGCTCGAGTGGATGCAGGCCGCGCGGGCGGACGTGATCTGCCTCCAGGAGGTCAAGGCCGTCCCCGGCGACGTCCAGCACGTCGAGTGGCCCGCCGGCTACGAGGTGGTCTGGAACGCCGCCGAGAAGAAGGGCTACAGCGGGACGGCCGTCCTCACGCGCCGCCCCCCGCTCTCGGTCACCTTGGGCATCGGCTCGGCGGACCACGACCGCGAGGGCCGGGCAGTGACGGTAGAACTGGAGGAGTGCTTCGTGGTGGGGGTCTACACCCCGAACGCGCAGCCGGAGCTGGCGCGGCTGGCCTTCCGGCAGGCGTGGGACCGGGCGCTGCTGGCGCACGTCCGGCGGTTGGAGCGGCGCAAGCCGGTGATCTTCTGCGGCGACCTGAATGTAGCGCACGAGGAGATCGACCTCGCCCGGCCCAAGGAGAACGTGGGCAACCCGGGGTTCTCGGACGAGGAGCGCGCGGGCTTCCGCGACTTCCTCGCGGCGGGTTTCATCGACACCTTCCGGGAATTCGAGCGGGGCCCAGGGCACTACAGTTGGTGGACCTATCGGGCGGGCGCGCGGGAGCGGAACATCGGGTGGCGGATCGACTACTGCCTCGCGAGCGCCGCGCTGCGGCCGCGGCTGCGGCGGGCGTGGATCGAGCCGCACGTCACGGGTAGCGACCATTGCCCCGTCGGGGTGGAACTCAAATGAACGCTCCCGCCGAGGAAGTCCGCCGCCGCCTCCTGGGCCCGCCGCGCCGGACCTTGGCCGTGGCCGAGAGCCTGACCGGCGGCCGTCTCCAGGCGCTGATCACGGGTGTTTCCGGCGCCTCGGCCTGCTTCCTCGGCGGGGTCTGCGCCTACACCGTGCCCCAGAAGGCGCGGCTGCTGGGCGTCGACGCCGCGCACGCCACGGAGGTGGACGGCGTCTCGGCGCGGGTGGCCGGGGAGATGGCGTTGGGGGCGTGCCGGCTGTTCGGGGCCGACTGGGGCGTGGCGACCACGGGTTACGCGGAGCCGGCTCCGGCGCGGGGCGTCCTGCATCCGGCCGCGTGGCTGGCGGTGGCGACGACGGGTGCGGGGGGGCCGACGGTGGTCGCGCAGCGGCGGGTGGAGTTTCCGGGCAAGACCCGGCAGGAGGCGCAGCAGGCGGTGGCGGAGGCCGCCCTGACGCTGCTGCTGGAGGTACTCAGCCGGGACGATTCAGTTGATCGGGTCGCCCCGAGGTGACCTGCCGGCACCCTTCAGTGGCTCTCTCCCGTCGCCATACCCTCCGGGTATTCCTCGGTCTTTCGCCGCTGAAATGCGCTCGCCATCCCACCCCGCTGCTCCGCCTGCAATTTGAATCGTGCCGGCTCAGGGCGCCAGCGACTGCACCAGCGCCATAATCGGCTGCACCTCGGCGGGGGGCGTCACCCAGTCGCTGTAGAGGAGCTCCGGCATCGTGTAGCGGGTGTTGTAGAGGGCGAAATTGGCCTTGTCGTTGCGCGAGATGTGGCCGGCCTTGACGGTCGCCCCGGCGTAGAGCCCGACCGCCTTGGTGTAGGCGAGCATCGGGGTGCGCAGAAGGTTTTCGCTGATCCGCTCGGTCTCCGCTGCCCGGGGGCCGGCGACCGCCTTCGCGTCGACGCCGATGTTGAAGCGCTGGGTGAACAGGAGCCGCGGCATCGCGTCGTCGGTGATGATGAAGACGCTCTCGACCGCCTTGGCGCCGAGCTGGAAGCCGAGGCTCGCCTCGTTGGCGCTGATCAGGACGGGAATGCTCCAGCGGCCGTCCGGCTTCTTCACCAGAATCACCCCGTAGCCGTCCTGCACCCCGAGCAGGAAGCCGGCCTTGAACTGGTTCAGCACCACGATCGCCTTCGCGCGCTGCCACACGGCCGGCGGAATGGCGAGGTGGCGGCGGGACTGGAACTCCTGGAGGATCGCCTCGCAGGACTCGACGCGGGCCACCAGCTCAGACCGGGCGGGTTGGGCGCGGGCGGAGAGGGCGGCAAGGAGCGCCAGGAGCGGGAGGAGCAGGAATTTCTTCATAACGGGCGGAGGCGGATGGGGCGGACTATGCAGGGTCGGGCGGGGTTGGAAAGCGCGGAGTGGGCGGGGTTCCCCGCGGATCGCTCAATCGAGGCCCCGGGCCGCGAGGTCCTCCTCGTCCCACCCGAGGAAGTGGCCCAGCTCGTGGAGGTAGGTCACCCGTACCTCCTCGGCGAAGGCCTCCGGGTCGCCGGCCGCGTAGTCCCAGAGGTTGTCCAGGTAGAGCAGGATCTGCGGCGGGGTCGGGTTGGCCTCGGCGAGCTCGGCGCCGTGCGCGGTGCCGGTGAAGAGCCCGAGCAGGTCCGGGGGAAAGCCCTCCCGGAGGACGTCCGGCGCCGGCGCGGCGGGGTAATGCACCTGCACGCCGCGGGCGAGGGTGCGCAGGTCCGCCGGCAACCGCCGCTGGGCGGCGCCGACGGTGTGGGCGGCGAGGGTGGCGCGGGCGGCGGCGTCCATCAGCGGGCGGGCCCGCGCCGGGACGGGCGGGGGCGAACGGGGGACGGCGGCGGGCACGGCATAGACGCGCGGGCACCCTAGGGCCGGAGGCGCGGCGGGAAAGCGGATTCCGGGCCGGCGCCCGCGGGGGTGGCCGCAACTCTTCCGCGGACCCCGCGTCTTGCGGGGCAGAAAATCCCCTCCCTGCCGATGAAAACCGCCTCCCGCCTCCTGTTGGTCGCCGCCCTTTCCGGGGCGTTTCTCACCGCCACCGCCTCCGCCCAGGAACAACGCAAGGGCCGCGGCGGGATGATGGATCCCGAGCAGCGCATCGAGCGCCTGGAGCAGGCGGTCGGTTCCCTTTCCGCGGAGCAGAAGGCCAAGATCAAGGAGGTCTACGCGCAGTCCGCGGAGAAGATGCGGAACCTCCCCGAGGACCAGCGCCGCGAGAAGATGATGGAGATGATGCAGGAAGCCGGCCGCCAGGTGCGCGCCGTGCTCACCGCGGACCAGCAGAAGAAGTACGACGAGATGATGGCGCAGATGCGCCAGGGCGGCGGCGGGGGCGGCGAGCGCCGCAAAAAGAACTGAGACTTTGTCAGGGGTTGGTTGGCCGCCGCGGATCGCAGCCCGCGGCGGCCCTTTTTTTTGCCCGCCCCCGGCCGCGCGCAGATTGCCCTTCCCCTGCGCCGGCCGAGCGCCAGCGTGACCCGATGGCAGCGAAAAGACGCGTCGTCGTGATCGGGGGGGGAGCCGCGGGGTTCTTCGCCGCGATCACCTGCGCCGAGGCCCTGGGCGCCGCCGGCGAGGTCACGCTCTACGAGGCCACCGCCCACCCGCTGGCCAAGGTCCGCGTCTCCGGCGGCGGCCGCTGCAACGTCACCCACGCCTGCTTCGACCCGCGCGAGCTCTCCCGCCGCTACCCCCGCGGCGGCCGCGAGCTCCTCGGCGCGTTCCACCGCTGGCAGCCGCGCGACACCGTGGACTGGTTCGCCGCCCGCGGCGTCGCGACTAAGGTCGAGCCCGACGGGCGGATGTTTCCGGTCACCGACGACTCCGCGACCATCGCCGACTGCCTGCTCGCGGCGGCCGCGGCGGCGGGCGTCCGGGTGGTCACGGCGCTGGGCGTGCGCAAGGCGGAGGCCCTCCCCGGCGGCGCGGGGTTCTGGCTCACGCTCACCGACGGCGCCGAGGTGCGCTGCGAGCGGCTGCTGCTCGCGACCGGCGGGAACCGGGCCTCGGCCGGCTTCACCATCGCGGCCGCCCTCGGCCACACCATCGAGCCGCTCGTGCCCTCGCTGTTCACCTTCCACATCGACGACCCGCTGCTGGTGGGCCTGTCCGGCCTCGCCACGCCGGCCACGGTCGCGGTGCCCGGCACGCGCCTGACCGAGACGGGCCCCGTGCTGATCACCCACTGGGGTCTGAGCGGGCCGGCGGTGCTGCGGTTGTCCGCCTGGGGCGCGCGGATCCTCGCGGAGCGCAACTACGAGTTCCCGCTCACGGTGAACTTCGCCCCGCCGCGCAACCGGGAGGCGGTGCTGGCGGAACTGGTCGCGCAGCGGACGCGCCACCCGCGGCGGCAGGCGGCCAACGGGGATCCCTTCGGCCTGCCCCAGCGCCTGTGGGAACGGCTGGTGGCCGCCGCCGGCGTCGCCGGGGACGCCCAGTGGGCGGGGCTCGGCAACGCGGCGCTCGGAGCCCTCGCGGGCGCGGTCGCGGCGACGGAACTGCGCGTCGTCGGCAAGAGCACCTTCAAGGAGGAGTTCGTCACCTGCGGCGGGGTGCGGCTGGCCGAGGTCGACTTCCGCACGCTGGAGAGCCGCAAGTGCCCGGGGCTCCATTTCGCGGGCGAGGTGCTCGACATCGACGGCGTCACGGGCGGCTTCAATTTTCAGGCGGCGTGGACCACCGGCTGGCTCGCCGGTCAGGCGATGGCCGCCGCCGATCCCGCGCCCGCCTGACGCGGCTCACGCCCGCCTGGGCCGGGCCGCGCGTACGTCGGTTCGCGTTCAGGGCCCCGGGGCGAGCGGCGCCGCGAGGTCGCGGATCAGCTCCATCAGGTAGTCTGGGAACTGCGGGCCATAGAAGGACATCGTGCGCGGCTCGTAGCCGGGCAGGGCGTAGTGGCGCCCCGGCAAGATGTAGCCCACGTAGGCCCCGTTGAAGCTGGTCACGGCCGCGTCCAGCCCCCGGGCCCGCGCGAAGTCCTTCACGTCGAGCGCCAGTTCCCCGCTGAAATCCCCCGGGGTCGAGACCCAGAGCGCGTCCCCCGCCCGCAGCACCTGCAGCGGGACCGGCGCCCGCCACGGCAGCAGCCGGTCCGCCGCCCACGCGCGCAGGCGCAGGTCCTGCGACACGCGCACCTGCGCCTCGGGCAGGGTCACCGCCAGGCTGCGCACCGCGAGCGGCACCGCCGGGCGCAGCGCCAGCGCCGGCAGGACTTCCAGGGTGCGCCGCGCCAGCTCCCGGCCCATCTGGTCGGCGCCTTCCACCCCGCGGGCCGGCGCCACCGGCCCGTGGCTGCCCATCGCGCCCGCCAGGAACAGGGCCCAGCCCCCGGTCGCCTCCTCGACCGCCCGGCGCCACGTGCCGGGATAGTCGCCCGCGAACTCCATCCCCTGCCCGGGCAGCGCGGTCGCGTGGGCCGCGTAAGCCCCGACCACCCCGCGACGGCCGGCGTCCTGCGCCACCACCAGCAGGCTGAACTCGGGATCAACCCGGCCGAGCGGGCCGAGCAGCCGGTTGCGGACGAGGCCGGGCGCCCGGAACCGGCCGTGGCCCAGCTGCGCCGGCCGCAGGTCGGCGAGCGCGGCGTCCGCGGCGGCGACGAGCCGGTCCGCCAGCCACTCGCGCACCCCGGGCGTGAAGGGTCCCGCGAACTGGCGCGCGAGCCAGCCCTCCCCCCAGCCGCCCGGCCCGGCGTGGGTGTGGGTCGCGCCGAGATAAAGGTTACCCGGCGGCAGGCCGTGTTTCGCCTCCAGACGACTCGCGGCCAGCGCCGCCACCTCGGGTGGCACGATCAGCGCCTCGATCCCCGCGATGACCACGGTGGTCCCGCCGGACCGCAGGGCGAGGGCGCGCACGGTGAGCTCATCCTGCATCCCCGTGGCGGGGCGACCCTGCCGGTGCCCGTAGCCCGCGAGCGGTAGCGCCGCGAAGCGCCCCGCCGCCGGGTCCACCGGGCCTGATCCCGGCGCGGGCAACAACGCCACGCCGCCGAAGCCCGCCGCGAGCGGTGCCGGGGTCAGCGCCGGGGCCGTCAACTCCGCCAATCGCGCGCGCGTCTCCTGGTGATAGGGCTGGCCGGGGTAGGGGGTTGGATCCACCAGCCGGAGCGCCGCGAACGCGAGCGCCGCGACGAGGCCCAGGCCGGCGAGCAAAGTGCGGGTGAGGGCGCGCCGCCAGTTCATCGTGGCAGGCGAGGCCAGCGGCCCGCCCGAGGCAACGGCAATCCGGCGCCGCCGGCCGCTGCAGTCTTGCGCCCCGGCGCCGGGCCGCCACATCAGGTCCGCCCCCGATGACCACCCCGCCCGCCCGCCGCTCCTGGATCGCGCGCCTCCTCCGCGGCCTCGGCGCCCTCGTCCTCCTCCTCACGCTCGCCCTCGTCCTGCGCGCCGTATACGCCCTCCGCGACCGCTCGCCGGGCTACGCCGTGCGCATCGCCGTCGACGGCGCGGCCGCCCGCGCGGAGCCGCGCCCCCTGCGGGCCGGGTTCGCCCGCGAGAAGATCAATCCCGACCTCGGCGACCCCGCCCGGCCCGTCTACCTGGCCGGCTTCAGCCAGAACCGCCGCGCCACCGCCATCCACGACGACCTGCAGGCCATCGCCTGGGTCGTCGACGACGGCCACACCCGCGTCGGCTGCGTGGTGCTCGATGCGATCGGGCTGTTCCACGATGACGTGGTGGCGATCCGCCGCCGGCTCGCGCCGGAGCTCGGCCTCACCTACGCGATCGTCGCCACCACCCACAACCACTCGACGCCCGACCTGATGGGCCTCTGGGGCCCGCACCCGTTGCGCAGCGGCGTCGATCCGGCTTACCGGGAACAGGTCCTCGCCACCTCCGCGCGGGTGCTGGCCACCGCCGTCGCCGCCCTCCAGCCGGCCCGCCTCGCCGTCCACGAGATCCCCGTGGCCCCGGAGGGCCTCGTGGCCGACACGCGGCCGCCGCTGGTGTACGACCACGACCTGCGGGCACTGCACTTCACCGCGGCCGACGGCGGGCGTACGCTCGGGACGGTCGTCTCGTGGGGCAACCACCCGGAGACGCCCTGGTCGCGCAACACCGAGATCACGGCCGACTTCTGCGGCTTCCTGCGCACCGCCCTCGAGGAGGGCCTGGTCGAGGGCGCCGAGGTCCTGGCGCCGGGCGTCGGCGGCATCGCGTGCTTCGTCAACGGCGCGGTCGGCGGCCTGATGACCACCCACCCGAGCGTGACCGTGCGGGACCCGCTCAACGACCGCCTGCTGCGCACGCCCTCGCACGAGAAGAGCCGCGCCGTCGGCCGGCAGCTCGCCGCGCGCCTGCTGCCCCGGTTGCGCCGCCCCGCCGAGGCCCCGGTCGCGCACGCCGCCCTCGCGGTGCACGCGCGCACGGTGGAGCTGCCGGTCGACAACCCCAATTTCCTGCTCGCCCCGGTGCTGGGCCTGATGGACCGGGGCCACAGCCGCTGGCGCCACGTGCGCAGCGAGGTCGCCGTCCTGCGCCTCGGGGAGGCGGTGCTGCTGTGCGTCCCGGGCGAGGTTTACCCGGAGATCGTGAACGGCGGCGTGGAAAGCCTCCCCGGCGCCGACTTCCCCGGGGCGCCGGCCGAGGTGCCGCCCTGGCGCGAGCTGCTCCCGGGGCGGGTGAAGTTCGTGCTCGGCCTGGCCAACGACGAGGTGGGCTACATCATCCCGCGGACGCAGTGGGACCGGAAGCCGCCGCACGTGCGCGGGACGGCGAAGCCGGAGTACGGCGAGGTCAACTCGCTCGGCCCGGAGACCGCGCCGCTCCTCCACGCCGCGGTGCGCGAGCTGGCGGCGGCGCCGGGGATCGCGGACCGCTAGGCGGTGCGGATGGGCCGCGGCGCGGTTCGCCGGCGCGTCTGGAGCGCCGGGTCCGGACCCAAAAAGACCCGGGGGGGACAGGTCCCGCCCGGGTCCGAAGGGTCGCGGCCGAGGGTCAGCTCAGCGGAACTTGTAGTCGACGCGCAGCGTGAACGAGCGGCCGCGGGGGTCGGCCACGCGGGGCTCCCAGCTGCTGCCCGCGCCCGTGTTCGTGTCGTAGGTGGCCGAGAACGGCGGGTCGGTGTTGAACAGGTTTCGGATGCCGCCGGTGATCGTGATGTTGCGGATCCCGCGGTAGGCGAGCGAGAGCCCGTACAGGTTGTAGGCCTTCACCCGCTCCTGCCAGTTGGCGGGCTTGACCGAGCCGTTGGCCACGCCGGGCAGCACCGCGTCGATGTAGCCGCCGCGGTAGAGGTTGTTCACCTGGGCAGTCCAGGAACCGATCCGGTACGAGACGAAGGCGGTGTGCTTCCACTTGATGCCGATCTCGGTGGAGCGGGTGAAGCGGCCGACCTCGCTTTGGCTCCACGGGGCGGAGGGAAGCAGCTTGGACTGCTTGCCGAGGAGGTAGGAGAGGTCGAAGCCGGCGGAGAGCTTACCGCGGCCGACGTCGGTGTTGCCGCGCAGGCCGAAGTCGACGCCCTTGGTGGAGGTCTTCCCGGCGTTCACCCAGCGCGAGTCGACGCGCGAGATGGCGCCGGCGGCGTTGCGGGTGAAGCGGTCCTGGAACAGCCC
>VHCY01000052.1 GCA_016871595.1 Verrucomicrobiota bacterium
TTTCCTCAGTCGTGTGTCGTTTGCCTTTCATGATCTGGGTTCCTTTCTACACGCCCCAGACTGTCACCGCCAGCGGATCAATTATCGGCGGTCACCTCACCAGATCACCGCGCCCATGTGGTAGCGATCGTGGTTCTCCACGCGCTTGGCGTAATACACCGTCACGATCTTCCCGTCGGCGCGCTGCACGCTGCTGGGATAACCGCAATCCTGCTCCAGGCTCCTCGCCAGACGCACCGGCGCGCCCCAGGTGCGGCCCTCGTCGCCGCTGAACTTCGCCATCACGCCGAACTGCCCGGCCACGCGGTTGCCGTAGCTCAGCAGCAGGCGTCCGTCCCGCAGACGCGCAAGGTGGCCGTTGATCTCGTTGCGCTCCGTCACGCGCACCATTTCGCCCCACGTCTGACCATCGTCGGTGGAGCGGAAAATCTCCATCGCATCGGTGCGCGCCGCGGCGAGCCAATCGCGTCCCCCCAGGTGGAAGATCGCCGTCTCGTTGTGGGTAGGTCCGATCACCGAGGTCCGCTGCCAGGTGCGGCCGTCGTCATCGCTGCGGAAGTGCCAGGCGCGCCAGCCTTTCGTCTTCGTGCTCTTGGCGGGGTCGGCGAATTCGCCCGCGTAACAGGACACGTGCAGCGCGCCGTCAAGGCCGACGAGGATCGGTCCGAATGGAATGAAGGGCATCCAGCCGTCCTCGTTGGCGGGAAACTGCCTGTGCTGGGTCCATGTGCGGCCGCCGTCCGCCGAGCGGCAAACCCAGGTCGGAAGCACCGCGTCGCGAAACGCGGCCTGCTTCGGCCTTTCCGGCTGCTTCACGTCGGTCCAGCCGGAGCACAGCACCAGCAGGTCCCCGTTACGCGCGAGCCCCGCGGCGATGTTCATGCGCACCGTGTGCGGTTCATTGGGCGCGGGATGGCCGCGTTTTTCCCAGAGCGCGCCATCGCGGCTGACCCAGCACTCCACATCTCCCTCCATCTGGCCGTGGCTGGGACGGTTGAAGATGATCGCGGCGAAAGAGCCGTCGGGCAGGGTGGCGAGCATCGGCCAGGCGCAGACGTTGTCGATGGCGACATAGCGCGATTTCACGAGTGCGATTCCCGCCGGCGTGGAGGCGCCGGCGGCGGCGGAGAAACCGGCGGATACGCCGCCGGCGACGAGGGCCGAGGCAAAGAGCAGGTGGGGAAGCTTCATTGGAAAACGGGAAGTGGGCGGCTCAATAATCCCCCTTCACACCGAGGGTGAAGGCGGCCGACGGGTACTGGAGGAGATCCACGCGGGCATAGGCCGGGGTGTCGGGCGACCAAACCCCGCGGCGCTGCGCCACGCCCCCGAGGTTGCGCACGTCGAAGTACGCCGAGTAGCGCCGGCTGAACATGTACGAGAGGGTCGCGTCGACCTTCAGCTGCGGCGCAAAGTACGTGTAGCTGTTCGGTCGCACTGTCGCGCTCGCGGTGGCGGGCGCCTGGCGCCGCCACTTGTTCTGGTTCACGTTCACGCGGACGGAAAACCGGGGCCGCGCGTAGCTCAGGCCCCATTGCACGGTGCGCGGGGAAAACCCGACCAGGTCCGCCGCGTTCGGCCCCCCGAGGTCCATCAGTGTGACGTTCGTGTACGCCTGCCAGCCGCGCGCCCAGGGCGCCCAGGTCCCGAGCGCTTGCCGGAAGCTGAACTCCACGCCGCGGATCGTGGCGGCGCCGATGTTGCGCTTCGTGATGATGTCGTAGTCGAGGTAGTCCTCGTTGAGCCCGAACTCGGCCAGCGTCTCGAGCGTCGCGTCGGTGCGCGTCGAACCGAAGAAGTCCTTCAGGTTCTTCTGGAAGAGGCTGACCGAGGCGACCGCCCCCTGCAACTCGTAGGCCTCGAGGCTGAAATCGAAGTTGTGCGCGCTCCAGGGCTTCAGGCCGCTGTTGATCACGGTGATGGTCTTGTTGATTGTCGTGGCGTCCGGGTCCGTGATCGTCATTCCCGGGATGATCTCGGGGAAGTTGGGCCGCCCGATCGTCCGCGCGTAGGCGGCGCGGGCGACGAGGTGGGGCGTGAGGGAGAAGCTTGTGTTCACGCTGGGGTAGAAGCCGCCGTAGTTTCGCTTCGTGTACGCACCCTTGAGCGTGTACTGGAGCCGGGTGCGCACGAGGGAATCCGTCGTGACCGGGATCAGCCGGTCGTTGGCGTCGCGCAGGAGGCGCCCGTTCGCGTCCTGCCGGTAGGTGGCGCGGATGTCGTTGAGCGGCCCCCACCCTTCGTCGTCGGTGCGTTCGTAGCGCACGCCGGCAACGAGCCAGAGCCTGTTGTCGAGGAACTTCCAGTCGCTCCGCAGGTAGCCGGCGGAAATCGTCTCCTCGATCGTCTTGGTGAGGTTAACCCGGCTGGTGTGGGCCGCGGCCTCGTTGAGCACGAACCACGTCGGCTGCGCCGCATACAGGTCGTGAACCCGAGCGAGGCTGATCCACTGCACCGGCACGTTTTGGCCGTTCGGGTCCCGGAACCAGGGCTGGGCCGAGAAGTTCCGCGCAATTAGGTCGAAATTGCGCGCGAGGGCCGAGGTGCCGGCCGGCGGCGTGAAGGTCCAGCTCTTCGACCCGGCGACAGTCTCGTTCGTGCGGCGACTGAACAGGGCGCCGAACTTCAGGCTGAGCCCGAAACCGGGATCGAACTCCCGGGTCACGTTGAAGGAGGCGCGCTGCACCTCGTCGGTGATGTCCTGCGCGGAAGAACCGGTGCTGACGAGCGAGAGGTTGTTGCCGTCGTTGGCGTCGATCCCCACGCCCGCCCGGTCCGTGACCCGCATGAACGGCACGCGCCGGTCGACCACGGACTCGATGCCGTCGTGGCGGATGATGACGTTGGAGATACGCGCCGTCAGGGAGTTGAAGAACCCGTCCTCGGTGTCGGTGAACCTTGTGCCGGCGGTGGAGAAGGCGGCATTGGCGTCCACCCGCCAGCGGGCGCCGGTGAACCGGTAGGTGAGCGTAGCGAGGCGGAGATCCTTGTACTGGTTGTTCCAGACGTTCGACTGCGCCACGTTGCCGACGGCGGTGGGCGCACCCGCGGCGAAGGTCGGCCCCCCGGTCGAGCCGGTGCCGAAAGTCGAGATCACCCGGTTCTGGCGGACGAAGATCTCCTGGTTGGAGAGCGAGTAGCCCAGGCTGAACGCGTGCCGGGCCCCCGGTTTCCAGTCGAGGGTGATCGCGGCGAGCTCCTTGTCCTCCCCGAGGGGCAGCGCGTTGATCGTGTTCGAGGTCAGCTTGAGGCCGATCTTGTCCCACGCGGGGTTCGGAAAATCCCAGTCGTTGTAGCGACTGGAGCGGCTCAGCGACAGCGCCAACGCAAACGAGCGGTTGAGCGGCAGGAGATAATTGAGGTTGAAGGAGGGATTGATGCGCCGGACGTCGGACCGTCCGTCGGGGCCTTCGCTGCGCCCCGTGATCCGACCGGGCCCGCCTTCCAGGCCGTCGAGCGTGCTGAGGGTGGTGTAGACGTTGTAGCTGAGCAGGGCGGTCTTCCGGCTGAAGCCGCTCTTGGTGATCATGTTGATGCCGCCGCCGACCGCGTTGGCCGGCATGTCGGGGGTCGGCACCTTCGTGACCTCGATGCGATCGATGTTGCCGGTGGCGGCGAGCCCAAGGTCCGTCGCTCGGCCGGTGACGCCGTTGGCCGCGACCTCCATGCCGTTGGTCGTGACCAGCGTGCCGCTGGAGGGCATGCCCCGGATCGAGGCGAACTGGGGCGTCTGCGGGTTCTGGTCCATCACAAGACCGGGGATGTATTTCAGGAACTCCCCGACGTTGCCCTCGCCGGTATCCACATCGATGGCCACGACGTTCTTGATGTTCGGGGCCGTGCGCTGCTCATGGAGCGCGACCGCCTTGCCGGTGAGTTCGCGTTCCTGCACGGTGAAGGCCTCGAGCTTCACGATCTCCCGGTTCGCCTCCGGCCCGCGACGCGGGAGCGCGAGCTCGAAATCCGCGCGGACGGCGCCGCCGGTCGCCACCGCGACGGAAACCGTCTGCGCCTCGAATCCGGTGAACGACGCGGTCACCCGCGCCGCCCCGGCCGGCACCTGGACCAGGAGATAATCGCCGTTCTCATCGGTGTAGGTCTCGAGACTCGTGCCGGCGACGGCGACCCGCGCGTTGTTGAGATAACTGCCGCTGGTGGCGTTGAGCACGCGGCCGGAAATCGTGCCCGTCGCGGACAATTCGGCGGCCGGCGCCGCCAGGGCGGACAGCGCCGCCGCGAGGATCAGCAGGCCGGGGCGGAGAGATGAGGTCGGCGGGGTGAACTTCATGGGAAGAGCAACGGGAACGCGGCGCGGCGGTCCGCGCGGCGATTAATGGGGCGGAACCAGTGGGACGCAGAGCGCCGTGGAGATCAAGCCGTGATCCGGCCGCCCCACCCCGGGCAAGCGCCGCCACCGGCGGCTCCCTGCAATGGAGGCGCAGGATCGCCGGCGCGCGTTCGAAAACCTCCAGTTGCCCCGGCGCGGAGCCAATCATGGGCGTAACCACCCGACTCCAGCCGGACGCGAGGGCCAGCGGAACCGCGGTTGATGGCCTGCCCGCGCCGCCCGAGATCGGGGATGTTGATGTTCGCATCGCCGAAAGAGCCGCACTCTTCGCCACCAGGATTCTGCCGCCCTACGAACCCGCCACCCTGCGGGAGAAGATCCACGCCAGCCTCCAGCGCCCCGGCCTCGCGCGGGTCGACGTGCTCTACCTGCACCAGTGGAATAAATCGGCACTCCGGCCGGACACCGTCGCCGCGCTGCGGGGCGTCGTCGCCGACGGGCTGTTCGGCGCGTCGGCTACAGCCCGCTCGGCGCCGGGTTCCTCACCGGCAAGTACCGCGATGGCGTCCCGGCGGGCACGCGGTTCGATCTCATCCCGGGCCACCAGGCGATCTACTTCACCCCGACCGCACAAGAGCGCTTGGCGCGGTTGACGGCGGTCGCCGAGCGGACCGGATTCACCTTCAGCGAACTCGCCCTCGCCTGGGCCGCGCGTCACCTCGCAGTTACCCTCGTGCTCGTCAGCGGCCGCTCGGTCGCGCAGATCGCCCACGGCGCCGCGGCCCTAGCCAAGGTGCCGCCCACCGCGCTCGACCGGCTCGACGACGACCGCGCGTGAATCGTGCGGCCGGCCCTGCCTAGTCCGGCGGGATTCGCGTTGCTTCGCGTCCATTCGCGGGCCTCAACTGAAACGTTCCGTATCGCAGTGGAAATCCCGGGTGCCTTCCGCACCGAGGTGGTGACCTGCCCCGTCCCCCCGATCATGACTCCCCTCCCCGCGCTGACGCGCGTCTTCCCCGCTCTCCTCGCTGCCGGAATCGTCCTCGGCTCGACCGCGATCCCCGCCCGGGCCGCCGACCGCGCCCCCGTCGAGACCGGTGTGGTGCAGTACAAGGTCCTGCTCGATACCGTGACGCGCGGCTATGACGGCCAATACTGCTGGGTGCACCCGCGCGCCGGAATTGTGCCGCGCGGCGAGCACCGCTCGCCCGCCTTCGTGCTCACGATGCAGAAGCTCTGGCTCAAGGGCAGCGACGTCTTTTTCGCGCTGACCGAAACGCGCACGAACGACCTCGGGCGCACGTGGCTGGGCCCCTACGAACATACCGACACGCTCGGCCGCCGCGAGGAGCCGGGCGGCGTCATCGTCGCCGCGAGCGACTTCTGGCCCAAGTGGCATGCGAAGAGCGGCAAGCTCCTCGGCATCGGCCACACCGTCCGCTACACCAAGAATCGTGTCGACGGCACGCTCGCGCGCCAGACGGTCTACTCGGTGTACGACCCGATCCAGCGCACCTGGACCCCGTGGCGGACGCTCGACCTTCCGGCGGACGACCCCGCCTCCTTCAATTCCGGCGCCGGATCGGTGCAGCGGGTCGACCTGCCCAACGGGGAAATCCTGCTGCCGGTGTACGGCAAGCGGAAGGGCGAAGCCGACAACCGCTCGCGCGTGCTGCGCTGCGGCTTCGATGGCACCACGCTGACGGTGATCGAGCAGGGCGCCGAACTCGCCGTGAAGGGCGGACGCGGCCTCGTCGAGCCGTCGCTCGCCCGGTTCGGCGGCAAGTTCTACCTGACGCTGCGCAACGACACGGCCGGTTACGTGGCCACCAGCTCCGACGGTCTCAACTTCGACGCCCCGCGGCTCTGGCGCTGGGATGACGGCACGGACCTGGGCAACTATAACACGCAGCAGCACTGGGTGACCCACCGCGACGGGCTCTTCCTCGTCTACACCCGCCGCGGCGCCAGTAACGACCACGTCATCCGCCACCGCGCGCCGCTGTTCATCGGCCAGATCGACCCGGAGAAAATCGTCGTCCGGCGCGCCACCGAGCGCATCCTCGTGCCCGACCGCGGCGCGCGCCTGGGAAATTTCGGTGTGACCGAGGTGAGCCCGGACGAGACGTGGGTGACCGTGGCGGAGTGGATGCAGACCTTCAGCCCGCAACTGATTATTCCGGTCGATAATCCGCGTGGAGCCGACAATAGCGTTTATGCCGCACGGATCCAGTGGCAGAAGCCGAACGACTTCGATTTTCGCTAGGCCTTGTCAGCTCGTCCCCTCCGACTCGCCCCCTCTCCCTGAAACACCTCCGTCTACTGCTCCTGGCAACCAGCTTGGCCGTCGCCCTGGTCGCCGCGGCCGGCCCCCGGTCCATCAAGCTCTTCAACGGCCGTAATCTCGACGGCTGGTACACCTACACCGTCCAGACCCAGTACGAAACCCCCGGCATCTTCACCGTGGTCGACGGGATGCTGAAGGTCTCCGGCGGGGCCGGCGACACCGCCTACTACGGCGGCATCATCTCGAAGCAGGCCTACTCCAACTACAAGCTGACCTTCGACTACAAGTGGGGCGGCCCGACCTACGGCAACCGCAAGGACAAGTCGCGCGACTCCGGCGTCCTGCTCCATTGCATCGGCCCGAACGAGAAGAGCCCGTGGATGACCTCGTATGAATTCCAGATCATCGAGGGCGGCACGGGCGACATCCTCGTCGTCAACGCCACCAAGAAGGACGACGCCGGCCAGCCAGCGACGCTCCTGTTGACGAGCGAGGGCGTGATCGACGGCAAGCAGAAGTACTACCAGGCCGGCGGGGAAAAGATCTCCTACAAGGACGGCGGCCGGCACAACTGGTGGGGGCGCGATCCCAAATGGACGGATACGCTCGGCGTGCGCGGGCCGGCGGACGTCGAGTCGCCGCTGGGCGAGTGGACGCGCTGCGAGATCATCTGCCGGGGCGACACGCTCGAGTATCACGTCAACGGCCGGCTCGTGAACAAGGCCTGGGGGCTGAACGTCACCAAGGGGAAGATCTTCTTCCAGACCGAGGGCGCCGAAATCTGGTACCGCCTCATCGAGCTGACGCCGCTGGAGTAACGAACGGAGCCGGTTGTTCGCCGACTTCACCTGGCTATCGGCCGCATTCGCCGCCCTTCCCCATCGCCACCTTCTCTCATGACTCCCCGGCTTGCTCTAACCGACCAGCTCATCCTTGTCACCGGCGGAGCCGGCTACCTCGGCCGGCCGATCGTGGCGGCGCTCGACGACGCCAGCGCCACCGTCGTCTGCTGTGATCTGCCGGGCCGGAGCGAGGCCTTCGTGCGCGAGGCCGGACTCCGCCGCACGACACCGGTGAGCGCCAACGTCGACTCCGCCGCGGCGGCCGAGGCCCTTGTCGCCGAAGTCGTGGGCCGTCACGGCGTGCCCGACGGCGTCGTGCACCTCGCCTACGCCTCCTCGTCCGGGGAGACACTCGAGTCGCTGCCGGCGGCGACCTTCGACGCCACGCTGACGCGCGGCCTCACGCCCGCCTTCGCGCTGGGCCGCGCCGCCGCCGAGTCCATGAAGGCGCGGGGACGCGGCAGCCTGGTGTTTTTCGCCAGCATGTACGGGGTGGTCGCGCCCGACCCCCGCATCTACCGCGAACCGCTCAAGCCCAACCCGATCGACTACGGCGTGGGCAAGGCCGGCTTGCTGCAGCTCGCGCGCTACTTCGCGGTGCACTACGGCCCGCACGGCCTCCGCTGTAACTGCGTCACGCCCGGACCGTTTCCCAACCCGGAAGTGCGGGAGCGGCACCCGGATTTCATCGCCGAGCTAAACCGCAAGACCGCGCTCCAACGCGTCGGGCGCAACGAGGAGATCGTCGGACCGACCCTGTTCCTGCTCTCGGACGCCGCCAGCTACGTCACCGGCCACAGTCTCGTGGTCGACGGCGGCTGGACCTCCCAGTAAACCCAAGGCCGCGTACCCGATCCGTCCGGTGGCGCCCGACCGCCCCTATCGTTCGCGTCACCTCCCACGTTACTCGTCGTCATCAGCTGCGGCGGCATAGGCGATCGCCAACGGGGACCTGGCGGCGGTATAGTTTCGGTGTTTTCAGAGTGTTCCGTGGCAAAGGATGGTTCGCCCCCAGTCGCCGTGCCTCCGTGGTGAAGCGGTTGGGATCCTAACTGCGTTCCACGCCCTCTGATGACTTCACCGCTGCGTCTCGCCATGCCCGGAATGATCCCGAGCAACGGAAACCCCTGCTCGTGTTCCGCCATCGTGAACGGTTTCAATCCAGGGGCGATGGCCGTCTGCCAGGCCCGGTAGCAGTCCCGCTTCGGCCGGCAGCGCAGGCGAGCCATCAGGAGCTCGACAATCGGAAAGGCAGCCGGCGCCGACGCGTCGAGGCGAGGTTTACCCCGCTCGCGACGCGACGTTCCTTGTAGCGGTCTTCGTTTCCGACCAGACGGCCTTCCTCAACCGGCGGAATGAGGCCGCCTTCGGTTGGTAGATCTCGGCCAAAACCGCCACCGCAAGGCGCCATCCTTCACCGGGTTGAAGGTCCGCGGCTCGTCGGTCCTTTCGATCCTCACCGGAATCCACGTGTTGCCGAAGCGCACGCGCTGATCCCCGGGCTAAGGAGCATGCACCAGCTTGCGCACCTCCGCTGCACTCAGCGCCCGACGCGCCACCAGGAGGTCATCGACGGTTCCAACCAGCTGCTCGGTCGGTGCATTAAGCGCCTCATCCCGGAAGGTGATGAAGCGCGTGCCCGGGTCCTCCCCCACCCGCAGATCCCCGGAGAGCGTGGCTCCGGTGAGCGGCCGGCCTGCGCCCAGGTGCTCGATGATGCTGCGATCACTGAACAAATGCGCGCTGCCCTGGCGGATCCGTCCCTCGCCCGCCCGGGCCCCATCGACGTACAGCACCACCTCGCCATCGGCGTAGGTCGCCGCGTAATGGTGGTTCTGCTTGTCGCCGAGATAACGCGGCCGCGACTGCACCCGCTGGCCGTTGACCACGAGCCGCAGCACCCCGCTGCGGGGATTGAAATCAAAGATCAGTTCACCCGTGGCGGGTTCGCCGGTTCCACGATGGGCGCTGAAGATTCGCGCCCACGACGTGGCGGCCGTACGCACCCGCGCCGCGAGCGTGAATTCCCGTCCGAGCTCCGCCGTACCCGGCAGGTCCGCCGCATCGCCCGCCTTCTTCAGGACCAACGCAGGATTGCCGCCCTCCCCCGCCTGCACCACCGCCCCGCCGACCAAAGCCAGCCGCGCAGGATCAACTCTTTCCGAGAAATTGATCGCCCGATCCGACACCGCCGCCAGCTCCTCCCAGACGACACCTGGCCCCACGTGGAAGGAGTAGAGCGATCCACCGGCGACCTGAAATCGAAGCTGCCGCCTCTGCGCACTGGACGGCAGCACGGAGTGCTCGCGCCACCGCACCGGCAGGTCGACGCCGTCCGCCGTCACCGCGACACACTCTTCCATCCCGTAGCCTGGCACCACGCGTCCCTCCGCATCGAGCACTTCGGCCCGCAGGGCGCCGCCGCGAAAGTCGCCGTTCACCCGCAGCGGCCCGCCGCCGCCCCGCCAACGGCGGGTTGTGACCAGTCCGGGCAACGCCGCCGGGGCGTCCAAGGAGGCAAACCCGTCCTTGCGCAGCGTCGCGACACCGATCGCCGACTCCGCGTTCTTCGTGCCGCTGTGGGTGTGGCGGGCCCCGCCGTAGAAGAGTCTGATGCGGTCACCTTCCACCAACGGCTGATTGACCGTGGTGATCATGCCGCTGTCCCATGCACCCGGCGCGCCGACATCGAGGAGCGGGGGCCGCTCGCCTTCCTGTCGGTGCCATTTCACGCCATCGCGGCTGGAGACGAGTTCGACAAAAATAGGCCCGTCGTTGTTGCCGTCGGTGATCCGGAAGATCCACAGCAGCCCGATATAACCCGACTCGTAGGGGAAGGCGCAAAGTCCGTAGAAATCCGTGTGCTGCTTGTCCTGGGTAACCCAGCGGTCGTCGACTTGGTCAGGCACGAGGATGAGCTCCGCCGGCGGCCATTGCTCGAATCGGTCTGTCGCCGTGTAGCCCACGGCTCGGCGTCTAAACCCGCGCACCGGCGCGAAAACCTTGGGGTAGCCGAGGTACCGACGCGCACGCACATCCCGCACGAAGTTCCCAACGTCACCCGGGTCCGCAAGAACCGGGTTGGAGGGCAGATCCCGCCAGTGGATCCCGTCGGCCGAAGTCGCGCCCCAGAAGCCGCTGACGAGGTTGGCGGGCTTGGTGCGGCCGTAGTCGTAGTTGATCAATTTGTACCGCCGCGCCGGATCCGGGTCATCGGGCGTCCAGAGGACCACCGGCAGATGATCCTCTCTGGTGCGGCGAAACAGCAGGTTGTTGTCTTTGCTGCCCTGGAACTCCACCAGCCCGAGGGCGGGTTTCTCCCACCGCACCCCGTCGGGGCTGGTGGCGTAGAGGTTGCGGTATTCGCCGCCTTGCCAAGCATGGTACCAGAGCCGATAGCCGCGCCCGTCCTCACCCGGCAGCGCGGAACCGTACACATAGATGACTTTGCCCTCCCAAGGCCGGTCGGCGACCAGCACGGGGTTGCGCGGGTCCTTGGCAAAGGCGTGGTACCGGCGCGTGACGCCGTGTTTCTCCGCGACGAGCGAATCGTCCACCAACAGGTGCCAGTCGCCGCTGAGATCAGCCGGGGATCGGGGCGGCGGCGTCACGCCGGCGACGGCGGCCGCGATCAGGATGAACAGCAACGGTGACGCGCGATGGAGGCCGGGCATGGGGGGGGTCTTGATCTTGGCGGCAGTCGGGTGTCAGCCGGTCCGGCGAGACTAAAACTCACCCTTGATCCCGAGCGTCACGGTGATGCCCCATTCCTGGATACGCTGGTACTTGGCGTAGTCGGGCGTGGCAGGGTCGGCGTAGCGGCGCTGCACGGGATTGAAGCCCTTGGTGTCGAAATCGCCGAAGGAGCCGAAGAGGCCGAGTCTGCGCGTGAACCGGTATTCCCCGCTCAGCGTGTAGCGGCGGTAGTCACCCTGCCAGAGGTAGGTGCCCGCCGGAATGCCGGAGGCGGCATTGGCGGCCACCGGCGTGCGGCGCGTCTCGCCCATGATGGAGCAGTTCAGCTTCACCACATACCGCGGGCGGGTCAGCTGCACGCCCCAGCTCGTGTTCTTGGGGTTGAAGCCGCTGAAGTCCGAGGCGTTCGAGCCACCCAGGTTCATCTTCGTGTAATTGAGGAAGACCTGCACGCCACTGGCCCACTTCGGCAGGAAGGTGAGCGCCTGCTTGTAGCCGAATTCAAAGCCCGTGATCTTCGCCTCGCCGACGTTCATCGTGGTCGCGACGTCGTAATCGAGAAACTCCTGCTCCACCGGCAGGTCGAGCGCGGTCAGGATCTCCGGGGTGGCCCGGTAGCGTGTGGCGCCGAAGAAATTCTTGATGTTCTTCTGGAACACCCCGACGGAGGCGATGGCGCCCTTGATCGCATACGACTCCAGGGAGAGGTCGGAGTTGCTCGACGTCCACGGCGTAAGCCCAGTGTTGACGACGGTGATGAGGCGGTTGCCCGGCGTCGCCGTGACATCCGTGATCGTGATTCCCGGGAGGATGAAGTTGAAATCCGGACGCCCGATGGTCTCCGCATAAGCCGCCCGCAGGACGAGATCCTGCCGCAGGCTGAAGCTGGCGTTCACACTCGGGTAAAAGCCGTGGTAGGACTTCTCCACCCGGGTCCCGCGACGCTGGTACCGCAGCTTCGCGCGTTCCAGCGCATCGGTCGTGATCAGGATCGGACTGCCGGCCGCGTTGCGCACCACATTGCCGCGCGCGTCCTTCTGATATTGCGCCGTGGGATCCTGCAAGGGACCCCATCCCTCGTCGGCGGTGTCCTCGAACCGCACGCCCGCTACCACCAGGAGCCGATTGCTGAAGGCTCGCACATCACCGCGCAGGTAACCCGCGGTGACGGTCTCGACGATCCGTTTGTCGTTATTGGCCTGAGTCGTGTGCTCCGCGGCGCGATCCAGCACGAAAAGCTCGGGCCGCTGCCGGTAGAGGTCGTGGGTGCGCTTGGGGCTGATCCATTGGATCACGCGGTTGCCCGGATAGGGTTTCAGCGCCGCGGAAAAGGCCTCGTCCACCAATCCCCATTTTCCGGCCGTGCGCTCGGTGACGGCCGTGCCGGGTTGGAAGGCGTAGGTCTGGTCCGATTGGTTCCGTGACCAATCCTGCCGGTTGATCGCGACGCCGGTCTTGAGGGAAAACGGGATCCGGGTGGCGAAGGTTCGCGTCAGGTCGATCCGGCCGGTGAGGCGCTCGTTCTGCCAGTTGCGGTCGAACACCGAGGCGGTGGAGATCGCGTAGGCATTCCCGTTCAGGGTGTCCACGGAGACCCCGGTCCGGTCGACGACGGTGTGACGGGTGGGCATCAGCTTCTCCTTGCGGTCGGCCGAGCCGATGCCGTCACCACGGATCAAGAGATTGGTGATCGTGCCGGAGGAGTTTTGGAAATACCCCTTGTCCGCGGAGCCTTCATGCGTCTTGGCCGAGGAGAGGCCGACACTGGCGTCGATCCGCCACACCTCGCCCCGGTGGGCGTAACGCACCAGGCCGCTGATGCTGTTCTGGATCCGGTAGCGGTAGTCGAAGCTCTGCGAGACCGAGCCGACGGCGGTCGGCGCGCCCTGCGTGAACGACGGACCTCCGGTCGCACCGGCACCAAAGTTGGTCGTGAACGTTGACGTCGCCCAGTAGCCGTCCCGCCGGGTCTGCTGCACACTCGCGTTGAGCGTGTGGTTGCGCCCGAACTTCCAGTCGACGCCGAGTTGCCCGGAGGTCTGGAGGATGAACTGGGAGTCGGGCGTCCAGCCGTTGCTGGTCTGCACCAGGGTGTTGAGATCGTAGTTCGCGCTCGTCGCGTCGCTGCGGGTGCGCGGATAAATGCGGGAGAAAGCCATCGTCAACGCGAGCGCGTCGTTGATCGGGCGCAGGTAGCTGAGATCGATATCAGGGTTGAGATTGCGGGCGCGGATCCGGTCGGTGGGGCCGGGCAACCGGTCGAGGTTGAAAGCCCGGGAACCGTTGAACGAGCTGCTGAGGCCGTAGTTGAACCGCGGGGCCTTGTGCTGGAATCCCTCGCGGGCGATGATGTTGACGGACCCACCGAGCCCGGAAGCCGGCATGTCGGGGGTCGGCACCTTGTTCACCTCGATGCGCGAGACGTTGTTCAGCGGCACGGCATAGATCTGCACGTTGCGGCTCTCGCCCAAGGAGGCGGCCGCCACCTCGCCGCCGTTGATGCTCACGCCGGTGGTGAAACCGGGGAAGCCCCGCACGGAGATGTCCGTGGCCAGATTGCCGGAGTAGATCGCCGACACCCCGGGGATGAACTTGAGGAAGTCGCCCAGCTGTCCCGCGGCCGCCCCGTTGTACTCGTCGGCCGCCACGACATTCTTGATGTTGGCGGCATGCCGCTGCTCGTTCAGCGCCAGCGCCTGCGCGCTGAACTCGCGCGCCGCCACCACCGTCACCTGATCAAGCTTCACCAGCTCTCCGGGCGCCGTCGCCACCGGTGCCCCCGCCAGGCTGAGTTCCAAGTCACGACGCGTCACCTGACCCGCAGAGACCTGCACGGGCAGAGTCATCTCCGTCAGGCCGATGTAGGAGGCTGTCACCACGGCGCGTCCCGCGGAAACGCCATCCAGCCGGTAAGATCCTTCCCGGTCGGTTATGGTCTCGAGCTCGGTTCCGGCGATTCGAATGCGGACGTTTTCGAGGTAGGTTCCGGTGGCCGCGTTGAGCACGCGGCCCTCGAGAATTCCGCGGGCGGCCGACGGCTCTCCGAAAGACTCGGCGGCCGAAACGGAAACGCAGGTCAAAAGGGCGACAACGAGTGCCAAGCGGGATCGGCGGGGATGCATGAGGGGCAGGTGGGGTATAGGTTGGGGTTGAGTTTCGAAAAAGAAGCCTGTCGCGATCTCAGGAAAACTCGGCGGCAAGGTCTCGGTCCGTCGTCGCTACAACTCCAGCGGGGGACGGAGGCGCTCGGTGAACCACGCTCGAGGATCCGGGGTAAAACGGGTGGATCATTCCGCAAACCGGAGCGCGAACAGGTCCGCATCCTTCAGCAGCACGCGCAGCTGAACGGTCCTGCCACGCAAGGCGGAAAGGTCGACGCCCTGCTTCCAACGCACCGTGGCGTCGAGCTCGTCGCCGTACAGAACCGGGGCATCGGCGGCGCCGAACCCCGGCAGAGGCCGGCCCGCGGTGTCCTGGATTTCCACCTGGACCGACCCGGCCGCGGAGGTCGCGTAGTTGAGCACCAAGCGGCCGCCACTGACGACCAGCGGACGCGTCGTGAATTCCCCGCCGCGCGCGCCCGCCTGCATCGCGGCGATCCGGTGGCGCGGCAGCACGAGCCGACGGATCCGACAGTCCGTCCAACGGTAATGCTCTGAAATGTACATGGACCATTCGCCCGGCGCGCTCTCGACGATCCCCCACGCGGGCATGTTGTTGCGATCAGTCCAGTTCTTCTGGTCCGGACCCGGCCGAACCCAGGCCTCCAGAAAGGTACGATCCCAAGTAACACCATCACGGCTCGACATGAAGACGGCATCGGACACGCCGGGACCTTTGTGCTCGGCCACTTTCTTGCGGTCCGTCACGAAGCGCATGGGAAAAGCCACCAGCAGGTGTTCGGCCTCCGGACAGGGCAGCGTGGCGCTGGTGTAGAAGTGCTCGCGCGGCACGCCCGAATCGTAGCGATTCGCGACCGGGCTGCTCCACGCGACGAAGTCGGCCGAATGGAGGCTTTGCACGGCACGCACCTTGTTTTCGAAAATGCGGCTGTAACACGTGTAGCGGTTGCGTGCCTGATCCCAGAAGGCGAGGTTGAGCGAGTCGAAGGCCCCTTGGGTCATGACGGGTTCAGACCGGAGCTTGCGCCAATTGACCCCGTCGGCGGAGGCGAAAGCGTACAGGCCGCCCGGGGTCTGCCCCAGGTGCCAGTTGCGCCCCGGCTGTTTCAAGCCGGCGAGCGCCTTGTAGCGGGCGTCCGGCGCGCAGTTCGGGTTGAGATCCAGGAAAGAGGCGAAGTTGTGCGACTCCACGCCCCGCCACACGACGTTGTTTTCCTTGGAGCCATTGACCTCGACGAGACCGAGCTTGGGACGGGTGAAATGGATGCCGTCGCGGCTCTCCGCCACGCAGGTGACCTGGTTGTCCGAGTGGTCCGATCCCGCGACCGACCCCCGGTAATACAGCCGGATCACGTCGCCGTCGCGGAGGACGGAGAAATACGCGCTGGTCGGACCCTCCCAGGGAGCGTCGAGCACGAGCACGACCTCGGCCTTCCGCGGTTCGTGCAAACGCAACGCTGCTCCGCGGGTCGAGGCTACAAGGTAGGAATCGACGAATAGCTCCCACCGGGACCCCAGGTCCAAGGGAGCGTCCTTCGGTGTTGTCGCCGCCGAACGCACGGTCGCACTCGTCAAGGCGGCCAAGCACCAGGCCAGCAGGAGGGCGGAAACGCGGCGGCACGGCGGCACCGCGACCAGACGGGAGGAAGGCGATTTCATGGGGCGGGGCTCATTGTATATGAGAGGGACGCCGGAACTGCTCCACCTTTGATGTCAGTCTGAGGCGTTGGTTGATGTGGTGGTTTCGGGTGTCGTTGGCAATCTCAGGCGGAGGGACGGACCGGCTTGGCGGTCCGGCCCGGAGCCTGAGATTGGTAAGGCGGTTGACGGGGTACGGATTTTCGAGCCACCCCTAAGTTCGGTCTGGGTGATGGGTTGAGGTTGATACGACTGACGCTGGTTGTCCATCCCTGGCGGAGGGAAGGCCCGGCTCGGCGGGCCTGACCGGAGC
>VHCY01000053.1 GCA_016871595.1 Verrucomicrobiota bacterium
GCCGACGAAGAAACGCAGGGCGAGCATCTGCTCCTGGGTCGTGACCCAGGCTCCCACCCCGGCGAACACCGAATAGAACAGGATGCTGATGCCCATCGCGCGCGTGCGCCCGATGCGGTCACCAAGCGCCCCGAGCAAAATGCCCCCGATCGCCGCTCCGCCCATCAGGGCCGCCGTGTACCGGGCGAACCAGTCGCCACCGAGCGTGGGCGTGTAGGCGGCGCCGACGAGAGATTTGGTAACCGAGAGCGAGACCAGCGGCATCAGGCCGAGCTCGAGGCCGTCGAACAGCAGGGCGCCAAAGGCGGCGGCGAGGACGGCGTAGCGGGCGCGGGGGGTAAGAGTCGTGGTGGTCATCGGGTTCCAGTGGCCCCCGCGCGGGCGGTGAGGACGCGGATGATGGCGCTGTTGTCCAAGGCCCCCAGCCCCGCGGCCTCGGCCTCCTCGAGGATCGCGCGGTGGGCGTGGCTGAGCGTCATCGGTAGGCCGGCGGCGTCACCCTGTTCCAGGATCAGCCGCACGTCCTTCAGGTGTTGGGACAGGCGGGCCTCGGGCACGAAGTTGCCGGAAAGCATCCGCTCGCCCTTGCGGTCCATAATCCGGGAGTAGGCCGGGCCGCCCTGCATCACCGCGAGCGCTTGGCGGGCGTCGAGCCCCAGTCCCTGGGCGAGCGCGAGACCCTCGGCCAGCGCCGCCCGGTTCAGCCCGAGCACGACATTGGTGACCAGCTTCATCCGGGCCCCGGCCCCCGCGCCGCCGCAGTGGAAGGTCGCGCGGCCCAGCGGAGCGAGCAGGTCCCCGCAGGCCGCGAACGCCTCCGTCTCGCCGCCCACCATTAGCACCGCCGCGCCCTCCCGCAGCTGGGAACTGCTGCCGGAGACGGTGGCGTCCAAGTACGATACGCCGCGCGCGGCGAGTTCGGCCGCGAGCGCGGCGGTGGCCTCCGGGTCACCGGTGGTCGTGTCGAGGATCACGTGGCCCGGCCGCGCCGCGGGCCCGGCGGCGGCCAGCACCGCCTTGACCTCCACGTGTGTCGGCAGGCTCAGCAGCACGCGGCGGCACCGGGTGAAGACCTCCGCGGCATCGCGCGCGACTTCGCCCCCGGCCCGCACCAGGGCCTCGTGGCGCACGGGATCGAGGTCGTACCCGAGCACGGGCAGGCCCCCGCCGAGCAGGCGCTCGGCCAGGGCGCTGCCCAGCAGGCCGAGGCCGATGAGTCCGACCGGGGGTTGGGGGGAGGAAGGGGAAACCATAGGCGCGGGGAAACGGGGCGCGGGGCGGGGCTCAGCGGGGGTTCTGGCGCGGCGGGCGGTCGCCGGCGAGTTCGGAAAGGTAAACCTCCAGCGCCGGGTACAACGGGTCCAGGCGGAGGCTGTGGCGATCGGCGGGATCCCGGGGATCCAGCCCTTGGTTTCGTTCCCAGTCGTCCGGCATCCCATCGCCATCCGTGTCGGTCGGTGCCGGCGCCGAGCGAAGCTCCGGCCAGCCCCCGACCTGCCCAGGTGAATCGATGATCCCGTTGCCGAAGGTCGCGCCCCCGCGCCGGGTGTCCGCGATCACCCGGGCATCGACGGTGTCCCGCCGGGGGCGCGTCGCCCCGGCGCCGGCCAAAACCAGCGCGTAGGCCTCGGGGGCGGATTGGGTCGTGACCGGGGCGACCGGGAACGGCTCGGCGCGCCGGTTGCGCGCGGGCGAGGTGTCCCCCTCGAGGTCGATGCCGCCCGCCCAGTTGTCGGCGGAGACCGCGGGGAATCCCTCCACCACGTTGCCGGCGATGTGCCAGACGGAGTCGTACCCGTAGGCGGCGCGGGTGTCGTCGATCCGCGCGATGCGGCGGCGGACCGCGGGCAGCGTCGCCGGCCCCGGTTTATAGTAATTGTTCACCACGTTGATGCTGACGGGCTTCCCGTCACAGGAGCGGTGCTCTCAGTTGTAGATCACCGAATTCCGGTGATCCATCAGCACGGTGCGTTCGCGGGCCTGGCCGGCGACGCTGGGGGTGCGCGCGGTGGCGTGGGCGAAAAGGTTGTGGTGGTAGGAGACGTTCTCCCCGCCCCAAGACGCACCGTAGCCGTGGGCACCCTTGGGGTGCACGCTGCGGTTGAGGGGCTCCGCGATCACGCACCATTGCACCGTGAGGTCCCGCGCGCCGTGCCAGGTGTTCATCGCCTCGTCCACGGTCCAGCTGACCGAGCAGTGGTCGATGATGATGTTCCGGCCCCCGCGCACCTCGATGCCGTCGATCGCCAGCCCGAACTCCGGGCCCGGGCGCACCCGGAGATGGCGCAGGATGACGTCGTTGGCCCCGCGGAGCCGCAGGGGCCGGCCGCGCAGGCAGATCCCGTCGCCCGGGGCCGTCTGGCCGGCAATGGTCAGGTTCGAGTGTTCGATCAGCAGGTCCGACTGCAGTCCGATCGTGCCGGAGACGTGGAACACGACGGTGCGGTTCCCGGCCCGGACTGCCTCGCGCAGCGAACCGGGTCCGCGGTCGTTCAGGTTCGTGACGGCGACCACCTCGCCCCCGCGTCCGCCGGTGGCGAAGCGCCCGAAGCCCTCCGCGCTGGGAAAGGCGAGGCGCGGTTCCGCCGCCAGAGAGGAGGCAAGCACCAGCATAAGCAGGGCGAGCCTCGGACGACAGAAGTGGGTCCCACCGGACGGGGCGGATGGCCTCATGGATGCGCGTCGCTCAGAATCGACCCTTCACGCCGAAGTTGATGCGCTTGCCGATGACGATGTAGGTGCGGGGCAGATAGAGGCCCTCTCCCTGCGTCTGCTGGAGTGTCTCGCCCAGCGCGTTCTGGAAATCCACAAACGGGTTCAGCCAGGGGCGGAAGCGGTACTGGAGACTGAGATCGAGATTGTCCTGCTTCATCTTGTAACGGCGCAGGAACGGGTCGGCGTTGGTTTCCTGCAGGTAGGTATCCTGATGGTTCATCTGCACCCGGAATGTCCAGGGGCGCTGCTCGTACACAAGGCCCAGGTTCCAGATCGACGGGATCACGCCCTCGAGCCGACCCTTGCCCTTGGACTTCGTGTAGTTGGCCGTCAGGCTGACCGGTCGGAGCCAGCGGGCGAGGCCCCCCAGGTTCTGCTGGTAGGCCAGTTCGAACCCGCTGATCTCGCCGTCACCAGTGTTGGTCTGGGTGCGGAAATCCCACCCCAGGTACTCGGTCTCCACGTCATAACGCGCGGCCAGCTCGGCGGTCAGCGGGGTGTTAAGGTTGGAAATGAAGTTCCGGATCCGTTTCCGGAAGGCGGTTGCCGATAGGACGCCGACCGGCTCGAAGTAGTACTCTAGGCTCAGGTCGTAGTTGGTCGCTTCCTGTGGCCTCAAGGCGGTGTTGTTCTGCGTGATGCTCAGGCCGGCTACGCTGATGCTGGTCAGCGGCTTGAGGTTGCCGAATGCCGGCCGCCCAATGCCTCCGGAGAAGCTTGCCCGGGCGAGCAGGCCGGGGGTCAGGGCATAGCGCGCGTGCACACCTGGGAACCAGTTCTGGTAATCGCTTTGCACGCGCGCGGTGTGCGCCCATTCTTGCCGCACCCGGGCGACTTGCTGCTCGACCGGCGCGCTGGCCGGCAGCGCCGGCCGGATCTGGATGAATTTCGGGCTTTCCGCGGTGATGTCCGTCCGCTCCGTCCGCACCCCCGCCAGCAGGCCCAGGCGGCCCGCGCGCAACTCCCCCATCACATAACCCGCGGTGACAATCTCCTCCACCTCGCCGTTCTCGCGCAGCGATCGGCTGACGGCGTCGACCGCGAGAAAGTTCCAGTCCGCGGGGCTCCGGAAGAAGTTGCCCACCGCGCCCTGCGCGTCGCCGAAGACCACCAGAGTCTGGTAGCGCCCGCCGAAAAGTCGTGCGCTGGAGCGGTCGGTTCCGGCGAGCTTGAACTGGTTGGCATCGAGCGGGCCGTTGCCACCCGAGCGATGAATGGCCTCCCAGCGTTCGGTGCTGCGGTCCCGGCTCTGGCCCCGCACGCGGAAACCGGTCTTGAGGGACACGGGCAGCGCGGTGCGCAGGCTCTTCTGCGCATTGAGATGCGCGCCCCAGATGGCCTCCCGGCTCCGGCCGGGCTGGTAGGTGAAGTCGATCTGCCGCGCCCGGTTGTAGTTAAGGATGTCGGTCCCGGCCAGTAACTCCGTGCGCACGAAGTAGCCGTCCGGCTCCCGGCTGAGCGTGCGCCGCTGATCCTGCTGCCCCCGCACTTGGAACAGTGATTGGTCTTCCACGCTTTTGGCCGGCGCGTAGGCGGCGCCGTAGTCGAGCCGCAGGCTGCCCTGCTGCAACTGGTTTTTCCCGCTGACCTGGAGGGACCAGACTTGCTGGTCGTTCAGGATCTCCTGCGATTGCATCTGCTCCTGTGCCCCGGTGAGCGTGATCTGGCTAGCGGTTCCGCCCGGAAGACGGGTTGTGGCGTTGTTGTTGATGCTGACCGTCCAGCGCCGCCGCCGGTCGATCGCGGCATAGTCATTGTAAAGGAGACCCGCCGAAAGGGAGGAATTGGCTCCCAGCCGATAGTCGAAGCGGAGTCCCAGCCCGGTTCGTTTCCTTCCCTTGTAGTCCGGCTGCAGGCGGAACGAGCGCAGGTTGGGTACGCCGGCCGGCTGGTCATATTCGAGCTGCAGGTAGTCCTGCGGCCGGTCGGTCTCGCTATGGCTGGCAGTGAGGAACATCCCCAAGTTGCGCTCGCGCCCGAACACGTCTGAGTACTGCAAGCTTCCGAAGTAGGATGTCATCCGGCCCAGCGTCCGGTAGTTAGCTCCCGTCGTGTACTGCAGGTAGCGGCGCTGGGTGTCGAAGGCGGATTTGGTAATCAGGTTCACGGTGCCGCCAATAGCGTCCGCGTCCATGTCGGGTGTCGGCGCCTTGATCACCTCGATCCGTTCGATGAAGTCCGCCGGCAACTGATCGATCGCAAATTCGCGGCCGTCGCCCTTCGCTTGCGGGCTAGGCAGGCGCGTGCCGTCCATCGTCACCGCCGTCTGCGCCGCTGCCGCGCCGCGCACTCTGATCTCGGTGACCTCGTCCACCGCGTCGCCCACGCCGATGCCGGGGACGCGCTTGAGGAACTCGCCGAGGTTGCCGTCCGCCAGGTTCCCGTACGCGTCGGTCGCGACGATCGTCTGAAGGTTCGCCGCGTTACGCTGCGCCGCGATCGCGAGCGAGTTGCCCTCGCGCACGCCGGCCACGACGAACGACTCCAGGCGGTAGACCTCGGAGGAAAGGGCGATCGCGGGCACGGGGTTTTCGCCTGCGGCCACGTTCACCCGCACGGTCTTGGGCGTCAGGCCGGGATAGCTGACGAGGAGCGAACGCTCGCCGGCGGGCACGCGCAGCAGCACGAAGCGGCCCTCCCGGTCGGTGACGGTCGCGTCCGCCGTGCCGGCGAGGGCGACGGTGGCGCTGCCAAGGGTCTTGCCGGTGGCCTCGTTCACGATCAGGCCGGTGACGGTGCCGGTGGCTTGCGCGGCGAGGCGGGCCGGCACCACGAGGCACGCGAGGAAGAGCAGCGCGCGCGTGAGCAGGGGGCGGGGATTTCTCATGGGGGTGCGGTCACAGAGGCGGGCCTGGCCGCCCTCGGCAGGCCCGGAATTCCTGTCTCCCCGGGAGACAAGTGGCCGTCCGGTGTGCGGCGGCCCGCAGCTCAGGCGCCGCCCCCACGCCCGAATGGAGGCGCCAGCGAGCCTCCCGGGATGAAGCGGGGCTGGAGGAGATCGTGGGTGATCCTGAGCGACTCCCCGGCGGCGATCCGCCCCAGCAGCACTGCGAGCTTTCGGGCGATGGCCGCGGGATCGGTGCCATAGCGAGCCACCGAGGGGGCGAGGTAGTCGAGGAAAGGGTCGTCCTCCCGGCAGACCAAGGCGAGGTCACGGGGTACGGCGAGGCCGGCCGACGAAAGCAGGGTGTAGGCGGCCGGGACCGCGAGGGTCTTGGTCACGAACAGCGCCGTCGGGCGCGGGCGCAGGGCGGTCAGGCGCGCGACTTGGCGGGCGATGTTGGGCATTCCAGCCTCGTGCGCGAGCAGTACGGGCGCGGGGGCGCCTTCCCCGAGGCCGGCGGCGAAGGCGGCGCAGGTGGTGGCGTCGGCGGCGGATCCGGTGCGGCGCAGCAGAATCGCCGTCCGCTCGTGGCCGAGTGCCCGCAGGCGCGCGGCGGCGTGCCGCGCGATGGCCGCGTGGTCATACTCGATGGAGGCGAGCTCCAGCCCGGGAAAGACGGAGCCCACAATGACCGCGGGGTGGCCACTCGCGTGCAGCCAGCATTGCAGGGCCAGAGTGCCTGCAAACGCCACCCAAGCAGACCGTGGATGCGTGTGGGCGAGGTGCGTCAGGGCCGATTCCGGGCGGGCGCCGTAGGCGCGGCCACCCTCCACCAGTTCCAGCCCGAGGCCCGCTTCCAGCAGTCGGGGCCGGAGTTCGCTCACCCAGCGGCCGACCGAAGGGCGGAGCCGCCATAGGGGCTCCGGCAACAGCAGGAGCACCCGCCGCACTCCCCGGGCGGCCGTCGCGCGGCCTCGCGCGGGACGCACCGCGGTGGGAAGCCCCTGCCGGAGGGTGACCAGTCCGCGGTGGTGCAGGGCCTGCAGGGCCACGCGGAGGGTCTTCCGGCTGACGACCAACTGCCGGCAGAGTTCGTGTTGCCCGGGCAACTCGCGCGTCCAGCGACCTGACCGGATACCCGCCTCGATCACCGCCGCGGTCTGGACCGATAAAAGCTGGCGTCGCGGGAGGGCGGAAGCCTCCGGGCCGGGCTGGAGCAGGGGCATCCTCATTGCAGGCTTCGGCCCAGGTAAACCGCATCGGCTCCCCGGGCCAGCTCGCGGAAACCCAGCCGGGCGTAGAACCTCGCCGCCCGGTGATTGTCGGCCGCCATCGCGAGGTGCACGCCCGGCGATCCCCTTTTCGTCAGCCGTGCGAGCAGTTCAGCCATCATCTCCCGTCCGAGACCGCGCCCCTGCGCCCGCGCGAGCAGGTCGATGTGCAGGTGCGACGGGTATTGCGCGTAAGATTCCGGGATGAACAGCTCCGGATGATGGTAAAGGTTCCAGAGCTGCTCGTCGCGGCTCCACCGCTCCGCGGGCCCGGATGGCGCGGGCCGGAGCGACTGCAGCGGCGGGAGCCACTCCCTGACGTAGCGGCGCTGAAACGACCGGGTGTCGAGGGCGGCCAGCGCGTAGCCACATACGCCCCCGGCATCCTCGAGGACGAGCGCCAGCTCCGGCTCGAAGGCCAGGTAGGCCCCGACGTAAACGTGGCCCAGTGCCTCCGGATCCGCGTGGAGGTGCGTCGCGTCGCGGCCGCTGTCCCCCGTGCCGAGGCACACCGCGTAGCACGCCGCGCGGTCGCGGGGCTCCGCGAGCCGCAGAGCGAACTTGTCGAGGCGCCGGGGGATCATTGCGGGCGTGCCGGGGTGAAGCTGCCGTCCGGACGCATCGGCAGCAGGCTTTGCAGGTCCGCCACCAATCCGCCGCGATAGGTGCGGGGCCGGTGCTCCGCGGAGTGGAATGCGGACCCCGGGGCCGCCCCCCGTGCGCGCCAGTCAAGGTAGCCCGCGATCAGTCCAGCCTCCTCCTTCAACTCCCACGCGAGGCGGTAGACGGTGTGCAGCAACTCGCGGTCCTCGAGGCGCGTGAGGTGCTCGAAGAGGCTCGCGAGCCGGGCGCAGCCTTCCCGGGCCCGCGCGATCGCGGCCGCGTCTCCCTGCAGGGCGGCCGCGACGTCGGCCCGCCACGCCTCGGCTCGCGGGCCGTGGGCGAAGGGCAGGTGCAGGCAGTCACACAGCAGCGCGAGCAGATCGCGGGGCAGCAGGGAGGAGGCGCCCGTGGCGTCCAAGCAGCACCAGTCCGCGTGCCAGACCTCCCGCGCGGCGGCGTGCGCCCGCCCCGGATCGTAATCGTCCCCGGCGACCCACGCGGCGAACGTCTCCAGCGCGGGACGGTGGGCGGCGAACTCGCAGTTCGGGTTGAGCAGGACCCCGGTGGTGGCTCCCCGCAGCGCCGCGGGCCGGCCCGCGTAGGGGCCGAGGTACAGTCGCCGCAGGTCGTAGTCGTTCGCGAACAAATTGTCCCAGATCAGCGGCCGGCGCCGCAGCACCGACGTGAGCCCGTCGAGATCCTCCGGGGAGATGGTTTCCGAGATGATCTCCGGCCCAGTCCACATTACGTCCACCGTGGGATCAAGGTGCGTGCCGAGGTGACGCAGGTAGCACGAGGCGGTGACCTCGCCGGCCATCCGCCCGCAGTAGGGCGTCGGGCAGAAGAGGAGCCGCGTGTCGGGATCCTGCTGGCGCTGCCACCGCCGCAGGTGGTGGGCAAATTCGATCTGCGGCGCCGCGTCGTGCTCCGTCGCGCCGAGTTGGCCCGAGGCGGGGGCGGGGATGATGTCATCGAACAGCACCGCGAAGTGCCGCGCCCCCAAAGCGGCGAGCTGCCCCGCCTTGGCCTCGAGCGCCGCGAGTCCGTCCGGCCGCGCGAAGGCCGGGTCCAGTCCCGGCGCAAGCGCGTAAACGAACTCCACCCCCGCCCGCCCGCACGCCGCGATCAGGTCCCGCAGCGCTTCCGCCTCCGCCGCCGGGTAAGCCTCGCGCCAGCGCGCCCGGTGGCGGAGGTCGTCCTTCGGCGCGTACAGGTAGGTGTTGAGGCCGAGGGCGCCGAGCCGCCCCACGAGTTCGTGGCGCTGGGCGGGCGTCCACGGGCGCCCGTAAAAGCCCTCGACCACCCCCGCGAGGAACGGCGCGCGGCTCATCGGCGGGAATCCTCCGGGACGAGCGCGGCCGCGCGGCGGCTACGTTCCAGCGCGCGGGCGAAGGGCAGGTACACCAGCGTCGCCAGCGCGAGCGAGACGACGCCCCACACCGCGGCCCGCCAGTCGCCGCCCGTGACCAGATAGTGGCCGATCACCGGCGGGGTCGTCCACGGGATGTTGAGGACGGGCCGTGAGACTAGGTCCGCCGCCATCAGCGCGTAGGTGCCCGCCGTTAGGAGCAGCGCGTTGAGGATGTACGGGACCATCAGGAGCGGGTTCAGCACAATCGGCACGCCGAAGAAGATCGGCTCGTTGATCTGGAAGAACTGCGTGGGCAGCGAGAGCCGCGCCACCTGGCGCAGCCCCGGGTCCCGCGACCGCCAGAGCACCAGCGCGAGGCCCAGCGTCGCCCCGGTGCCACCCACGTTGACGAACGTTGAGAAGAAGCCGTTGGCGGTGACGTGCGGCGGGGGCCGCCCCTCGGCCAGCGCGGTCACGTTCGCGGCCAGGAACTGCAGGAACACCGGCGCGACCACCGCGTCGAGGGTGTTGTCGCCGTTGACCCCCACGGACCAGAGCAGCGTCACCAGCAGCGCGTAGACGAGGATGCCGGGCAGGGTGTCGAGGGCGAAGACGAGCGGCGCGAAGGCCGCCTGCACGGCCGCGTTCAGGTCCAGCCCCAGCAGGAAACGCAGCGCCCAGAAGCCGCCCGCCAGCGCGACCAGCGGGACGAGCGACAAAAAGGATTCCGCCACCACCGCGGGCACCTCCCCGGGGAGCCGGATCACAAGGCCGCGCGCGACGAACCACGCCTTCACTCGCACCGCCACCAGCGCCACCAGGATCGCCGTGAAGAGCCCCGCGGAACCGAGCGCGGCCGGGTCCAGGCCGGGCGCGCCCGGCTTCACCTGCAGCAGCAGGAAGCAGAGCGTGGCGAGGAGCGCCGAGCCGGCCGCATCGAGCCCCAGCCGGCCCGCGAAGTCGTGCGCGATCGCGAAGCAGGCGAACACCGCGAGCAGGCCGAAGGTCGCCGTGACGGGAACCTCAAGGACGGGCTTCCACGCCGCGGGCAGGGCCGCGCCGCCCGGCCAGGGCAGGTGCGTGAAGACCAGGAAAAGCCCCCCCAGGATGGTCAGCGGGACGAGGGCCACCATCCCCGCGCGGATCGCCGCCAGCGCCGGGTTGTCCCCCACGGCCTGCAGGGCGCGCAGCCAGCGGTCACCAGGTCGGGGCAGGGGAGGGTTCACGGCTTCGCGACGTACCCGTGGTGCAGGCCCAGGTAGTAGGGGAGCAGGAACACGGTGCCCGCGCCGAGGACGTCCCCACGGCCGCCGTAATCGAGCTGCCACGGGTCCGTGTTCCAGTGGTTGAAGTGCCGGTTCTCCACCGGCAGCACCCGCCCGTCGCGCCCGTGGCCCCGGCCCTCGTTCCCCGGCTCGTGCGGGTCGCGCGCCTGCACCGCGGGCAGCGGCACGACGTCGAGGCGGTGCGCGTTGCGGAGCGGCCAGTTGAGGCGATCCAGCGGGAATCCCCGCAGGGTCGCGGCGGCGTCCTCCAGCCACCCGGCCGCGGGGGAGATCGGGAACTCGCCCCACAGGTTGCGCAGGGTCCTGCCCTCGGTGTGCGCAGCATAGGCGAAGGCGAAAAACGGATTCCGCTCCGCCGCCTCGAGGCCCCAATACACGTGCCACGCGGTCAGCGCCCGCTCCCGCAGGGCCGCGTCGCGGGTCGTGCTGAGCAGGGTGTAGAAGCACATAAAGGCCATCTCGTCGTCCGACTGGTTGCCCGAGCCCGGACCCGTCTGGAACTTCGGGTGGAACAGGTTCTGCGCGTACCCGTGCCGCGCGGCCAGCTCCGCCGCCGCCGCGGTGTAACGGCCGTCCCCCGTCACGTGCGCCGCCGCGCTCAGGTAGGCGAGCAGGCTCAGGGAGTTCAGCCCGCGCTCGACGACCCAGTGCGGGTCCGCGTTCAGCCGCTCCGGGGCGTACATTCCCCAGCGCGTCGGGCGCCCGTCGTGGTCCCGCAGGGTGTAGCCGTGCGCGAGCAGGTGGTCGGTGAGGGCGCGGATCACCTCCCGCACCGCCGCCTTCTCCTCCGGGGTCCGCGCCACGAGGTCGTGGTAGAGCGGGTAGAAGAAATAATGCCCGTCCAGCTCGTCGCTGCTGGTGTCCGCCTTCCAATACCAGCGGCCGTCGGCGCTGCGCGGCCAGCGGGGCTCAAGGCGTTTCCAAAGCGCGTCCCGGCCCTGCATCGCGCGGTCCCGCTCCGCCTGGCCGGTATTCGGGTCCGGGCCTTCGCCCGGCAAAATGGTGCGCGCTACGAAGCCGGGCGGCGGCGCCACCGGACCGCCCTGGGTGACGGTCTGCAGGAACCGCAGGGCCGTGAACACGGCGTCCGCGCGCGCCTTGGCCCGCGGATCCCCGGTGGCCGCATAGGCGAAGCATTCGCCCGCACCATACATCGCCGTCCAGAGCCCGTCGTTGTCGGAGTCGTGCCGGCCGGCGCTCGCGCGGTCGCCCGGGATTCGCAGGGGTGCCTCCGCCACGAAGCCGAACGGCGTCCGCCGGATGTGCCGGTCGATCTCCCCCTCGTAAAACTCCGCCTTGGCCGCGAGGGTCATCGTCCGCCGCGCGATGCCGCCCACTCCCGCCGCGGTCGCGAACCAGGCCGTGCCGTCCGGTCCCACCGCCAAGGCCCCGATGCGATCCTCCGGGAGCCAGCGCGGACCTTGACGGTAGTGGAACTCGCGCCCGTCCCAGCGGATCGCGCCCCGGTCCGTCCCGAACCATACCTCGCCGCCCGGTCCAGCCGCCGCGCCGGTGAACCCGTTCCACGGCAGGCCATCCTTGCCCTCAAGAAACCTCCAGCCGCCCGCCGTGCGGACGCCCACGCCGGCGGCCACCCCAAACCAGGTTTGTCCGGTGGAGTCGACCGCCACCGCCCGCACTTCGCCCACCGCCCAGCGCCGGCCCGTCCCGTCCAGCACGACCTCCTCCTCCCAACCGGCCGGGGTCCGCCGCCACAGGCCCGCGCGGGTCCCCGCCCACCAGATGCCATCAGGCCCCCGCGCCAGCTGGAAGGGCTCCCCTGGCGGCGGAAGGTCCGGCGGGGTCGCGCGGGCGGGCGGCGCCGCCAGTACTTCCCAGGCCCCGTTCCGGCGCGCGCTCCACGTGCGGCCGGTCCGGCAGATCGGTTCGCCCTCCGGCCCGAGGATCACCTCCTCCACCGCGCCCGCGGGCCGGCCCGGCTCCGCGACGTGGTGCAGGGCCACCTCCTGCCGGAACTCCTGCGGGATGGGTCGCGCCCCGGCGATCAGGGTGACCAACAAGGGCAGGCAGCGGCGGAGCAGGCGGGGAGGGAAGGGGCGCATCGGGGGGGCCGACGTCCTGAGCAGGCACCGCGCGCCCGCGCCTGGCAAGCCCCGTGCTCGTTCGGCCGGCCGGACTTGCCCCCGCGCCGCTTGCCGCCACTCCTAGGGTCATCTCCTGACACCGATGCGATCCCCCCGCCTGCTCCCGATACTGCTCCTTCCGTCCTTGCTCCCGGCCCAGCCCGCCCCGGCGCCCCGCCCGCCCGCCTCCCCGGCCGGCGAGGCCGTGCAACTCGAGGCGTTCACCGTCACCGGCTCCAACATCCGGCGGCTGGACGAGGAGAAGATCCTCCCCGTCTCGGTGATGAACCTTGAGGACCTCGACCTGCGGGGCGTTCCCACCGCGGCCGAGCTCTTCGACACCTTCTCGATCGGTGGCCCCATCACGCTCGACGAGGGCAACACCCTCGGGGCCGACGCCCGCGGCGACAATTCGACGATCAACCTCCGCGGCCTCGGCTCGGGTAACACACTGGTGCTGCTCAATGGCCGCCGCCTGCCCCCGCACCCGATCAGCATGGCCGAGAGCTCCGTCCCCTCGCTCTCCACCAATGTGAACAACCTCCCGATGGCCGCCATCTCCCGCGTGGAGGTGCTCCGCGACGGCGCCTCCGCCATCTACGGCACCGACGCCGCGGCCGGGGTGGTCAACTCGATCACCCGCACCCGCTTCGACGGCCTCTCGATGCGCGCCCGCGCCAGCGTCACGGAGCGCGGCGGCGGTAACGACTGGAACGTCGAGATCACCGACGGGCGCAACTTCAACCGCGGGCGCAGCAACCTGCTGGTGACCCTCGATTACTACCACCGGGACTTCCTCTGGCTCAACCAGCGCAAGTTCTCCCGCAATCAGGACATCCGCGTCGTCCGCAACGTCCCGCCGCCCTGGGACGGCCGGCCGCTCCTCGACGCCACCGGCACGGTGGTCCGGGACAACGACTTCGACAACCGCCTGAGCACCGATTCGAGCTACTACGGTGGTTTCGTGCGCGGCAACTGGGGCCCCAATTTCAGCTTCGTTGGCGCCCGGCCCGAGGGGAACCGCGGGATCATCACGACCTCCGGATCCACCAGCGCCACGACCGCGACCAACGGCACATTCTACCTGATCCCGCTCGCCGACGGGAACGTCGGCTTCCGGCAGACGCTGCCCTCGCACAATATCGACGACTTCACGGTCAACTGGTACCAGAATCCCAACGAGTTCAAACCGATCCTCCCGCGCACGGACCGCCTCAACCTCACCGCCGTGCTGCGCCACCGGCTCGGCCGCGACCTCGAGGTCTTCGGCGAGGTGCTGACCTACCGGGCGAAGTCGATCACCGGCCGCCTGCCCTCCGCCTTCGATTCGAGCACGGACCACAACATCTACCTGGGCGCCGACCATCCCTTCAATCCCTTCGGCAGCCGGTTCTACGATCTTCAGGGCCGCCCCAACTCCGACGGCTCCCCCCGCCTCGCCGGCGCCCCCGCCGCGCTGCAGTTCCTCGGCGGCGTCGGCATCATCCCGCGCGACTTCCAGCCCCGCCGCATCACCGTCAACTCCACCGCCATCCGCCTCGTGGGCGGGCTCCGGGGCAAGTTTGCCGCCGGCTGGGAATGGGAGTCCGGCCTGATGTACGGCCGCAACTTCACCCGCGACGTGGAGAACTTCGCCGTCCGGGAAAGCCGCCTTCGCGCCGCCCTCACCACCTCCGACCCGGCCAAGGCGTTCAATCCGTTCAGCTACACCTTCCGCCTCGTCCCGCAGGCCAGCACCACGAATCCCTACCTGCTGGTCGTCGACCGCCCCTACCGGAACCCCGAGGCCCTCACCAACTCCCTCTACGATGACTTCGTCCGCGAGGGTCGCACCCAGCTCGCCAGTTGGGACCTGAAGCTCAACGGCCGCGTGCTGGACCGCTTCTGGGGCGGCGCGATCGGCCTGGCCCTCGGCGCCGAGTTCCGCTGGGAGGACTACAAGGACTGGCGCCCCCCCTTTGCCTCCTTCAATCCCCCGGGAACCCCCTTCAACGGCAACGCCTCCGATCCCAACAACCTCTTCTTCGGGCCCACTGAGAACGATTTCATCGCCCTCAGCCCGAACCCCAATCTCTACAAGTCCCGCACCAACGCCTCCGTCTTCGCCGAGGCCCTGTTCCCGGTGATCGGCAAGGCCAACCGCAGCCGCTTCGCCCGCTCCCTCGAGCTCTCCGTCGCCGGCCGCGCCGAGCGCTTCTCCGACTTCGGGGACACCGTGAAACCCAAGGTCGGGCTCAACTACCGGCCCAATGAATGGATGCTCGTCCGCTCCACCAGCGCCGCCTCCTTCCGCGCCCCGAACCTCGTCCAATCCAACGTCACCCCGCTGCAGCGCTCCGGCTCCACCTTCAACGACGTCTACCGCGCCGAGGTCACCGGCCTCAACCGCGACTCCAACGCGGTCCCCGTGGTCTTCCGCCGGGGCAACGCCAACCTCCAGCCGGAGACCGCCCGCTCCCTCACGCTCGGCACGGGGTTCACCCCGCCGTTCCTCAAGGCCCTCACGGTCACCGTCGACTACTGGCGCATCCGCCAGCGCGAGGTGATCTCCTCGGTCAGCGGCACCTCGCAACTCCTGCTCGATGAGGAACTGCTGGACGGCGCGGTCCGCCGGGCCCTCGCCGCCGGCACCGCCATCGAGCGCGTTGACCTCGGCAGCGGCACCGCCGGCTACGTCGGCAACCCGAAGGTCGTGCGCGACCCGGTCACCCCCGCGGACATCGAGGCCTTTGCCGCCTTCAACGCCACGCGGCCCCCGCAGGAGCGCCGCGCGCCCGTCGGCGGGATCCGCTCGGTGGTCACCGACTACGTCAACCTTGCCGGCCGCGAGGCCGAGGGCCTCGATTTCGGCTTTGAGTACCGCCTGCCCCGCACCCGCCTCGGACAGGGCACGGTACGCGGCGACGCCTCCTACCTGCTCCAGTTCGACACCCAGTCGAGCCCGGGCGCCCCGAAGATCGGCAACATCAACCGCGACGGCCGCACCCGCTTCCGCGGCAACATCGGCCTCACCTGGCGCCACGAAGGCTGGAGCGCCGGCTGGTTCACCAACTACTACGGCCCGTACGTCGATACCGGCACTGCCACCACCGAGGCGGTGTATGCCGCCCTCGGTCGCCCGAATTACATCTCCAGCTACGTCGATTCGGGCGGCGTGCGCCGCTACCGCTACCTTGTCTCCAGTCACGTCCTGCACAATGCCTACGTGAACTACGCGTTCCCGTCCCGCCGCGGCTCCCTCTGGTCCAACCTCTCCGCGCGCCTCGGCGTGAACAACGTCCGCGACACCGACCCGCCCCTCGCGGATTCGGACACGGGCTACCAGCGCGGCGCTGGCACCAACCCGCGCGGGCGGGCCTACTACGGTCAGGTCTCCAAGCGCTTCTGACGGCAGGTTAACTTCCTGTCATCCGCGGTTGCCGCGGGAATTCATCCGCCTGCCGTCCCCTAGGACAATGAAGCTGGCTTGCGGATGGCGTCTGGCGTTCGCCCTGTGGGTGCTCCCCGGTGGCGTTTGGGCGCACCTGACGGGTGAACCGGGCCACGA
>VHCY01000054.1 GCA_016871595.1 Verrucomicrobiota bacterium
CCGACGGCGAGCCGGTGTTCTGGAGCGCGAGCGGTGGACGGAACTGCCCGGACGACGACTTCGTTCAAGCCGACGCGCAGGATTGCGCCGATTGAAGCCTCGCTGCTTGACAGCGAGCGGCCGGAGGCGGCGCCGGCCGGCAGATCGAACGCCATCCGGTCCGCCGCCCGCGCCCCGCCGGCGAGGACAAGGCAGCCGAGCACGAAGGCGACCAGCCGGCGGCCAGGCGGAAAAAGGCCGATGGGGGAAACGCGGTCCAAGCGAGGGCAGGGAGGGATGCAGGGTGTCGCGGCGCGCGCGGCGATCGGCCACGGCGGCACACGGAGGGAGACGAGCGACCCGCGGAAATCACTACAGGCGAATTTTCGACCGTTGCCCGGCGCGCGGGCGATGGTTCAGCGCCGGCGCCGCAGCACGATGCGCCCGGCGACGGCTTCCTCGCCGACCAAATCGAAGCCTTGGGCGAGCACCTCGGAAAACTCCGCCGGATCGTCGAGGCGGAAGACGCCGCTCAACCGCACCGCCCCCAGCGCCGGATCGCCGAGTGCGAACTGCACACCGGTGTGGCGGTTGACGTGGGCAACGACATCGGCGAGCGGCACAGATGAGAACTCCGCGCGCCGCTGCCGCCACACGAGCCGCGCAGCGGGATCGGTCGACGGCAGCACGGTCACCACGGGCGCGGCGCCGGCCGCGCCGGGCTGCACTGCGACCGCCTGGCCCGCGGTCAGCGATAAGAGCGGCTCGGTCGCCGCCGTCGCGACGGCGACCTTGCCCTCGGTGACCACGACGTCGGCCCCACGGGCCGTGATCCGCACGGCAAACGCCGTGCCGACCGCCCGCACGGAAATTCCGTCGGCTACGACCACGAACGGGCGCGTCGCATCCGGCACGACTCGGAAATGCGCCTCGCCGCCGCTCATCGCCACGCGCCGCACTCCCGGGGAATACTCCACGGTGAAGGGCGCCCCGGCGGGATACTCCGCGACCGACCCGTCGGGCAACACGCTCCGCGGCGGCTCGTGCAGCACCGTCCGGGCGGCGGTTTCCACCGGGGCGGACTGGCGCCAACTCCATCCTGCCGCCAGCAGCAGCGCGCCCAACGCCACGCCGCCCGCGGCAAAGAGCCGCCGCTGCCGCCCGCGCCGCCGCTCGGTCAGGCGCGCGCGCAGCGCCGCGCCGAAGCCAGGCTCGGCTGCGCGATCCGTCGCCTGCCAGACGCGCTCGAGCTTTGCGACCGCGGCGGCATGCGCGGGCTCCGCCGCGCACCAAGCGGCGAAGGCAGCGGCCTCGGCCGGCGTAAAGCCAGCGTCCCGCTGGCAGATCCACTCGGCGGCGGTCTCCGCGATAGAGGGAGCGGACGGCTTCATGGCGCGGGACGGCGCGCCTCGCAGCCGTCGAAGAATTCCTCCAAGTCGCGCAGCCCACGCACGACGTGAATCTGCACCGCCGCTTCCGTGATGCCCAAGCGCGCGGCGATTTCCTTCTGGGGCACGCCCTCGATTTTTCGCAGGAGCATCACCTCGCGTCGGCGCGGGGACAGCGCCTCGAACGCGCGGGCCAGCAAGTCGAGGTCGTCCGCGCGCACGGCCGCCTCGGCGCAGTCGGGCCCGGCGGCGACGGCCGCAGCGACCGTTGCCTCGCAGGCCGGCACCAAGGGCGAGACGCGCTCCCGACGGACAAAGTCGATCGCGATGCGTCGCGCGACTTGGAAAAGAAACGAGCGGCCCGAGCGGATCGGCTGGTTGACGCACGCGCGCCACACGCGCAGGTAAGACTCCTGCACCACGTCATCCACGTCGCGCACGGCGGGAAACGAGCCGCGCAGATAGCCGCGCAAGGCCGGTTCGTGCGGCTGCACTTGCTCGGCAAACCATCGCGCAGTTTCCGATTTTGGAGCGTTCATGTCTGCGGACGCAGACCCTTTCCCTGGCAGCGTATCCCCCTGCGTACCTGACAAGTCGAGTGCTTTCTTCTCCCCGGCGGCAAAAACCGCTGGTGCAGTTGTCGGCCGGATCCGATCCCCTTGAAAATCCAGTTTCCTTTCAGTCAAAAACCGCTGGTGCAGTTGTCGGCCGGATCCGATCCCCTTGAAAATCCAGTTTCCTTTCAGTAAGGAGACTTTCCATGATGCGTAGTCTCGTTGCCGCCGCCATCGCGGCGATCTCTGTGGCTTTGCCTGTGATGGCCGCGCCGGCTGTGGCGCAGGAACGGTTCACGGTTGAGGTTACCGGCAGGGGGCCTGACGTGATCCTGATCCCGGGGCTGGCTTCGTCGCGTGATGTCTGGGACGCGACGGTGAAGCAGTTGAGCGCCACGCATCGCGTGCATGCGGTTCAGGTGAAGGGGTTTGCGGGCGAGCCGGCGGGGCCAAATGCGGAGGGGCCGGTGATTCCGGCGCTGGTCGAGGAGGTGGCGGCCTATGCGGGCAAGCTTACGAGCCCCGCGATCATCGGGCATTCGATCGGCGGGCTGATCGCGCAGGAGGTTGCGGCGCGGCAGCCGAAGGTCGAGCGGATCATGGTGGTCGATGCGCTGCCTTTCTATTCGCTGCTGTTCGGGCCGCAGGCGACGGTGGAGATGGTTAAGCCGCAGGCGGAGCGGATGCGCTCGCAGATACTCGGCATGAGCCAAGCGCAGTTCGCCGCCGGGCAGGAGCAGGGCATGCGCATGTATGTGAAGACGGAGGCAAAGCGCGCGGCGCCGACGGAATGGTCGCTGAAGTCGGACCGGAAAGTGGCGGCGCAGGCGATGTACGATGCGACGATCGAGGATGCGCGGCCTCTGCTGCCCTCGATCAAGGCGAAGGCGACCGTGCTCTATGCGTACGATCCGGCGATGGGGCGGCCGGCGGCGTTCGTCGATCAGACGTATGCGTCGGCCTATGCAGGGCTGACGGGCGTGAAGCTGACGCGCGTGGATGGAGCGTTCCACTTTTTGATGCTGGACCAGCCGGAGGTGTTCGCGCGGGAGGTGGGGGAGTTTTTGAAGTAGGGGCTCCGCCGCCATCCTCGGGTAAGCGGCGAAGCCGCGCATCCCGAGGATCCTGGTTGGAGGGCGTGAGGGATTCTCGAGGAGTTCCGCAGTTGGTCGAACCGGGATTCCAGGGACGCGGCCTTCGGCCTTGCCCTAGAATGACGTTGAGAGGGCTGGGCTCAAGCTCCACGCTTCAGAGCCTCAGCTTCCTTCGCCAGCCTGCCGATCTCGTCCCAGTTCTTTGCGGCGATCAGCTTCGCTGAAGCGAGCCAGCCGCCGCCAACGCAGGCGACGTTGGAGCGGGTGAGGTAGTCGCGGGCGAGGTCGAGGGTGATGCCGCCGGCGAGACCGTGGACCCGCTCGAGTTCCTAGCGCGGTGCTGGTGCACATCCCGCACAAGGGGCAGGTCACGACCCGGTACGATGGCGGTACTACGGCTGGTATGCCAACCGTCCGCTCGATGCGGGGCAAGGCGGCGCCAGGCAGAAGAATCACCCAGCGCTTCAGCTGCGGGACCCTCATGCATGCCGAATCGACGTGCCGCGTGGCGGCTCGGCTTCAGGCTGCGCATCCGCCACATCGGCCTCAGTCACCTCCCCGATGGGCCGCGGCACCTTCGCCACCTTAAACCCCTCCCGGATCCGATCCCCTTGAAAATCCAGTTTCCTAGCAGCGGCTGGCACTGGTTCAGGTATCAAGACAACGACCCGACCGACACCAAGTCCGATCCCTCCAACCGGGATTCCAACAAAGGCATCGTGAACTATCTCTATGAACCCTACGCGCCGCTGCTCGATTCGATGAAACGCATCAACGAGCGCGCCTACGGTCTCGTGGAGCACTTCGACAAACCCTGATCGGCAACCTCCAGACGACCCGGCTGGAAAACCAACTTTGACCCTGTGAGAACCCTCCCCCTCCTCGCCGCCCTGCTGCTCGCACCGCTCTCCGCGCTGCCCGCCGCCGACGACAAGAGCGACCGCCTCGCCGTGGTGACGAAGACGCCCGGACTCGTCGCCGTCTGGGACTTTGTGAAACGTGAGCGGGACGGTGCGCACCGCTTCACCGCGCATGTGCCGCCCGGCGCCACGAACGACTACCCGCTCGACGCGGCGAACTACATCAAAGCCTACTGGGGTGCTGGACGTGAGGCGATGTATGCGGATTTCCCGCAACTCGGCCGTGGACCGTTTGGAAATGCCATCCGCATCGTCAAAGAAACGGACGCAGACTTCCGCCCCTTCCTCTTCGTGCCGCGCTCGCGACTGCACGACACGCCGCTCGACATCAAAGGCGCGGGCAAATCGGTCACCGTGGTCGTGTGGGCGATTCGCGAAAGCGGGAATCACGCGCTAGCGGGCATCTGGCATGAAGGCACCGATTTGAACCAGAAAGAGACCGCCACCATCGCGAAGGTGGAGCGCGGGCAGCGGCAATACGCGCTCTTTGCCGGCCTGAACAAGCAGGGCAGCGCCTGCGGCCATGTGTCGGAGAACGGCGCGAGTTCCTTCCTGAACAAGTATGCGCTGCACAAGAGTAACTCGGCCGGGCAATCGCCCGAAGTGCCCGCCGACTCACCCGCCGAGATTCTCGACCAATCGTGGCAGTGCTTCGCCATGACGTTTGATCATCAAAAGGACGAACTCACCGGCTGGCTCAACGGCGTCTCCGGCGACCGCTGGCTTGATCAGCCGAAAAACGACAAACTCATCTCCTCCGCTTACAACGCCTACATGCAAGGCCACTACGCCCGCACGCCGAACCTCGAACCCGCGGAGGATGCCACTTTCCCGAAGGACCAATACTACAACCCGCCCGAAGGCCAGCCGCTGAGCGTAAAGGTGCTGCGCGAATCCGCCGAGGAACGCGTCGAACTGCGTGAGCACCGCTACACGAAAATCGAAGTCATCCTGCGCGGCGGCAAAGAAGTCGCCCGCCACCTCGTCGCCCTGCGCCTGAATCCGTGGTGGTATCCGCACGACCTCTACTCGCCGAAGGACGCGTCAAGCGGTGGCCCTTTCACCATCGGGCGCGTCATCCACAGCAGCCGCAGCATCGGCTTCACCGGCTGGATCGGCGGCGTGGCGGTGTTTGACCGGGCGTTGAGCGCGGAGGAGTTGAAAAGACTCTCTGACCTCCGCGTGGCTCCGGTCGTCACCTCCTCTCCCGGATCTCCAAAGCGGTGAACTCACGAAACCCGTCCCGCATTGAACCTGTGAACCGTCGACGCCTGGAACATTGACGTGTTGAAGTGAGGAACTTCTGCACCACCGCTTCGCTCCGCTACTCTCACCTTCATGAAACCCACTCTCTTGCTGCTCACCGCCCTGCTGCTCGCGCCGCTCTCCGCGCTGCGCGCCGCCGAGACCAAGCCCAACGTCGTCATCATCTTCGTCGACGATCTCGGCTACGGCGATCCCGGCTGCTACAACCCGCAGTCGAAGATCGCCACGCCCCACATCGACCGGCTCGCCCGGGAAGGCATGCGCTTCACCGATGCGCACGCGCCCGGCGCGCTCTGCCACCCTTCGCGCTACGGACTCATGACCGGCCGGCATCCGTTTCGCACGGATGTCTCGAAATGGCCCACGCAGCCGCTCATCGGAAAGGATCAGGCCACAGTCGCCTCGGTCCTGAAAAGCGCAGGCTATCGCACGGCTATGGTCGGCAAGTGGCACCTGGGTTTTGAGGAGAGCGGTTACGACAAGGTTCTGCCCGGCGGTCCGGCGGATCGCGGCTTCGACCGCTTCTTCGGCTTCCGCGCGTCGACCGATATCCCGCCGTATTTCTACCTCGAAGGCGACCGCGCCGTCTCTCCGCCCACCGCCACCATCGCCGACAGCCCCGAGCATCCGGAACGGGGCTACTCGCCCATCCAGGGACGGTTCTGGCGCGGCGGCGGCATCTCGCCCGGCTTGGAACTGGCCGACGTCCTCCCGCGCTTCACCACCGAGGCCGTGGCCGAGATCACCGCGCATGCCCGCCAGCGTCCGACCCAGCCGCTCTTCCTCTACTACGCGCCCACCGGCCCGCACACCCCGTGGCTGCCTTCGCCGGAGTTCGCCGGCCGCAGCGGCATCGGCTCCTACGGCGACTTCACCATGATGGTCGACGCCATGATCGGCCGCGTGCTCCAGGCCCTCGACGACACAAAGCTCGCCGCCAACACCCTCGTGATCTTCACCTCCGACAACGGCCCCGTCTGGTATCCCGAAGACGTGCAACGCACCGGCCACGACTCCACCGGCGGCCTCCGCGGCATGAAAGGATCCAATTGGGAGGCCGGTCACCGCCTACCGTTCATCGTGCGCTGGCCCGGCAAAGTGAAACCCGGCTCGAGCAGCGCGCAGACGATTTGTTTCACCGACATCATGGCGACGCTCGCCGGGGTGAGCGGAGCATCACTCGCCGCCGAAGCCGGTCCCGACAGTTTCAGTTTCCTCCCGGTCCTGCTCGGCACGCAGCCCGCCGACAAACCCGTGCGCGAATCGCTCGTGATCGGCCGTTCGATCCGCTCGGGCCGTTGGAAGTGGATCGACGGCCGCGAATCCGTCCACTTCGGCCGCCCCGCCAGCGGCACCTACCCCGCGGCCGGCGAACCGCCCGGCCAACTCTACGATCTCGACGCCGACCCGCGGGAGACCACCAACCTCGCCGCCACCCAGCCCGACATCGTCAACCGCCTTAAAGCCGAATCCGCGCGCATCCAGCGATCCTCCCGCACCCGGCCCTGAGTCCGGATTTTTCACCGCGCAGAGACTGCTGGTCAGGAAAAATCCGCCCGCCCTCGGGCGGGGCCACTCCGTCGCGGCTAGCCCCGACACAGTCGGCCCGACAGGAAGGAAATCTCACTCCCGCGAGCGTGAAACTTCCGGGCTGAGCTCCACCGGCGGACAAACACCTCCATAACCGACCGTCTGGCCCCGGCATCACCGCCGGGTGCCGATCGCACTTCAATCGGGACCGTCGCGTCCCAGCGCAGCCCGGCGGCGAAAAAATACTCTGTCCACTTTTCCGGCCGCCGGCGGTAAAAGGATGTCCGCACCCACATGCCCGACCATCCCGAGCCCCCCGCCGGCAGCGGCCCGACTCCCGCCTACGAGGAGTTCGTCCGCCTCTTCGTCGCCCACGAAGGACGGCTGCGGGCGTTCGTTCGCGCGCTGCTTCCGACGTGGGCCGATGTCGACGAGGTCATGCAGGAGACCAGCCTCGTCGCGTGGCGGAAATTCGCCCGCTTCGAGCGCGGCACCAACTTCCTCGCCTGGGTCGCCACCATCGCGCGCTTCGAGGCGCTCGACCACCTGCGCCGCCGGGGCCGCGAGCAACTCATCTTCTCCGACGCCGTCGCCGATCTGATGGCCGCCGAGGCCGCGCAAGAGGCCGACACGCTGGAACACCAGCGCCGCGCCCTCGACCACTGCCTGGCCAAGCTCGGCGAGGCCCAGCGCGAACTGCTCCTGCTCTCCTACCAGCCCGGCGCCCGCCTCCACGAAGTTGCCGCCCGGACCGGCCGCACCGTGCAAGGCCACTACAAGGCGGTCCAGCGCCTCCGCGCCCGGCTGCTCGACTGCATCGAGGGCGAACTGAAACGCGATCCCGCATGAGCCCCGCCGATCCACTCGAACGCCTCATCGCCGACTGGCTGGGCAACACGATCTCGCCGGAGGATTTCCGCATCCTCGACGCTCGCCTGCGCGCCGATCCCGCCGCGCGCGCCACGTTGCGCCGCGCCGCTCACCTCGACTCGGCGCTCCGCGACTGGGCCGCGCGCCAAGAAATCTCCGCGGCCTGGGCGGGCGCGGACTCCGCCAAACCCTCGCTGGCCTCCGACCGTCCCCTGACCCCCACGGCCTCCTCCCCCTTCCGCCGCTGGCTTTGGCCACTCGCCGCCGCGGCGGCCGTGGCCCTGAGTGTCGCAACCTATCACTTCGGCGCGCTCTCCGCGCCACAGCCGCCCACGCCCAGCACGCGCGTCCTCGCCGACGGCACCGTGGTGGAGCTCAACGGCGCCGCCGTCATCGCCGCCGACTTCTCCGCCACCGAGCGCCGCGTGCGGCTGGAGCGCGGCGAGGCGCATTTCACGGTGACGAAAGACGCGGCCCGCCCCTTCACCGTCACCGCCGCGGGCGTGAGTGTGCGCGCCGTGGGCACCGCGTTCAACGTCCGCCTCGCCGACGCCGCCGTCGAGGTGCTCGTCACCGAGGGCCAGGTGCGCCTGCAACCGCCGCCCGCCGCCGCCGCGCCCGGTCACTCTCCCTCCGCCCCACCGGCGCAGCCTGCCGCCGCCCCCGAGCTGATGCTCGCCGCCCGCCAGCGCGCCATCGTCGCCACTACGCCCGCCACCGCCGCCGTCGCGCCGGACGTCGCGACCTTCACACCGAGCGAGATCGCCCGGGTGCTCGCATGGCAGCACCGGCTCCTCAATTTCACCGCGACCCCGCTCGGCGAAGTCGTCGCCGCCCTCAACCGCCGCAACGCCACCCAGCTCGTGCTCGCGGATCCGGAACTCGCCGCGCTGCGCGTGAGCGCGTCGCTCCGCTCCGACAACATCCACGGCTTCGTGAAGCTGCTCGAAACCGGCTTCGCCATGCGCGCCGAGCCCCGCGGCGACGCCGAGATTGTTCTCAGCCGCCCGCCCTGACGCCTTCGTTTCGCTCGCTTTGCCCGCCCACCACCCAAACCCCACCCGCTCCGCCTCCCTCGCCCTGGCCGCGCCTCCCCGCCTCGCCGCCGCGTGGCTGGCCTGGCTGTTGACGCTCTCCTGTGCCCTCGCCGGTCCCGACAACACCGTCCGCTCGTTTCGTATCCCCGCCGGTCCGGCCAGCGAGACGCTCCGGCAATTCGGCGAACAGGCGCAGCGCGAGATCTTGTTTCCCTCCGAGCCCGTCGCCGACGTGCGCACGCCCCGCGTCTTCGGCGACTACCCGCCGCGCGCGGCGCTCGACCGCCTGCTCGCCGGCACCCGCCTGCGCGCCCTCGAAGCGGCCGACACCGGCGGCTTCGTCATCGCGACGACCGCCGCGCCTCCCATCGCCGCGGCCAGCACACCCGATTCCTCAAAACCCATGAAAACAAAATCCACCCTCGCCGCGATCGCCGGCTGGTTCGCCTTCGGCGCAACCGCCGCACTGAATGCCCAAAGCCCCGCCGCTCCGTCAGGCGACCAGACTGTCCAGCTCACTGCCTTCGAGGTCGCGAGCACGCGCGACTCAGGCTACCGCGCGACCAACTCGGTCTCCGGCACCCGCGTCAACGTCAAGCTCATGGACGTCCCGCAGACGATCTCTGTGCTCACGTCCGACTTCATCTCCGACCTCGGAGCCAACGACCTCGACGAGGCGCTCGTTTACGTCAGCGGCGTGGGCACGGCGAATTTCTTTTCCGGCCAATACACCATCCGCGGCTTCCAGACCGGCACGCCGCGCCGCAACGGCATCGGCTTCTCCACCACCAACGCCATCGACACCTCCGTCGTGGACCGCGTCGAGGTCGTCAAAGGCCCGTCGAGCGCGCTCTACGGCACCGGCGGCCCCGGCGGCGTGGTCAACATCGTGACCAAGCAGCCGCAGGCCAAGCGCGCCACGTCCATTGAGACGTCCGTGGACAGCGAGGGCTCCCTTCGCGGCGAGTTCGATCTCACCGGGCCGCTCACGCGCGAAGGCACGCTGCTCTACCGCATGGTCATCGCCGGTCAGAATCACCAATCGACCCGGCAATTCGGCGAACGCGAGAGCTGGCACCTCGCTCCGTCGCTGCGTTGGAACATCCGCGGCAAGCCCTATCCGACTACGCTCAACGTCACCGCTGAGTGGCTCCACGTGCCGCGCATGACGTCGTCGGACGAGCGCTTCCCGCAGGTCGTCGAGTCGCGCCCTGCGCCCGTCGGTAGCAACCGCACGCGCATGATCGACATCGCCACCGGCTATGTGCCCGGACTCGACCGCGAGTTCAACATCGCCGGCCCCAACGCCCGACGCACCGACGACGAGGTGTATTTCGAGGCCACGCTCACCCATGCCTTCAACGATCATCTCTCCGCGCGGCTCGTCTACTCCGACTCGCAGAGGCACCAGGTGCGATTCACGCAGTTTGCAAACGGCGCGCTTAAGCGCGACGCCGCCGGCAATCTCCCGCGCACCGTGCCCATCCAATCGTGGCGCTCGGACACGGACCAGTGGAACCGCACCGTCCGCGGTGACCTCAGCTACGCGCAGAATTTCTCCGCCGCGAAGCTCAACCTCGTGCTGGGTGCGCAGGACACTCGCGCCGCCGGCACCAACTCCGTCTTTCGCAACCTCCGCCGCCCCGTCTTCAACCTCTTCGCGCCCACCGTCGCCGACTTCAACCTCGGCAATTTCCCCGCGGACTACAATCACCTCGTGCTCCTGCGCACCGCGAGCCGCGGCCAGCAAGTCAACGCCATCGGCAACGCCCAGTTCTTCGGTGAACGTCTGAGCCTGATCGGCGCGGCCAATCGCGACTTCACCCGATCCGGCATCGACCTCCGGCCCGACCTCCGCCCCTCCGGCGGCCAGGCCCCCAGCGTGTCCGTCGTGCCGCGCGGTTCGCTCGACAGCTTCCAAGGTGGCTTCGCCTTCCGTGTGCTGCCCGGTGCCAACCTCTTCTACTCCTATTCCGAGTCGATTCAGTCCAACGGCGCGCAATTTCCCAACGACCCGCAGGAAGGCACCGGCCACGAGGTCGGCGTGCGCGTCGAAACCCTCGGCGGCCGGCTCTCCGGTTCGATTTCGTTCTTTGACGTCGAGCGCACCAACATCCCGCGCAACGACCCCAACCTGCCCGTCCCGATCATTCGCCTCAGCGGCAAGGAGCGCAGCAGGGGCTACGAGATCGACGTCTTTTACTTCCCGACCGATGCGCTCCAGCTCGTCGCCAACTACACCGACATGGATCCCGTGGTCGTGAGCAATACGGCTTCGCCCGTCACCGAGGGCAGCCTGATCGACTCGGCGTTCCCGCGCTCGTTCAACGCCTTTGCGAAATACACGTTCAAGCAGGGCGCCGCGCGCGGCCTTTATTTCACGATTGGCGGCAACTCGCGCAGCCGCAGCCGGCCTTACGGCACACTCGAGAACCTATACCTGCTCGAGCACCCCGCCTACACCGTGATCAACGGCAGCGTCGGCTACAATTGGAAGCGCGGCGCGCACAACTGGCACGCCGAGCTCGCGCTCAAGAACGCGTCCGACAAGTTCTACTACACGGACACGTCGATTCCAGCGGAACGGCGCGTGGCCGTGTTTTCGGTCGGCCTGAAGTTCTAGCCCGGCCGGGCATAGCCAGCCCCTGCGCGGATCCGCCAACCACAGCGAAGAGGCGCGACGTGGACATTTGGCGTAAACAGCACGTTCTGATTCCATTCTTAGCATCGTATGCCCTCGTTTCCCCACGTCCTTCGCGGCCTCGTCCTCCTCCTCCCGCTCGCGCTTGCGCCCGGCCGCGCCGCGCCCGCCGCCGCGCCGAACATCATTCTGATCAACTGCGACGACCTCGGCTACGGCGACCTCGCCTGCTACGGCGCGCCGGACATCCGCACGCCGCACCTCGACCGCATGGCGCGCGAGGGCACGCGTTTCACGGATTTCTCCGTCACGTCGCCACTCTGCACGCCGTCGCGCGCCGCGCTCATGACCGGCAAGTATCCCGGCCGCGTCGGGCTCGCCACCGGCGTGCTCCGCCCCGACGCGAAGGGCGGCCTCGCCGCCGCCGAGATCACGCTCGCCGAGGCGCTCAAGCCCGCCGGCTACGCCACTGGCTGCATCGGGAAGTGGCACCTCGGCTTCGTCCCCGGCCTGCGCCCGCGCGACCAGGGCTTCGATTCCTACTACGGCGTGCTGCACAACCTCGACCGCTTCGAGACGGTGGTCTTCGAAAAGGAGGGCGGCATGCCCGTGCTCCGCGGCGACACGGTAGAAACGCGTCCGGCCGATCCCGCGGTGATGACGGCGCTCTACACGACCGAGGCGCTCGCGTTCATCGAGGCGCACCGGGCGCGCCCGTTTTTCCTCTACCTCGGCCACGCGATGCCGCACCTGCCCTTCGACGCCACGCCGCGCTTCAAGGGTCGCTCCGCCCGTGGTCTCTACGGCGATGTGATCGAGGAACTTGACGACAGCACCGGGCAAATCCTCGAAAAACTCCGCGCCCTCGGCCTCGCGGAGCGCACACTTGTCCTCTTCACCAGCGACAACGGCCCCGAGCGCAACACCCCCGGCCGCGCCGCCCCGCTGCGCGGCACCAAGCACACGGTCTACGAAGGCGGCCTGCGCGTGCCGCTGCTCGCGTGGTGGCCTGGCCGCGTGCCTGCCGGCCGCGAGTGCGGCGACTTCGTCACCGCGCTCGATGTGCTGCCCACCCTCGCCCGCCTCGCCGACGCACCGATCCCTGCCGGCCTCGACGGCCATGATGTCTCGCCCGTGCTCCTCGGCACGCCCGGGGCACGCTCACCGCGCACCACGCTCTACTCGCTCTACGGCCCTAACGATCGCCGACGTGAAGCCTTTCGCGAAAACCACTGGAAACTTCACCTCGGCTCCGCGCCCGAGCTCTACGACCTCGCCGCCGATCCCGCCGAGTCGACCAATCTTGCAACCCGTCACCCGGAAGTCGTCGCACGCCTTACCGCGCGCGCCCGCGAACTCGTCGCGACGCTCGCGCCCGCCCGCTCCGAGTAGCGCGTCGCGTCGCTTTCACCCGGCACCTCCCCACACCATGCAGACCGCCCTCCGTTTCCGTAGATCCTGCCCGCCTTCGCGACCGCGCAGTCCAGCCACGCCTCCTTCCGCGTGATCGGCGGGCGCGCGTCGTCTTCGTTGTTCGTCATGAACCTGCTCCCCTTTTCCATTCCTGAAATCGGCCGTCGCTTTGGATCGCCCCGTCGTTCCCTCCGTGTGCCAGGCGGGCTGCGGACCCACACGTCTCTCTGCGCAGCCCTGTTTCTGAGTGTCGCGGCCACGGTCACCATCGCACAGGACGCGTCGAAGAAAAAATTACCCGCCCCCGCGCAAAAGACCGCACTCGCCCCGGCGCTGCTTGCCTCCCTCGAATCGCACCTCGGTCTCACCTACGCCCGCTACGGCACGCGCGAACTGCAGCTCGATCTGCACCGCCCCGCGGCGCGCGGCGCCGCGCTCCCCGCGATCGTCTGCCTCCACGGCGGCGGTTGGTCCAAGGGCGAGCGGCGCAACATGACGCCTCTTGCGCAGGCCCTTGCCGCGCGCGGCTACGTCGCCGTCACGATTTCCTACCGGCTCTCCGGCGAGGCGAAGTTTCCCGCCGCGATCCAAGACGCCAAGGCTGCCGTCCGCTGGCTGCGCGCGAACGCGGAAAAATTTGGCCTCGATCCCGAGGCCATCGGCGTCACCGGCCACTCGGCGGGTGGCCACCTCGCGGCGCTGCTCGCCACCAGCGGCGGCGTCGCGGAGCTGGAAGGTGACGGCGGTCACGCCGGTTTCTCCAGTCGCGTGCAGGCCGGCGTCGCGGGCGGCGCGCAGACGGATTTCGAGACGGAGCGCATCGGCGCGCTCAGCGCCCGGCCCGACGACCCGCACTACACGCCCTTTCTCGGCGGAGCGCGGTCGACGATTCCGCACACCTACGCCCTCGCCTCGCCACGCCATCACCTCGACCGCGCCGATCCGCCGCTCGCCTTCGTGACCGGCGAGTTGGACGACGCCAGCACGCGCGCCGACGACATCCGCCGCGACCTCCTGCGCCTCGGCATCGCCACCGGCCTCACGGTTGTCCCGCAGGCACCGCACGCCTTCCTTGGTCAGCAGGCATCTTTCGACACCGCCATCGCCGCCTGCGACACCTTCTTCACGCTCCACCTAAAACACCGCGGCCGTCCGCCCATCGCGACCACACTCGCCGAGTCCCCTTTCGCCTCCGGCGCCCGTTGGACGATGATCGGCGGCGGCTACGCCGGCAGCGAGGGCGCCCAGTGGATCGGCGACACGCTGCACTTCGCCGCGCACCACGATCGCTTCGCTTTCAAATGGACGGAGCGCGCCGGCCTCGCCGTCTGGCGCGACGACTCGCCCGAGGCCACGTCGTTCCGCCCCGACGGCCGCGGCGGTTTCTACGTCGTCGAGCAGACCACGCGACAGCTCACGCGCTGGAACGCCCGCGGCGAGCGCACCGAAGTCCTCGCCGACCGCTTCGAGGGCAAGCGCCTCAACCGCCCAAACGACTGCGTCGTCCGCGTCGACGGCACCGTGTGGTTCACCGATCCCGATTTCCTCTTCGCGCAGCGCAAAGACGAAGTGAAGGAACTCACCGGGCAGAATCTCTACCGCTACGATCCGCGCACGCGCATGCTGACCGCTGCCGCGCAGGGTTTCAACAAGCCCAACGGCCTCGCATTCTCGACCGACGGGAAATACCTCTACCTCACCGACAGCGCCGGCTCCGATATCCTCCGCTTCTCCGTCGCGCCCGATGGCACGCTCGGCCCGCGCGAGATTTTCGCTACACTCAAGGTCCGCGGTCTCGACGGCCTCGCCTTCGACCCCGCCGGCCGCCTCTGGTGCGCGGCGCTCGACGGCGTGCATGTCTTCGATCCGGCCGGGCGCGACCTCGGCGTGATCGCGTTGCCGTCGAAGCCCACCGCCATCGCCTTCGCCGCCGCCCCCGCAAAGCTCGTCTGCGTCACGACCCGCGATGCCGCTTTCGTCACCCAGCTTCGCTGACCTCCTGTGTGCCTGGCGCGCACAGAAATTCCGTCCAATTTTTCCCGTCGCTCCGGTTAATCACTGACCGCCCTCTGTCCCCTCAGTCTCCCTCGTCTCCCCCTCTCTCCATATTCCTGCCCCCATGCTCACCACCCGCCGCGCTTTTGTCCGCACCACCGCCCTCGCCGCGCCCGCGCTCCTCGGCCTCCGCGCCAGCGTCCGCGCCCAAGCCGCCCGCGAGGGCAAGCTCGGCGTCGTGCTCTGCGGCCTCGGCGGCTTCAGCCGCCAGAGCATCGCGCCCGAGCTGCCGCTCGCGAAGAACGTCTGGTTCGCCGGCGCCATCACCGGCGATCCCGCCAAGGGCCGCGCGTGGGCGCAGCAATACGGTTTTCCCGAGAAAAACATCTGGAGCTACGACACCATGGCGCGCCTCGCCGACGCCAAGGATGTCGCCATCGTCCATGTCGTCACGCCCAACAGCCTGCACGCCGCGCACACCATCGCCGCCGCCAAGGCCGGCAAGCACGTGATGGTCGAGAAGCCGATGGCCACGACCTCCGCCGACTGCGAGCGCATGATCGCTGCGGCAGCGACCGCCAAGGTCCGCCTCGGCGTCAGCTACCGCCTGCACTGGGAACCGCACCACGCCAAGGCCGCCGAGCTGCTCGCCGGCGGCACCGCCGGCAACCTCTCCAACGGCAGCTACGAATTCTCCTGGGGCTACGCCGGCGCCCTCGCCGATCCCGAGCGGCGCAAGACCATCAAACAGTGGCTCCTTGATCCGAAACTGACCGGCGGCGGCGCGCTCTTCGACACCGGCGTCTACCCAATCCAGGCCGCCTGCATGATGACGGGC
>VHCY01000055.1 GCA_016871595.1 Verrucomicrobiota bacterium
GGTCAGGGAGCGGGCGTTGGTGTCATCCAGGAACTCCCGGGAGATCACCTGCAGGTGCAGGGGGATGTTCTGGATCTCCATATTGATCTTCGTGGCCGTGGCCGCGTTCGTCTTGAGGTAGCCGTAGTCGCGCTCGGACTTGACCTCGAAGGCGCTGAGGGCGGTCACGCCCTCGTCGGTCCGGAGACCGGCGGGCGCGGCCGCGGCGGAGGCCGGGCGGGCGGCGGGGGCCGCGGGCGCGGCGGCGGCAGGGGCGGCAGGCCGGCCCTGGGCTTCAGCGAGCTGCTTGCGCAGCGCGGCGTTTTCTTCCTGGAGCCGGCGGAGGGCCGCGGCGTCGCCCGCCTGCCCGAAGGCGAGGGGAGCGGCGCTGAGGAGCGCCAGCGTCGTCGTCAGGCTGCGCCTGGCGAGTTGGCTTGGTTTGTTCATGGGTGGGATTTTGTGTGGTGGTCTGGCAATCCGATCAGGGGATCAGAAAAGTGGTTTTCAGCGCGGCGCGGGACGGAGGGTCGGGGAAACGGTGATGCCGATCCGGCCGACCACCCCCCGGTTCTCGATCTTCCAGATGAGATGGTCGACAACTTTCCGCACCAGGGTGGGGAGGTTGATGTCGATGGCCGCCGGGGAATGGTCGAGGTTGTGGTAGACGATCGGGTTGTAGTTCCCGATCACCGCCGCGTAATCGTCCCCCGGCCGCTGCCCCGCCGCCCGCAGCGCCCGGAAGAAGGCGCCGCAGAAGTGATCCACCGGCAGGTAGAGTCCGGTCGCCCGCGGGGTCGCCGCCAGCAGGGTACCGACCAGGGTCTCGCTCTCCTCGTGCGCGGGCATCAGTTCCAGGTAACTCACCGCGGGGTTGGGCCGGCCCAGGACGGAATGCACCTTCAGCCCCAGCTCCCGTGCGCGCTGCTGGAAGGCCACCACCCGCCGCGCCACCGCGCTGTAGTGCGGGTCCGCGCTGACCACCGCCACCGTCCGATGGCCCTGCTCCGCCAGATGGTCCGCCGCCAGCCGGCCGTTCTCCTCGTTCGCCGGCTCGACGAAGTCGCCGGGATAGGTCTCCGAACGGCGCGTCATAAACCACACGTGCGGCAGGTCCCGCAGGCGCGCCAAGACCGAGGGCGCCGGCTCCACCCCCTGCAAAATCAGGCCGTCGAGCTTCTCGCCGCTCCAGCCGGCCGGCAGCTCCTCGGGGGAATTCGAGAACAACACCCGCAGGTCGATGCGCAGGCGGGGATCGTTGGACTGCGCGTGCAGCAACTGGTCGTGGAACCAGTTCAGGCTCGGATTGTTGGGGCGCGCGCCCACGAACCAGACGCCGATCCGCCGCAACTCCGCCGCCCGCGGCTTCGGCCCGCGCCGGCGGCTCAGGGGAGCCGGAACGTAATTGTTGGCCTCCATCACCGACCGGATCCGCGCCAAACTGTCCGCCGCGACAATCTGCGGCTGGTTGATCGCCCGCGAGACCGTCGCGGGCGAGACCCGCGCTTTCTTCGCGATCTCCGTGATCAACATACTTCGGGGTGGGGGTAGCCTGAAATTTTCAGACGGGAGGCTGAAATCCTGATATTCCATCGTCAAGAGCGATTCCGGAGGTGTCCCTCAAGCGGAGGGGGCCGTCGCGCGCCACGCCGCGAGAATCTCCCTCCGCGCCCGGATCGCCTCGGGCCACGCCGGCTGGTCCGTGCTCAGGTGGTAGCCGTGGCTCATCCCCAGCTCGGGGCACACCCAGAGTTCCCCGTGGTCCGTCTGCCCTGTCCGCCAGCAGGCGAAGAGTTGCCGGACGAACCCGAAGTAATCGCCAGCCTCTGGCGTCAGCCGGCCGCGCCCGTCGGTCACCGGGATCTGGCAGTGCTGACTGTTGAAGGGGCGGAGGTGGAACATCCGCGAGGCCTGGATCAGTTCCGGCCACGCGAGCAGCCGGGCGGCGTAGTCCGGCGCCTGCACGTGCTTGCTGACCGCGAAATGCGAATGGTCCCAGGTCACCGGGAGCAGTTGGCCCGTGGCCCGCCGGAATGCGCGGGCGAGGGCGGTGAACTTCTCCGGGGTTTCCGTCGCGGTGTCCCGGTGGGTCTCGAAATGCACCGCCACGCCGAGGCGCTCCGCCTCCCGGGCCAGCCGGACGGCCGCCTTGGTCGTCGGCGCGAGGGGGGTGTCGTGGTCGAGCAGTTGGATGTTGATGAAGCGAACGCCGAGGTCCGCCTGCCCGCGCAGCCGTTCCAGGCCCGTGGCGATCGTGGGGGCGTCGAACCCGCTCATCAGCGCGAGGCCGAGGCGGTCGGCTTCGGCGCGCAACTCCGGCGTCACGTAGGCGCACACGCCGTCGAAGCCGGCGGCCCGCATCTCGTGCAGTTGCCGTTCCAGGCTCCAGGGGCGACCGCGGGGGTGGCCGGCCAGCGACCAGGTGGCGGCGCAAACGACGAGGCGGGGGGACGCGGCGGGCACGGCGGAAAATTCATGAAAACCGTGGTTGAGTTTCAGGGCGGCGCGAGCTTATTCCCGCCGCCTCCCCGGCCGGCCACGCGCGGTCCCGACCCTCCCTTTTCCCCTGCCGATGTCCCTGCCGTTCACCGCCCAGGCCCAGTGGATCTGGTCCGCCGAGGGTTCCCACGCCGCCCCGGCGCCCGAGAACGCCAGCCCGTCGCATTACCAGGTTCGCCTCTTCCGCCGGACCCTGGAATCCGCGCGGCCCGGGGACCTGCCCGCCCGGATCCACGTGTCCGCCGACAGCCGCTACGTGCTGTGGTGCAACGGCGCGCTGGTGGGACGCGGACCGGCGAAGGGCGACGTCCATCACCAGTTTTACGATACCCACGACCTGACGCCGTACCTGCGCCCCGGGCGGAACGTGCTGGCCGCGCTCGTGCTGGATATGTCGCGGGTGGCGCACCGTCCGACCCAGTTGGGGGCGCCGTGCTCGGTGATGACCTACGCCGGGGGATGGCTCGTGGACGGCGGGGACTGGACCACGGATGCGCGGTGGCGGGTGGCGGTCGACCGCGCGCACCGGTTCCAGAACGACGGCACGACCTTCGAGGGCTACCAGGGTTACTACGAACACCGGGTGGAGGCGCTGATCCCGCGCGGATGGCAAAGCCCGGAGTTCGACGATGCGGCGTGGGCGCCCGCGACCCTGCTGTACCGGGCGGAAAGGCGGGAGGACCGCCGGGATCCGGCCAGCCCATACGGGTTGGTCGAGCGGATGATCCCGGCCCTGGAGGAGGGTGAGGCCGCGGGGTTTGCGGAGGGCTTCCTGCCGGGGGGCGCCGATCCGGGGCCGGCGTGGCGGCGCCTGCTGGCGGGCGCGGGTGACGTCGAGGTGCCCCCGCACACCGAGGTGGAGGTGATTTTGGACGCGGGGGTACTCACCACCGCGTACCCGCGGCTGGAAACCCGGGGCGGCGCCGGGGCGGAGGTTCGCCTGACCTATGCGGAGGCGCTGCGGCTGCCGTGGGACACGCCCGGGGCGAAGTTGCTCGGACGGCGGCAGTCGCTCGCGAACCTCGCCTCGCATTACGCGGATGAGAGCACCGGCTGGACCTTCGACCGCCGCGGCAAAATGAGCGGCTGGAGCGACCGCTGGGAACCCGCGGGCGGGGGTGCCCCGGAGGCGTTTGAACCGCTGCACTGGCGGGCCTTCCGCTACGTGGGCCTGCGGGTGCGCACGGGCGCGGCAGCCCTGCGCGTCGTGCGCTGCACGCACCGCTTCACCGCCTACCCGTACCAGGTGCGGGCCGAGTTCGCCTGCGACGACCCGGCGCTGGAGGCCATCTGGCGGGCGTCCGTCCGCACGATGCGCCTGTGCTCGCACGAGACCTTCGAGGACTGCCCGTACTACGAACAGATGCAGTACGCGGGGGACACGATGATCACCTCGCGGCTCGGGATGCTGACGGCCGGCGATTACCGGCTGACCCTGCAGTCCCTGCACCACTTCGACTGGTCGCGCCTGCCGGACGGCCTGACCCACAGCCGTTACCCCTCGCGGCTGCTGCAGGTCATCCCGTCGTGGTCGCTGCACTGGATCACGATGATCCGGGACTACGCGTACCACTCGGGGGACGTCGCGGCGGTGCCGGGGCTCCTGCCCGGGGTGCGGGCGGTGCTCGACTGGTTCGCGCGGCACGCGGGTCCGGACGGTTTGCCGGAGCGGCTGCCTTACTGGAACATTACCGATTGGTGCCCGTGGTGGCCGCGCGGGGTCGTGCCCGGGGCGGACGCCGGGCCGACGTGCATCATTTCCGCGCAGTACGGCGTGGCCTTGGCGGAGGCGGCGGACCTCTGCCGGCTCGCGGGGCGCGCGGAGGAGGCGGAGCGTTGCGACCGCGAGGCGGCGCGGGTGCGCGCGGCGGTGCGCGCGCGCTTCTGGTCGGAGTCGGAGGGGCTGTTCCAGGACCGCCCCGGCGGGCCGGAGGTCAGCCAGTACGGCAACGCGTGGGCGGTGCTCTGCGGGGCCGCGGGCGAGGCAGAGCTGCGCCGGCTCGGCGCCCGATTCCCCCACGATCCCGCCCTCGCGCCGGGCTCCTTCTTCTGGTGGCACGCCGGCTTCCGGGCCCTGGAGCGGTTGGGTGCCTACGACACGATGCCGCGCCACCTCGGGCCGTGGCACGAGATGACCGGGCACGGCCTCGACACCTTCGTGGAGGAGAACAGTTACTGGCGCTCGCTCTGCCACGCCTGGTCGGCGCATCCCGCGCTCGAGTTCCTCACCCGGATCCTCGGCGTGGAGCCCCTCGCGCCGGGCTTCGCGGTCGTCGGGGTGACGCCGCGCCGCTGCGGCCTCGGTTCGGCGCGGGGCGCCGTGTGCACGCCACGCGGGCTCGTGCGGGTGGCGTGGCGCGTCGAGGCCGGCCGTTTCCGGCTCGAGGGCGAGGCGCCCGCGGCGACCCCGGTCCGGGTCCTCCTGCCGGGCGGCGAACACGCGGAGTTCGCGGGCGGGCCCTTCGCGCTGGAGGGTGCCGCGCCGTGAACCCCGGCCTGGTCCTGACGGAAGCGGCGGATCGCCTGGAGGTGCGCCTCGACGGGCGCCCGCTCTGGACTTACGTGTTCGCGCCGGCCACGCCTGCGGAGGAGGCGCCGCGGCCCTACTTCCATCCGCTCCATTCCGCGGACGGCGACCTCCTGACCAACTTCCGGCCCAACGACCACCCTTGGCACCACGGGCTCAGCCTCACGCTGACCGCGGTGGACGGCGTCAACTTCTGGGGCGGACCCTCCCACCGGGCGGGCGAGGGCTACCGCTGGCGCGGGGACCAGGGACGGCAGGTCCACGCCGGCTGGGCGGCGCGCGTACCCGCGCGGCTGGAGGAGGCCGTCGAATGGCGGTCGCCCGCGGGTGAGGTGCTCCTGCGGGAGGAACGCGTGCTGGCGACGGACGTGCTCCCGGACGGCTGGGCGCTGGACTGGACCAGCCGCCTGTGGAACGCGGCGGGGCGCCCGCTCGTCCTCTCGAATTACCACGCGGGCGGCGGTCTGGTCGGCTCCCACTACACCGGGCTGCAGTTCCGCGGCGCGCGTGAGCTCCTGGATGAGCACGGGGACGCCGCCCTCGGCGTCAGCGGTCCCGGCGGGCGTCGGGGCGAGGCGGAGGTGCACGGGGTGCCGGCACCGTGGCTCGAGTGGTCGTGCCAGCACGATGGCTCGCTGCGTAGGACGAAGGTCCGGTTCGAGAGCCGCACCGGGCCGATCCCGTGGTTTGTGCGGGCGAAAAACCCGCTCGCCGCCTTCGCGTTTCACGCCGACGCTCCCGTGACCCTGCCCGCCGGCGGCGACCTGCTGCTCGACCACCGGCTCGAATTCCTCCGCGTATGAGCCTGCCCCGCCGCTCCTTCCTCCGCCACGCCGCCCTAGGTGCGGCCGGCCTTGGCCTCGCCCGTGGTGCCGACGCGGCCCTCCCGGAGTTCACCGCGGCGCGGCCCGAGCCGTTCTGGGAGGCGGTGCGCGCGCTCTACCCGCTGGAGGCGGGCTTCAGTTATTTCAACACCGGCAGCCTCGGCTCGACCCCGACGCCCGTCCTGGAGCGGGTCGCGGAGGTCACCCGCCGGCTGCAGGCCAAGGCCGAGCACGGCCACGCGCAGTTCACGGGCGCCCGCGCCGACGTGGCCCGTTTCCTCGGCGCGGACCCGGCCGAGGTCGCCTTCGTCCGCAACGCCACCGAGGCCAACGCCACCGTCGCGGCCGGCTTGCCCCTGCGCGCGGGAGACGAGGTGATCTTCGAGAGCCACGCCCATCCCGGCGGCTCGTTCCCCTGGCTGCAGGCGGCGCGCGGGCGCGGGGTGGTCGTGCGCACGTTCGAGCCCGACCCCCGTTCCGCCGCGGTGAACCTCGACCGCATCACCGCGCTGTGCGGCCCGCGCACCCGCGTCATCCAGCTCTCGCACATCACCGCGCCCACCGGGATCACGTTGCCGGCGCGCGCGGTGGCGGACCTCTGCCGGACCCGCGGGATCTGGTTCCACCTCGATGCGGCGCAGTCGGCGGGGATGGTGCCGGTCGACTTCGCCGCCCTCGGCTGCGACTCCCTTGCGGTCAGCGGGCACAAGTGGATCGGCGGCCCGCTCGAGACCGGCGTCCTCTGCGTGCGCCGCGCGCGGCAGGAGGAGCTGGCGCCGCCGCTGGTGGGCGCCTACTCCGGGGACCTCGACGCGAACGGCCGCTTCGCGCTGAGCGCGGGGGCGGTGCGGTACGAGTATGGCACCCGGAACGTCGCCACCGCGCTCGGGTTGGCCGAGGCGATGCGGCTGCAGGAGCGGATCGGCCGGGAGCGCATCGCGGCGCGGGGACGTCAGCTGGCCGCCCAGGCGCGGGCGGGGCTCGCGGCCCTGCCGGGCGTCGAGATCCTTTCCCCGGAACCGGGCGAGCTCGCCGCGGCGATGGTGACTTTCCGCACGGCCCGGATCCCGCACGACCGCCTCTTCGGCCTGCTCCTGCGCGAGAGGGGCATCCGCACGCGGCCCGTCACCGAGGAGAACCTCAACGCGCTGCGCGTCTCGACCCACCTCTGCAATTCCCCCGCGCAGGTCGATGCGCTGGTGGCCGCGGTCGGCGAGTTCCTGCGCCGGGAGGCCTGAAGCCGATGCCCGCCTCAGTCCACCTCGACCACCATCTCGATCTCGACCACCGCGCCGGCGGGGAGCGAGGCCACCCCGAGGGCGGCGCGGGCGTGCTTGCCGCGTTCACCGAACACGGCGACGAGGAGGTCCGAGCAGCCGTTCATCACCTGGGGCTGCGCGGTGAAGGTGTCCACGGCGTTGACGAACCCGCCGACGCGGACGACGCGCTTCACGCGGGCGAGCTCGCCGATCTCCTGCTTGAGCGTGGCCAGCAGCGCGAGGGCGGTGGCCTGCGCGGCGGCGTTGGCCTGCTCGGGCGTGGCGTTCTGGCCGACCTTGCCGGTGATCACCTTGCCGGCGGCGTCGCGCGGGATGTGGCCCGCGAGGAAGACGAGGTTGCCCGAGCGGACCGCGGGCACGTAGTTGGCGATCGGGGCGCTCACCGGCGGGAGCTTCAGGCCGCGCGCGGCGAGGCGGGCCTCGGGGGTTTCGGCGCCGGCCGCTCCGGCGGGCACGGTGGCGGCGAGGGCGAGCGTGAACAGCAGGCAGGGGAGGGGGCGCATTACCGCAACTTGGCGCGATGACCTGGAACGCACGATCCTTTTTTGCCGGCGCCCTCGCGCTTGCGGCCGTCCTCTCCGGGCAGGCCGCGGAGGCGCCCCGGCACGACCTGCACCTGCTCGTCAACCTGAGCGGCCCCGGCTCCGGCATCATCGGGCGGGCGGGCCCGGCCCGCAGCGGCCTCTACCGCTCGGCGGACCGGGCCACCTTCGAGCACGTCGGCCCGCACCATATCCGGATGTTCCACCTGACCCACGACCCGCGGGACGCCCGGGTCGTGTACGTCGCGGCGCTCGACGGCCTGCTCCGCTCCCCCGACCGGGGCCGCACCTGGCGGATCACCACGAGCTGGGATATGACCGAGGGCAAGGCGGTGGGGTTTGATCCGGCGCAGCCGGCGCACCTTTACCTGGCCCTGCCGGACGGCATCGCCTTCTCGCCCGACGGCGGCGGCACGTGGGAGCGGCGGCAGGCGGGCATCACGCGCGCCTACACCAACGCGCTGGTGGTGGACCGCACCCGCCCCGGCCGCGTGCTCGCCGGGTGCGAGCTGGGGATCCATCTCTCGGACGACGCCGCGCACACGTGGCGCCGGGTCCAACCCACGGCCAAGGTGACCTACGACCTGCGGCAGTCCCCGCACGATCCGCGCGCGTTCGTCGCCGCGACTTCCGCCGACGGCCCGCTCGCCTCGGCGGACGGCGGGGAAACGTGGCGCGAGCTGCCGGGCATCGGCCGGGAGCGCACGCTCCACAACCTCGTGTACGATCCTTCCACCCCGGGGCGTCTGGTCCTGTGCGGCTGGGGCGTCGGCGTGCAGGTGTCCGAGGACGGTGGTTTGACCTGGGCGGACCGTTCCGCCGGCCTGCCGCGGCGGGAAATCTGGAGCGTGGCGGTCGACCCCGATTTCCCGGGCCGGCTCTACGCGGCGCCCTTCCAGGAGGACGTGTACGCCTCGGACGACCTCGGCCGCACCTGGCGCCCGTTGTCCTTCGGCAAGGCGACGGTGTTCGCCCTTGGTTTCCTGCCCCGCCCCGCCCAATGAAGCGCGCGTTCCCCGGCCTGTTCCTCCTCGCCCTCCTGACCGCGTGGCCCGGCCGGGGTTCGGCCCAGCCCGCGCACACGGGCCCGATGCCCTCCGGGCGGCCCGAGCCCGAGGCGTTCCTCCGGCGCGAGGCTTACCTGGCGCGGCGCGACGAGGCCGTGCGTTGGCGCGCGGCGCAGACCCCGCTGGCCTCCGCGGGCCTCGCCGACCTCGCGGCCCGCCTCGCCCTGAGGCAGGACGCGGCTGGCGTCTCCGCGCGGCTGATCGAGGTGCTGCGGGCGCCCTCGGGGGATATGTTCTGGATGTTTCCCGTCACCTGCATCGCCTACCTCGGGCGCGAGCAGCTGACCCCGGAGGCGCAGGCGGCGCTGCGCGAGGCGTGGCGCACTTACCACCCCCTGCGCGGCGACACCGAGAACCACTGGGTGATGTACTACTCCTCGATGCTGCTGATGGCCCAGTTGTGGCCCGGCGAGCCGGGGGAGCGGTGGTTCAACGGCAAGAGTTCCACCGAGATCGCCGCCGAGGCGCGCGCGTGGCTCCTGCACTGGATGGACCTCGCCACCACCATCGGGCAGGGCGAGTACGACTGCACCCACTACATCGGTGAGTACCTGATCCCGATGCTTTACCTGAGCGTCTGGGCGCACGACCCGGAGATGCGGCAGCGCGGGCGGATGATGATCGATTACATCCTGGCCGACTTTGCCGTCGATTCCCTGCAGGGGATGTACGTCGGAGCCCACGCGCGCACGGACGACAAGACCGTGCTTGAGCGCTGGAACGGCCTCTCGTCCTTCTTCGCGTGGCTCTGCTTCGGCAACACGGTGCCGCCCGTCGGCTACGGCGGCTGGGGGATGTTCTTTGCCGTCGTGGCCCAGCATTACGAGGTCCCCGAGGTCATCCACCGGATCGCCACCGACCGCGCCGGACCCTACCTTCACCGAGAGCGCAAGCGGACCCGCCACCGCTGGCGCAACAGCGACGTCCGCAACGCCCCGGTCTACAAGACGACCTGGGTCGGCCCCGACTACGCCGTCGGCTCCGACCAGGGCGGGCTCCTCCAGCCGATCCAGCAGCACTCCTGGGGCCTCACGTGGGCGGTGCCGGACCCGCGGGGCGTGCACAACACGATCTTCGCCAACCAGCCCTTCTTCGGGGCGCAGGAGCTGATGATGTACTTCACCGAGATGCCGGACTGGATGCCCGCCTCCGTGACGTTCCAAGGCAAGCCCACCTACACCAGCGAGGCGAAGCTTCTCGGCGGCTCCCCTTACGAGCAGATCTTCCAGCAGGACGACACGGTGATCGCGTTGCACCGCATCGCGGCGGACGCGCCCTTCATCCAGGTGAACGGCTTCTTCTCGAAGGATCTCGCCCGCGCCGAGGAGGACCCCTCCGGCTGGATCTTCGCCCAGGGTGGGCGCACCTACGTGGCCTTCCGGCCGCTCGCGCCCTACGAGTGGGTGCCCATCGAGGGCGGTGGCCGGCGCCTGCGCTCCCCGCACGCGCGCAACGGCGTCATCCTCCAGCCCGCCTCCGCCGCGGATTTCCCCTCGTGGGACGCCTTCAAGGCGGCCGTCCGCGCGCTGCCGCTGGAGGTGCGGCTCGAGCCCGTCCCGCGGGTCGCCTTCACCACGCTCCGCGGCCGGCGGGTCGAGTGCGCCCACGGCGAGGCGCCCCGGGTCGACGGGCGCGTCATCGACCACGCCGCGGAGTGGCGGCTCTTCGCGGGTCCGTACCTCAACGCGGAGGTCGGCAGTCGCCGGCTCGAGCTCACCCACGGGCGGCTGAGCCGGGTGCTCGATTTCAACACGCTCACGATCACCGATGCGGTCCGTCCCTGAACCCGTGCGGCGGGCCACGCTCGCGCTCGCGTTGGTCGCCACCGCGCTCGCGGCGGACCCGGCGCCCGCGCCATCCCCGGCCGCCGCCGCCCACGCCTTCCTGGAACGCCTCGCCGACGAGGTCGGGCCGCGCCTCACCGGCAGCCCCGGCAACGCGGCGGCGCTCGACCGCCTTGAGGCCGAGTTGCGCGCGCTGGGTCTGGCGCCGGAGCGCCAGCCCTTCACCGCCCCGGGGTGGATCCGCGGCGACGACGAGGTCGAGGTGCTCGCCCCTTTCGCGCGCCGGCTGCGCGTCGCGGCGCTCGGCTTTTCCCAGGCGCACCCGGCGCTCACGGGGGAACTGGTGGACATCGGCCTCGGCCGGCCCGGCGACTACCCGGCGGGTGAGTTGCGCGGGCGCGTCGGCCTGCTGGCTTCCGGTTCGCCGCTGCCGGCCGCGGATTACGTCGGGGCGGCGGCCGCGCGCGGGCTGGCCGCGATCCTGTTCATCAATCGCGAGGGCGGGGGCCAGTTGCTCGCGCGCACCGGCTCGCCCGCGGGCCAGCCGCTGCCGCTTCCGGTCTACTCGATCGCGCAGGAGGAGGGCCGCTGGCTCGGGCGCCTCGTGGCGCGCGGGATCCCGGTGCGTTTGCGCGTCGAGACCCGTTCCCGCTGCGTCCCGGTCGCGACCGCCAACCTCCGCGTCGTGCTCCCCGGCCGCGCCCCGTCGCGGGTGATCGTCGGGGCGCACCTGGATAGCTGGGACCTCGGGCAGGGCGCCCTGGACAACGGCATTGGTGTCGCGCAGCTCCTCGCCCTAGCCCGCGCGCTGGCCGGCGCGCCCCGCCACCACGCGGTGGAGCTCATCTGGTTCAACGGCGAGGAGCAGGGCCTGCAGGGTTCCCGCCACGCCGCCGCCCTCCTCGGCGCCACGCCCGTCGTCGCGATGCTCAACCTCGATATGATCGGCGTGCCCGTCGCGGTGAACGCGCTCGGCGACGACGCGCTGGTGCCGTATCTTGAGCGCTGGAACGCCGCGCGCCCTGCCGGGCTGCGGCTGCCCAAGGGCGTCGAGAACACCAACTGGATGGGCAGCGACCACACGCCCTACCAGCTCGCCGGCGTCCGCGCCCTCACCTTCAACGCGCCCCTCCCGCGCGAGGCCGTGCGGCATTACCACGACCTCGCCGACACCATCGACAAGGTGACGCCGCAACTGCTCGAGGACTCGGTGGCGGTGATCCTCGACCTCGTGCGCGCGCTGGCGGAAGAGCCCGGCCTCGACGCGGCGCGACGCCCGGCGGCGGAGACGGATGCCCTCTTCACGCGCTTCGGCCTCGATGCCCGCCTCCGCGCCTTCGGGCTGCGCCGGCCGGCCGCGGGTGGCGGCTGAAGCGGGCGCTTTGACTCCGCCGCGATTCCCGCCAGCTTCCGGCCATCCCCGCCTTACGATGCGCCTCCGCCTCCCGCTCCTTGTTGCCGCCCTCCTCCTGCCGATGACCTCCCCGCTCGCCGCCGCCGCCCCGCAACTCGCCTCGCTGGTCGTCGGGGGCGGTTGCTTCTGGTGCACCGAGGCCGCCTATGAACTGCTGCCCGGGGTGAAGACCGTCGTCAGCGGCTACGCCGGCGGCCACGTGCCGAACCCCACCTACGAGCAGATCTCGACCAAGAAGACCGGCCACGCCGAGGTCATCCGTATCGACTACGATCCGGCCGTGGTCTCGCTCGAGCGGCTGCTGGACTATTTCTGGCAGGTGCACAACCCGACGCAGGTCGGCGGCCAGGGGAACGACATCGGGCCCCAGTACCGGTCGGTCATCCTCTACGCCGATGCCGTGCAGAAGGAGGCGGCGGAAAAGTCCCGTGCCCGCGCGGCCGCGACATTTCGCGACCCGATCACGACCGAGATCGCGCCGCTGGAGCGGTTCTGGGAGGCCGAGGCCTACCATCAGGATTACTTCCGCCGGAACCCCAACGCGGGTTACTGCGCCTACGTGATCGCCCCGAAGGTGAAGAAGCTCCGCGAGCAGCTCACCAAGGAGAAGCAGCCCTGAACGGGGCCGCCGCCGCCCCGCGGGTCACGGTGCTCCTGCCGGCCCGGGACGCGGCCGCCACCCTCGGCCGCGCGGTCGCGAGCATCCGCCACCAGACGTTTCCCGGCTGGGAACTGCTGGTGGTCGACGACGGGTCGGTCGACGGCACGACGGAGCTCCTCGCGGCGCTGGCCCGGGACGAGCCGCGCCTGCGCGTCCTCCGGCGACCGCGCGAGGGCCTGGTCGCCGCCCTCAACGCCGGCTTGGCCGCGGCGCGCGGGGAACTGGTCGCGCGGATGGACGCAGACGACGAGGCGTTGCCGGAGCGGCTCGCGGCCCAGGTGGCTTGGCTCGATGGCCCGGAGGGCCGGGCCCACGGCGTCGTGAGCTGCCTCGTGGAGCACGCGGGCGACGCCGCGGCGCAGGCGGGTTACGCTCGGCACGTGGCGTGGCTGAACGGTCTGCTCACCCCGGAGCGGATGGCGCTCCGCCGGTTTGTCGACGCGCCCGTCGCCCATCCGAGCGTGGTGTTCCGGCGCGAGCTGGTGGCGCGGCACGGTGGCTACCGCGCGGGCGATTTCCCGGAGGATCACGAGCTGTGGCTGCGGTGGATGGACGCGGGTGTGGTCTTCGGCAAGGTGCCGCGCGTGCTGCTGCGGTGGCACGACCTGCCGGGGCGGCTCTCGCGGACGGACGCCCGCTACGCGCCGGAGGCCTTCTTCCGGCTGAAGGCCGGTTGGATCGCCCGTTGGCTCCGGGCCCGGCCCGCCCTCGCGGCGCGGCCGCTCCTCGTCTGGGGCGCGGGGCGCCCGACCCGTCTCCGCGCCGCCGCGCTCGCGAGCCACGGGCTGCGCGTCGCGGGGTACGTGGACGTCGATCCGGCCAAGGTCACGCCGGCACTGGGCGGCCGCGGGCCGCCGGTGTGGTCCCCCTCGGCGCTGCCGCCCCCGGGCGGGGCGTTCGTCCTCGCCTACGTCTCCTCGTCGGGAGCGCGGGAGCTGATCGCGGCCGACCTCGGTGCCCGCGGCTGGGTGGAGGGGCGCGACTTCCTGTTGTGCGCGTGAACCGCGCGGGCCGGCTCAGCGGAGCTCGCGCAGGAGGAACGTGTAGGCCAGCGCCTGCATCCGCGCGAGCTGGCGGTTGTCCGCGGCGCCCCCGTGGCCGCCCTCGATGTTCTCGTAGTACAGGACCGGGTGGCCCTGCTCGAGCATCCGCGCGGCCATCTTGCGGGCGTGGCCCGGGTGCACGCGGTCGTCACGGGTCGAGGTCGTGAATAGGACGCGCGGGTAGGTGACCCCGGCGCGCACGTTGTGGTAGGGCGAGTAGCGCGCGAGGTGCGCCCACTCGGCGGGCTCGTCCGGGTTGCCGTATTCGGCCATCCAGGACGCGCCGGCGAGCAGCCGGTGGTAGCGTCGCATATCGAGCAGCGGCACTTGGCAGACGACCGCGCGGAACAGGTCGGGACGCTGCACCATCACGGCGCCGACGAGGAGCCCGCCGTTGCTGCCGCCCTGGATCCCGAGGTGGCGCGGGGAGGTGACCTTCCGCCGCACGAGGTCCTCGGCCACCGCGATGAAATCATCGTACGCGCGCTGGCGCCGGTCCTTCAGCGCCGCCTGGTGCCAGGCCGGACCGAACTCGCCGCCGCCCCGCAGGTTGGCGAGGACGAACACGCCGCCCTGCTCAAGCCACGCCGCCCCCATCCCCGCGCGGTGGTTCGGGGTCTGCGAGATCTGGAATCCGCCGTACCCGTAGAGCAGCGTCGGGTTGCGGCCGTCCGCCGCGAGGCCCTTCCGCGCGACCTGGAAGTACGGGATCCGCGTGCCGTCGGCGGAGACGGCCTCGTGCTGCGTGAACTCCAGGGGCGCGGCGGCGAAGAACGCCGGCAGTTGCCGGAGCAGCTCGGGCGCGCCCCCGCCGATCTCCCCGCGGAACAGGCTGGGCGGGGTGAGAAAGTCGTCGGCCTGGAGCCAGAAGGCGTCCGAGCTTTCGTCCTCACGGCTGGCCGTGGCGTGCCCGAAGTCGGCACCGGGCAGGGGCCGACGGTCCCAGCCGCCTCCCGGCTTCGGCGTCGCCACAAAGATCCGGCTGCGCACGTTGGCGAGGGTGTTGATCAGCACGTGCCCGCGGGTCGTGCTGTAGCCGGCGAGGGCCTCCCGCGGGCCGGGGGCGAAGAGGATCGCGAAGTCCCGGTCGCCGGCGAGGAACCTTGCCCACGGCAGCGCGAGCAGCGCCCCCGCCGGGAAGGTCCGCCCGCCGACCGCCCAGTCCTTGCGCAGGGTGACGAGCAGGTGCTCGCGCCAGGTGCCGAGGCGGACGTCCGCCGGCAGGTCGAGCCGCTCGAACTTCCCCTCGCGTCCGAGGAAGTGCTCCGCGGTGAAGAAGGTGGTCCCGCGGCGCGCGAACTCGCGCCGGAAGCCGGGCTCGAACGTGGTGTAGACCGAGGCGCTGACGTCGGTGGAACGGCCCTCGAAGACCAGCGGGGCCTCCGCCAACGGCGTGCCGCGGCGCCAGAGGCGGGCCTGCCGGGCGTAGCCCGAGTCGGTGAGGCTGCCGGGGCCGAAGTCCGTCCCGACGTAAAGGTGGTCGCGGTCGCGCCAGGCGACCTGGGTCTTCGCCTCGGGCAGCTTGAAACCGTCGGCCACGAACGCCTTGGCCACCGGGTCGAACTCCCGCACCACGACCGCGTCGGCGCCCCCGCGCGACAGGCTGATCAGGCAGCGGTCCAATGCGGGCTCGAGCCAGCTGGATCCCTTCCAGACCCAGTTCTCGCCTTCGGCCCGCCCGAGGGCGTCGAGATCGAGCACGGTCTCCCAAGCGGGCTCCGGCTTACGGTACTCCGCGAGCGTCGTCCGCCGCCAGAGGCCGCGGGGGTGGGCGGCGTCCTGCCAGAGATTGTAATAGTGGTCGCCGCGGCGGCTGACGTAGGGGATGCGGGCGCGGGAATCGAGGATCCCGAGCAGGCGGTCGCGCAGGGGCGCG
>VHCY01000056.1 GCA_016871595.1 Verrucomicrobiota bacterium
GCAGGCGCGGGGAACCCAGCGGCCAGCCCAGCACCGCGCGCACGTGGTTCTCGAACTGGGAGCACTCGCAGCCCTCGATCGTGTAGTGGCCCGAGTTGTGCACGCGCGGCGCCAGCTCGTTCACCAGGATCGAACCGTCCGCGAGGAGGAAGAGCTCGACGCCGAAGCTGCCCACCGCGCCGACCGCGGCGACCGCCCGGCCCGCGATCGAGGCCGCCGCCGCCAGCACCGCGGGATCCCCGGCCGCCGGCGCGCGCACCACGTGGCAGATGTGGTCGCGCTGCACCGTGTCCACCACCGGGTAGACCGCCTCCCGGCCGTCCTCCGCGCGCGTGATGATCACGGCCAGCTCCCGCTCGAAGGGGCACCACGCCTCCGCGAACAACGGGTTGCCACGGTCGCCGCCCAGCCGGCGCCACGCGGCGTCCAGCTCGCCCGCCGTGCGGACGGTGACGTTGCCCTTGCCGTCGTAGCCGTTGCGCCGCGCCTTGAGCAAAAAGGGGTAACCGAACTCCGCCGCCGCGGCCGCCAGCGCCGCCGGGTCCGGCGTGTCGCGCAGGCGGGGGACCGGCAGGCCGGCCTCCGCGAGCGTGCGCTTCTGCACCAGCTTGTCCTGCACCAGCGCGAGCGTGCGGGAGGACGGCAGCACGCGGTGCCCCGCGCATTCCAGCTCGGCGAGCAGCCCGGCGTCCACGAACTCGTTCTCCAGCGTGAGGACGTCGACCCGGGACGCCAGGTCGAGGAGGGGCGGCAGCGTGTTCCAGTCGCCCACGAGGGCCGAGGTGGCGACGGGGGCCGCGGGGCAGGCGGCGGCGCGCTCCAGGGTGGTCACCGGGCAGCCGAGGGGGTGCGCCGCGAGCGCGAGCATCCGGGCGAGCTGGCCGCCGCCGATGATGCCGAGGCGCGGCCCGGAGGCCGGGGATTCGCTGCGGGAAGAATCTCCTGCGGGTACCACGATTAGGGCGCGACGCAAGGGATTCCCCCGTCCGTGGCAAGCGGATCCGCCGCCGTCACCTTGCGCCTTGAGCTCCGCGCGCGGCTGCGCCTTGCTCGCGGTCCCCTCCCACCCCGCCCTTTCCCCGATGTCCCCGTTCCCTGTCGCCGCGCGCCGGCTCCTCGTGTCCGCCACTTTCCTCCTGCTCGCCGCGGTGCCGCGGGCCCAGCCGTCCGCCCCGGGCGCGATCGAGGGCCGCGTGCAGCTCGCGCGCACCGGCGAGTACCTGGAGGGCGTGCGGCTGACCGTGGAGGGGACGAACCTCGAGGCCGCCACGGACGCCACCGGCCAGTACCGGCTCGGCGGCGTGCCCGCCGGCGCGGTGCGGCTGCGGGCCTTCTACACCGGCCTCGCGCCGCTGGTGGAGGCCGTGACCGTGCCCCCGGGCGGCACCGTGACGCGGGACCTCGCCTTCGGACCCGCGGCCGGCGCGGCGGCCCCGGGCGGCGATCCCGTGCGCCTCGACGCCTTCGTGGTCGGGGATTCCCGCGAGATGGCGGCCTCGGCCCTCGCGATCAACGAGCAGCGCTTCGCCCCGAACATCAAGAACGTGCTCGCGACGGACGAGTTCGGCTTCGTCGCCGAGGGCAACGCGGCCGACTTCCTGAAATTCCTCCCGGGCATCACGATCGAGAGCGGCGGCGGCAACGCCCGCGACGTCTCGATCAACGGCGTGCCCGCGGCCAACGTCCCCATCACCCTCGACGGCTTCAGCGTGGCCAGCGCGGGCGTCGGCGACACCAACACCGGGCGCGCGGTGGCGATGGATATGATGTCGGTGAACAACCTCTCCCGCGTCGAGGTGGAGTACTCCCCCACCCCCGAGTCCCCCGGCGCCGCCCTCGCGGGCCTCGTGAACCTCGTGCCCCGCAGCGCGTTTGAGCGCGCGCGCCCGGCCCTCAGCGCCACCGCGTTCGTGATCATGCGCAGCACCGAGCACGACCTCCAGCGCACGCCCGGCCCGCGCCTCACGCCGTCCCGCAAGGTCGACCCCGGCTTCGAGTTCAACTACGTCGCGCCCCTCTCGCGCCGCTTCGGCCTCACCCTCTCGGCCGGCACCTCGACCAACTTCTCGCCCGAGCCGCTGACGCAGACGACGTGGCGCGGCACCAGCGCCGCCACCAACGGGACGACCTTCCCGCACACCACGCCCGACGCGCCCTACCTCACCTCGTACCTCTACCGCGACGGCACCAAGGTCACCACCCGCAACGCCCTCGGCCTCACCCTCGACTTCCGCCTCTCGCCCCGCGACCGGCTCTCGCTCGGCTACCAGTTCTCCTACTTCCACCTCTACGCCTCCAACCAGGGCCTCACCTTCGCCCTCAACCGCGTGCTCCCCGGGGAGTTCTCCGGCGCCAGCACCCGCAGCGCCCCGGGCCAGGGCGAGCTCCAGCTCACCAACCTGATCCGCGACCGCCACAACCGGACCTCCACGCCTACCTTGGTCTGGCGCCACGACGGGCCCGTCTGGCGCGGCGACCTCGGCCTCGGCCTCTCACTCTCCTCCAACCGCAACCGCGACATCGACAAGGGGCTCTTCAACAACACCACCGGGTTCCGCCGCAACCTCACCATCGCCTTCGCCGGGATGCTCCCCGACCGGCCCGAGCGCATCACCGTGCTCGACGCCGCCGGTGCCCCGGTGGACCCCTACGCCATCACCGGCAAGACCTACAACACCGCCTCCGCGATCCAGAACAACACCAGCGACACGCAGCGCACCTTCTACGCCAACGCCGGCCGCGACCTGCCCGGCGCCCTCCCCCTCCGCGTGAAGGCCGGCGTGCACGTCCGGCAGTCCCAGCGCGACAACCGCAACCGCAACTCCGGCTGGACCTTCCTCGGCCCCGATGGCAACGCCGCGACCGACGAGAGCGCGGCCCCGTTCCTCGACCCGGTCTACGCCGCGCGCGGCGCCTACGGGCTGCCGCCGATCCAGGGCATCAGCAACGCCCTCGCCTGGGAGCACTACCGCGCCAACCCCGGCCAGTACTCGCTCAACCTCAACAACGACTACCGCTCGATCGTCTCCTCCTCCAAGTGGGCCGAGGAGCTCGTCTCCGCCGGCTACCTGCGCGGGGACGCGAGCCTCCTCGACCGGCGCCTGCGCCTCACCGGCGGCGTGCGCGCCGAGCAGACCAACATCCGCGCCCAGGGACCGCTGACCGACCCCACCCGCAACTACCAGCGCGACGCGGCCGGTCGCGTCCTCCGCGGCGCCAACGGCCTGCCGCTGCCCATCGTACCGGCGAGCAACGCGCTGGGCGTCTCGCAGCTCACGTTCCTCGAGCGCGCGGCCCGCGCCGAGAAGGAGTACCTGCGCCTGTTCCCGAGCCTCAACGCCAGCTTCCAGGTGCGCGAGAACCTGATCGCGCGCGCCGCCGCCTACCGCTCGGTCGGCCGCCCCGACTTCAACCAGTACGCGGGCGGCGTCACGCTCCCCGACGCCGAGAGCATCCCGAGCGCCGCGAACCGGATCATCGTGAACAACGTGGGGATCAAGGCGTGGAGCGCCGACACCCTGAACCTGCGCCTCGAGTACTACTTCAGCGGCGTGGGCCAGCTCTCGCTGCAGGCCTTCCGCCGCGATTTCACGAACTTCTTCGGCGCGGTCCGCGCCCCCGCCACCCCCGCCTTCCTCGACCTCTACGACCTCGACCCGAACCTGTACGGGCCGTTCGACGTCGAGACCCAGTACAACGTGCCCGGGACGGTGCGGATGGAGGGCTCGAGCCTGAACTATAAGCAGGCCCTGACGTTCCTCCCGGGCTGGGCCCGCGGCGTGCAGGTGTTCGCCAACGTCACCTCGCAGCGCCGCACCGGCCAGCCGGTGGGCAACTCCGGGTTCAACTTCTTCCCGCGCAGCGGGAGCTGGGGCATCAGCCTCACGCGGCCCAGCTACTCCGTGCGGTGCAACTGGAACTACCGCGGCGAGCGGCGCGGCGCGGCCGCCACCGGCGCCAGCGTCGGCCCGGACACCTACACCTGGGTGCCGTCCCGCGTGACGCTCGACGCGCAAGCCGAGTGGGTCTTCTCGCGCCGCCTCGCCGTCTTCGGCAGCATGCGGAACCTGACCAACGTGACCGACGACACGCTGATTTATGGTCCGGCGACGCCCGGTCCGGCCCGCTTCCGCAACCGGATCGACTACGGCTCGCTCTGGACCTTCGGGGTGCGCGGCACGTTCTGAGCCGGGCGGGTTGCGGCCGCGCGCCGGCCGCGTTGCCTTGCCCGATGCCCCGCCTGCGCCCGTTTCTTGCCGCCGCGCTCCTGCTCGCCGCCGGTTGCACGCCCTCCCCTGATCCCGCGGGCTGGCGCCCGCTGTTCGACGGCCGCTCCCTCGCGGGCTGGGTGCCCTCGGGGTTCGACGCCGAGGGACCGGTGCGGGTGGAGCCGGACTTCCGCGGCGGCGGGCCGGCGATCCTCCTCCACCGCGGCACCACCGCCACGGGCATCACCTGGACGCGCGGCGCGGAACTGCCGCGCCAGAATTACGAGATCGAGCTGGAGGCGATGCGCGTCGAGGGCGGGGACTTCTTCTGCGGGCTCACCTTCCCCGTCGGCCGCGAGGCGTGCACGCTCGTGGTGGGCGGCTGGGGCGGGACGGTGGTCGGGATCTCGCGGGTCGACCGCGTGGACGCCGCCGAGAACGAAACCGCGCGGGAGATGGAGTTCGCCGACGGCCGCTGGTACCGGATCCGGCTGCAGGTCACCCCGGAACGGCTGCGGGCGTGGATCGACGGCGCACCGGTGGTCGATTTGGCGCTGGCGGGCAAGGCGCTGAGCCTGCGCCCGGGGCCGACCCACCGCTCGCTGCCCTTGGGTGTGGCGACCTATATGACCACCGGCGCGCTCCGCGGCCTGAGGCTGCGCCCGCTGCCGGAGAAGCCGGCGGACCTCCGGCCTTGAAGTCATCCCGGCCCCGGGTCCTACTGCGCCCGGCCCGCGGGACGGAACCGTCCGCGGGCCAACGCCGGTCCCCGTAGCTCAACTGGATAGAGCAGCGGTTTCCTAAACCGCCCATCCCGGTTCAAGTCCGGGCGGGGGCACCAGCGCCGGTCACAGGCGCTTCACCGCGTACCTCATCGCCTCCGCGATGCGGTCGAACTGCTCATCCGTGTGCATCGCCGAGACGGCCGTCCGGATCAGGTCCTTGCCCGCCGGGACCGCGGGCGCGATCGACATCACGGTGAACACGCCCTTCTCGAGCAGCGCCTTCCAGAAAAGGTACACGCGCTCCTTCGAGCCCAGCACGATCGGCACCGCCGGGGTCTCACTCTCCCACGTGTCCAACCCGAGCGACTTCAGCATCGCCCGGTACTTCCGGGTGTTCGCCCACAGCCGCTCCAGGTGCTGCGGCTCCTGCTGCATCAGTTCGAGCGACGCCTGGGCGCAGGCGGCCTGCCCCGGGCTGATCGCCGCGGAGAAGATCGTCTGCTTGGAGTTGGTCCGCAGGTAATCGATCACGTCCCGCGACGAGGCGATGAACCCGCCGGTGCTCGCGAGGGACTTCGACAGGCTGCCGCAGACGAGATCCACCTTGTCCGTGAGCCCGAAATGGTCCGCCGTGCCCCGCCCCTGCCGGCCCAGCACGCCGAAACCGTGCGCGTCGTCCAGCACCGTGAAACACCCGTGCTCCTCCGCGATCTCGGTCAGCTCCGGCAGGCGCGCGACGTGGCCCTCCATCGAATAGACGCCCTCGATGACCAGCATCCTCGCGGCCTCCGGGTTCACCGCGCCGAGCACCTCCCGCAGGTCCGCCGGGCTGTTGTGGGAGAAGCGCTCCACCGTCGCCATCGACAGGCGGATCCCGTCCCAGAGGCAGGAATGGATGTTCTTGTCCGCGAGGATGACGTCCCCCTTCTGCGCGAAGGCGGCGACGCTGGCCAGGCACGACAGGTAGCCGGCGGAGTGGATGTGGCAGGCCTCGCGGCCGAGGAACGCGGCCAGGCGCTCCTCCAGCTCGACGTGGTAGGCACGCGAACCGTTGGAGGTGCGCGCCCCCGTCGTGCTGGTGCCCCAGCGGAGCATCGCGGCCCGGCCCGCCTCGATCACCTTGGGGTGGAAGGACAGCCCGAGGTAGTCGTTGCTCGACAGCATGATCATATCGCGCCCGTCGAGGCGGACATTCGTGCCGGTCTGCGCCTCCATCGCGTGGTAGTACGGCGCGTACTTCAGGCGCATCTTGGTGGCGTAGTCGTCGCGGCAGCGCGCGAGCATCGCCTTCCGGGACTTGCTGAAGAACGACAAGGGCATAGGCACCGGGAAAGTGGGAGCCACCGGGGGCTAAGGCAAACGGAAAGGCGGGCGGTCCCGGCGCCGGCGCGCGAGGCCACCCTGCCACGCGACGAGATCCGCCGCGTGTTCGGCCCAGCGCCGGATCGGCCGCGCGCGGGCCGCCGCCGCCAGCGCCGCCAGCGCGGAGGAATCCGTCAGCAACCGCCTTAACCCCGCCGCCAGCGCCTCCGGACCCGGGTCGTCGAGGGCGAGGCATCCCCCGCCGCGGGCGGTCTCGCCCAGCGCGCCGCGGGCCGCGCACACGCAGGGCTTGCCGTGGGCGAGGCTCTCCAGCACCGGCAGGCCGAAGCCCTCCACGCGCGACGGGTAGACGGTGAACGCGCACGCCGCGTAGGCCGCCGCCACCGCCGCGTCACCCGCGCCGGGCTCGTGGACCAGCGGGCAGCCGGCCGCCTGCAATTCGGCCACCCGGTGCGCGGCCGCGGCCCCGGTCGCGGGCTGGACGATGCCGATCAGCCGCAAACGGAACGCGACGCCCTCCCGCCACAGGCGCTCCGCGGCCTCCAGCAACGCGAGATGATTCTTGCGCCCCTCGAGGCTGCCCACGCACAGCACCTCGGGCGGACCCTCGCGCGGGGCCGCGACGGGCGCCGCCGCCGGCACCTCCACCCCGAGGGGGATCGCCACCACCGGCGGATGGTCGCGGATCCCCTGCCACTCCCAATAGGCGCACAACGCGTCACGCGACGCCTCCGAAACGGCGGCCACGCCGTCGAACCAGAGCAATTCGAGGAGGTAGGACGGGAAGCGCGCCACCGTGCCGGGCGGGCTGAACTCCGGCCGCTGCAACGCGATCGCGTCGTGGAACACCGCCACGGCCGGGCCGTCGGCGGCCGCGAGCAACCCGGGCAGCGCCGCCGCCACCGCGGGGGAAAACACCTCCGGCACCAGCAGGCCGGAGTTCGGGCGCAGAAGATCTATGGTCGGCGGGCGTCCCCCGCGCCGCGCCGCCGCGAGCCAGCCCCGCGCCCGGGCGGACCACGGCCAGCGTGCCCCGCGGCGGCCGGCGGCTCCGGGGGCGGTCAGGTTGGCCTCCTCCCACGCCGCAAGCGGCCGCCAGGCGCGCGCGTACGGGTCGTGGGTCACAGGCCGCGCCGCGGCGCCGAGTTCGCGCCGGAGGGCGCGGCTCACACGCTGGATGCCCGTGCGCGCCCGCGTGTGGCAGGTGTGGCTGAGATCGAGCAGGAGCGGAGCGGGCACGGCGGGGAAGTCACGGGCTGGCCGCCGGCGCCGTCAAGGGCCCGAGTTCCCAAAGCCCCACCGGGCCGCGGCGGGCGACCTCACGCCAAGGTCCCGGGCAGCGCCGGAAGGCCTCGGGCCGTTCCGACTCGAACAGAAGGGCACGGACCGGGCGGCCGGCCGCGGCGGCGAGGCGGGCGTAGCGGGCGAAATCCTCCGGCGAAACTTGGTCCCAGCGCAGGACCGGATGCCCCGTGTGGAAGAGCAGGCTGCCGCTGAACGCCTGACAGACGACCAATGCGCCGGCCGGGAAGAGCTCCTGCGCCGCGGCGGCGCCCGTCGCGTAGGCGAGTTCCTGCGGCCGGACCTGCAGCGGCTCGAGCCGCCGGTGCCAGTGCCCGGCCGCGCCCAGACCCCAGAGCAGCAGGACGAGCGCCGCCACGGGCCGGAAGCCGCCGGGCCAGCGCCGGCCCGGACCCCGCGCGAGCGCCTCGACGCCGAGCAGCCCGGCCAGCACCAGCAGCGGCAGCGCGGGCAAAATGAAGCGCAGGCACCACCAGACCTCGTGCGAGACCTCGTAGAAGAGGTAGCAGCCGATCAGCGTGGCCGCGCCGAGCACGAGGGCCGAGACGCTCCGCCCCCGGGTGGCGGGATGCGCGAGGGCGACGAGCGGCAGCACGAGCAGGACCGGGGGCAGCAAACGCGCGAGCCACGCGCCGAAGTGCCGCGCCGTGGGCGCCCCGTGGTGCCAGCCGAAGGCCGCGAAGATGTCCCCGTAGCCCGAGGCGAGCGCGTGCCCGTAGAGCGCGTGCTGGTAACCCGCGAGCCAGGCCGCGCCCGGGAGCCCACCGGCGGCCAACAGGAGCAGGCGCCGCCAATCCCGCCCGATCAGCAGGGCCACCGCGGGCCCGAGGAGGAGGTTGGTCGGTCGAACCAGCACCGCCAACGCGAACGCCGCCCCGGCCGCCAGCGCCCAGCCGCGGTGGACCCGCGCGCGCACCGCGGCCCACGCGGCGGCGAGCACCCACGTCGTGGCCACCGTGTCGCTGAGCGGTTGCAGCGAGGTGAACACGAAGACGGGGTTCACCGCGAGGAGCGCCGCGCCGGTCGCGGCCAGGGCCGGGGTCAACCCGAGCTCGCGGCCGAGCAGGTAAGTCAACGCCACGGCGCCCAGCGCCGCGGCCACCAGCACGAGCAGCGGGCCCGCGGTCCAGCCGAGCAACCGGGAAGCCGCCGCGAACTGCAGCGGCAGGCCCGAGGGATAGATGGGCACCAGGTCCCCGGGGTGTCCGCCCCGCGGGAAGAAGCCGACCGGCGTGAAATGGATCGGCGAGACCGCGCCGGGTCCCCCGAACTCGGCCGGCACCTGCAGCGACGTGAAGCCCTCGCCCGCCGCCAGCAGCCGCGCGCTGTTCAGGTAGCCGGAGGAATCCGCCCCGCCCGCCACCACCACGACCCGCGTGCCCAGCCAGACGCCGTAGCCCGCGAGCAGGGCGAGCAGCGCGACCGCGAACCACCGCGCGCGGCGGGACGGGGGGGGCTTCGGATTTGACATGCGGCGAGCGGGTTTTGTGATCCCCCGCACTTTCGTGAGCAACCTGGAAGACAAGCGCCCGCCGGGACCGCGTCGTTCCGCCCGCCGGCGCCCCGGAGGCGGCCCGACGTGACCCCCCCGGTGAGGGCTCCCGGAAGCTGGTTCGCCCGCTCCTTCCGTTTCCGGCCGCGGGTGCTCGTCCTCGCCGGCATCGCCCTGTTCCTGTTCGCCGTCGCCCGCTTTCACCAGCCGGGCACCGGTTTCTCCAGCCTGCTGTCCATCGGGGACATCCTCAACGACTCGAAGGTGGCGGCCCTGCGGCAGGTGCCGCACCACGTGTACGAGGGCTCCGCCGGCTACGACGGGGCCTACTACGTGCAACTGGCGCTGCACCCGGCGCTCGACAACCCGGAGCTGCTCAAGGCCATCGACAACCTGCCCTACCGCGCGCGCCGCATCCTGCTGAGCTGGGTGGCGTGGGCGGCGGGCCTCGGTCGCCCGGCGTGGATCGTCCAGGCCTACGCGCTGCTCAACGTCGCCAGCTGGCTCGTGCTCGCGACGCTCCTCTGGCGCTGGCTCGCGCCCCCGACCTTCACCGGCGTCCTCCGCTGGGCGGGCGTGATGTTCTCCCACGGCCTCTGTATGAGCGTCAGCCACGCCCTCGTGGACGGCCCCGCGCTGCTGCTGGCGGCGCTCGGGGTCCGCGCCCTGGCCCACGGCCGCCCCGTCCTCGGCGGCACGGCGCTCGCGCTCGGCGGCCTGGCCAAGGAGACCGGCCTGCTCGCGGCCTCCGGCCTGACGTTCTCGCCGCGGGCGCCGCGCACCTGGCTGCCCGCGGCCGGGCAGGCGGTGCTCGTGCTGCTGCCCCTGCTGCTCTGGATGGCGTACGTGCGGCTGCGGTTCGGACCGGCCGAGGATCCGGGGCTGGGCAACTTCACCCTGCCGCTCGCCGGCCTCGCCGAGAAGTTCGGCGCCATTGCCGGCGACCTCCGCGGACCCGAGCCCGCGCCCCTCGCGTGGAGCACCCTCGCCGCCGTGCTCGGGCTCGTTGTGCAGGCGGGCTTCTTCCTCCTGCGCTGGCGCCCGGAGGACCGCTGGTGGCGGGTCGGGGCGACGTTCGCCGGCCTGCTATTGTTCCTGTCGACGCCGGTCTGGGAAGGTTACCCGGGCGCCGCCACGCGGGTGCTGCTGCCGATGACGCTCGCCTTCAACCTGCTCGTGCCCGCCGGCGGGCGCTGGCTCCCGGTGCTGATCGCGGGCAACCTCGGCGTCCTCGCGGCGGTGCAGGAGTTCCGGCCCCCGGTCGAGTTCCACACCCTGCGCGCCGATCCCGTTCTGGAAGGATCCGTGCACGCGCGCCCGGGGGCCGGGTGGCACGGCCCGGAGACGCTCGACGGCCATCGCTGGCGCTGGACCGCCGGGCGCGCCGAGCTCCGCGTGCGCAACGACTCCGCTGGGGAAATCCGGCTCTCGTTCCGCGCCCAGGCACACCCGGTCGAGGGGGAACGCGCCCTGCGCGTCACGCTCGGGGAGCGACTGCTGTGGGGCGGGCGGCTCGCGGTCAGCGGCGCGACCGAGGTGCGGTTCGGCACCGCACTGCCGCCAGGGGAGAGCGTCCTCGTCTTCAGCACCGATCAGCCGGCCCAACGCAAGGGCACCGATCCCCGCGAGCTCGCCTTCCGGCTCTCGGACGTCGAGCTGGTGGCGGTGCCCTGACCCGGCGGCCGCGCGCCGTCAGGGCAGCTCGTAGAGCTCGACCAGGACCTCGCCGGCCGCCGCCTCGGCCCCGCGGACGGCGACGGTGTAATGCCGGCCCGGGGCCACGGTGAGCACGAGCGCGGCGTCGCGGCTCCCCAGGGCCAGGGCCGGCGCACCCGCGCGCTCCATCACCGCGGCGAGCGCCGGTTCCCAATCGTCATTCGCGGCCACGCGTTCCCCCTCGCCGGTGAACACCTCCAGGCGCGGATCCGCGAGCACGTCCTCGACGCCGTACGCGGCCAGCTGCGGACCGAGCACCCGCAGGAGCAGGCGCCGCGGCAGGCCGGAGCCCACCGCGAAACCAACGATCAGCCCGTGCTCACCCTCCTCGGTCCGGGCGCGCGCGGACAGGTTGACCAGCCGCCCGCCGCGTCCGGCCGCGGCATCGTAGAGTTCCGCCAGGACCACGCCCGGGCCACCCCCGTGCATTTCAAAGGTGCTCATCCCGGGCCGGACATGGGCCAGCAGCGCCGCGTCGGCGCTGCCCTCCGGCAACGGAAACGCGCCCACCGCGGCGAACTCCGGCGCCAGCGCCGGGGCCCAGTCGTCGTTGCGGCCAAGGCCGAGTCCCTGCCCGTCGCGCGCCTCCAGCCGCGGATCCGCGGCGGCTTCCCCGACCCCGAACGCCGCGAGCGTGGGTCCGATCGCCCGGACCAGCAGGGGACGCCCCTCCTCGCCGGTGGCGACCACCCCCAACGTCAACGCCGCCTCGGCCGAAGGCAGCCAGGCCCGCACGGCCAGATTCGTGATCGGCGCCGGCGGCGGCGGCGGCGGCACCAGCGCGATCTCCACGCGGGAACTCTCGGCGCTGCCCAGCGCGTTGCTCACCCGCGCCCAGTAGGGGCCAGCATTCGCCGCCGTGACGGACGTAAGCACCAACTCCGCCCGCGTGGCGCCCGGAACCGCCACGCCGTCCCGAAACCATTGATAACTGAAGGGCACCGTGCCCCCGGCCGCGACCGTCAGGGTCACCGGCCGGCCCGGCAGCACCGTCGCCGAGCCCGCGGCCGCCGCCACGACGTTGAACGGCGACCGCGGCGGGGCGACAAATTCCAACTCCCACTCCGAGACCCCGCCGACGTAGAGCCGCGCCCGCGCCCCCGCCTCCCGGTCTGTCTCCCCCGGCCCGAGGCCCATCACCTGCGGGTAGAAAAAGTACCAGCCCGGGAACTCCGCCTTGTCGATCAGCTTGCGCGGGGTCGTCCAGAGCTCGGGCCGGCTGAGGTCCGGCGAGAACGAGACATAGACGCCCTCCTGCGACCAGCCCGGTTCCCCCTGCGCGCGGTTCAGCAGCATCACGTAGAGGTTGAGCTCGGTGTTCCAGTGGACGGCCGGCCCCCAGAAGGCGTCCGGATCCCGCATCTGCCAGCGGCGCGTCACGGGGAAAAACGGGGTCACCTTGCCGCCCACGCCCGCCTCGTTCCACGCGCCCTCGTGGTATTTCCAGACCTTGCCCAACGGATTGGCCCGGTCCTCCCACGCCATCCGCGCGACACACACCCCCTGGCCCGCCGCTGGTCCCGCGTAGTTGTCGAAGAAGAAATAGAAGTACTTCCGCTCCCGGTCCGGCAGCACCGAGAAATCCCCGTGGCCGCCCGCAAAATACCCGTTCATCGCCCAGCGGTCTGGCGGGTCGCCCGCATCCAGAATGATGCCCAGGTCCCGCAGCGTGCGGCCACCGTCAGTGGAGATCACCGCGCCGATCTTGGGCGCCGTGAGGGTCGAGTTGGGGAACATCCCGACGGGCTCCGCGTGGTACCAGCCCCACATCAGGTCGTCGGTTTCGGGCCACACGGACTCCAGCCAATGCGGCCACGCGTTCGTCGTCACCAGGTCCACCTCGCGGGTCACCCAGGGACCAAACTGGCTCGGCCCCTCGCTGAGCCACGGCCGGCCGTGCGAACCGAACCAGAAGAGCCGCCCGTCCCGCCAGAAGGCGGGGCTGTTGCTGTCGACCTCCTGCGGCATCTCCACCCGGGGCGCTGGGCGCACGCGCACCTCCTGCGCCGGCAGGACCGCGCCAGCGAGCGGCAGCAGCAGCAACCGGAGACCAAGTGCAAAATGACGACACATGTCAGGCATGGGGACGACCGCAACGGGTCCCGTGTTTCAGCGACAGGCTAAAAAACCGGTCCTGATGGTTTTACGCTCTTTTGCTAATGCCTCAGGTGGGCGGAAGGAGGGAACGACGGGGTCGGGGTTCGCGCCTAGGCATTACGGACCTTGATCCCAACCCAATCCCCTGATGGGCGGTGGCTTCTGCGGTAGCGGCGTCCATTCCCGCGTAGAACCGTGCAAGGGCCCGGGGCGACCGCCAGCCTCGGCGAGCGCACGGTACTGCCATGGGTGGACCCGCTTTGGGCGTCACCAGCGGGATGGCTGGCCCGCGGGAAATTAACCCGCCCGGGGGATTGACTCGCCCCCGCGGGCTCCGGTACCCCGTTTCCACTCCCGGCCGCATCCGGCCCTCGCCTGCCCCACCCCCTCCCCGATGAACGATTCCTCCTCCTCGACCGATCCGAAGACGCTGCGGCGTGTGATCTGGGCGTCCTCCCTCGGGACGCTGTTCGAGTGGTACGACTTCTATCTGTACGGGGCTCTCGCGATCTTCTTCAGCAGCAAGTTCTTCCCCCCGGGCAACGAGACGGCCCAATTGCTGGCCAGCCTCGCGACCTTTGGCGCCGGCTTCGGCGTCCGTCCTCTCGGCGCACTGGTTTTCGGTCACCTCGGTGACCTCATCGGGCGCAAGTACACCTTCCTCGTCACGATGGCGACGATGGGCCTTGCCACCACCCTCGTGGGCTTCCTGCCGACCTACGAACAATGGGGGCTGTGGGCCACGATCATCCTCGTGCTGCTGCGACTCCTGCAAGGCCTGGCGCTGGGCGGCGAGTATGGCGGGGCCGCGACCTACGTGGCGGAGCACGTGCCGGATGACCGGCGCGGCTACTACACCAGCTACATCCAGACGACCGCCACCCTGGGCTTCTTCCTCAGTATGGGCGTGATCGGCGCGACGCGGCTGATCGTCGGTGAGGAGGCCTTCAAGGCCTACGGCTGGCGGATCCCGTTCCTGATGTCGTTCATCCTCCTCGGGCTGAGCCTCTACATCCGGATAAAGATGCAGGAGAGCCCGCTGTTCGCGAAGCTCAAGAGCAAGGGCCACGTGGCCAAGAACCCGCTCAAGGAGAGCTTCAGCAACCCCGTGAACCTCCGCTACGTGCTGCTGGCGCTCTTCGGGGCGACGGCGGGCCAGGGCGTCATCTGGTACACCGGCCAGTTCTACGCGCTGACCTTCCTGCAGACCACGCTGAAGCTCCACTGGCTGCCCGCCTACGCGATTTTGACCATCGCCCTCGCCTTGGGCACGCCGCTGTTCCTCGTCTTCGGGCACCTCTCCGACCGCATCGGCCGCAAGAAGGTGATGCTGGCGGGCTGCGTCCTCGCGGTGCTCACCTACATTCCGATCTATATGGCGATGCGGCACTTCACCCCGCTGCTCGCGCCGGGCCAGACCGCGATCCTGTGGGCGGACCTGCCCGCCTTCAACCTGACGATGCTTGTCGCGCTGGTGTTCCTCCAGGTGATCTACGTGACGATGGTCTACGGCCCGATCGCGGCTTTCCTGGTGGAGCTCTTCCCGACCAACATCCGGTACACCTCGATGTCGCTGCCGTACCATCTGGGCAACGGCTGGTTCGGCGGCTTCCTGCCGTTGATCGCCACCGCGGTGGCCGCCTCCAAGGCGACTGAGGAGGCCTTCGGCTCCGGCGCCATCTACGCCGGCCTCATCTACCCGATCGCCATCGCCTTGGTGACGCTGGTGGTGGGTGGCCTGTTCATCCGCGAGACCAAGGGCCACAAGATCGACACCGCGATCCACGTGAGTGATGGCAAGCGGGAGAACTTCGACTGGAACGCCGTGTTGCTGGCGCTGGGCCTAGGGCTCGGGGCGCTGCTTGTGGCGGGCCAGGGTTTCTGGATCGCGCTGGTCGGGGCGATGGGGCTCTTCGCGCTGCCGACGATCTTCTTCCGGCTGGAGTGCGGCCGCTGGGCGGCGATCGGCCTCGTGCTGGCGTGCCTCGCGCTGACCGCGGTGATCGGCACCTTTGTGCATCCGCAGCTGGTCGCGCTGGGCGGGATGTTCCGTTTCTTCGCCTTCACCCTGCTGCTGGGCGTCTACACCGTGCTGCTGGCGCTGGCGTACTTCGCCTTCCGCCCGAAGCCGGCCGCCGCCTGAGGCGCCGGGGGGCCAGCCTTCACGCGCTCAGCCCTGCTTCGCTGAAGCTCCGCAGGGCACCCTTCGCCCCCGGGGTTTCCGAAGGGTGGCCGTGCCACCCGAAGCCCGGAGGGCGAAGGGTGGTGCCCGGAGTGGGGGTCGAACCCACAAGCCTTTAGAGGGCGGTGGATTTTGAGTCCACTGCGTCTGCCAATTCCGCCATCCGGGCCCGAAACCGCGGGACCGTAGGCCCCGGCCGTAAGGTGTCGACGCGAAATTCCCGGCCCGCGCCCGCCCCGACTCCCGCCGCGGCCGCGAATCGATTGTAAGGAAACGACCCGGGCCGCATCTAATTCCCTGATCCCGGATGTCGCCCGCCGCCCAACACGCCCTCTTCGCCGCCTGGCTGCGGGACCACGCCGGCCTCCTCCACCGGGTGGC
>VHCY01000057.1 GCA_016871595.1 Verrucomicrobiota bacterium
CCGTGCGCACCGCGTTCTCGTCGATCATCCCGCTGCCCTCCGTGCGGACCCACGAGGAGCCGGCGTCGGACTCGTTGCCCCAGCGCGGCGCGCGGACGGGGCCGCGGCCGCCGGGCGCGGGCTGGGCCATCACCGCGGCGGGGCGGTCCGGCACCGGCGCCGCCGGCGCGGCGACCGGGCTGATCAGGCCGGGGGGGCAGGCGCCGGGCGCCGGGCCGCGACCCGCCCCGGTGAGCGCGAACCCGCCGCCGAGCAGGGCGAGGGCCGCGAGGGCGCGGCGGACCGGCGGGAGGGCGGTGACGGGGGTGGCCATCGGTTCAGTGGGTCATCGCGTAGAACACCACGTTGATGCCGAGGGGGTACGCGATGCGCTCGGAGAAGTGCTTGAAGTAGTACTCGTACTCGCCCTCGCGCTCCCAGCCGTCGCCGTTGTCCGTGTTGTGGGCCGCGAAGACCATCATCCGCCCCTTGTCGTCGTGGATCGCGCGGTGGTGGACGGTGCGCGAGTCGCCGTCGTGCTGTTCCCAGGTGATCCCGGTGTACTGGCTCTCCTCGCCGGTGCGGACGTTGGGAACCTGGCCCTTGGCCTTGATCTGGAAGACGCAGCTGTAGATCGGGTGGTCGAGCGGCAGCTCGGCGAAGGCCCGCTCGGGGAACACCCGACGCATCTCGCGCTCGACGTTCTCCCACGCGGACTCGCCCCAGAAGTCGTCGAACATCAGGAAGCCGCCGTTGAGGAGGAATTTTCGCAGGGCCACGACCTCCTCCTCGGTGAAACGCAGCGCGCCCGGCTCGACGATGTAGATCCACGGGAGGGACGTGAGGTCGGGGTCGGTAAGCTCGAGGATGCGCCCGTCGGGGCTGCACTTGAGCGACGTCATCTGCTGCAGCCGGTAGGACAGGTTCAGGTCGCTGTCGGGCAGGTCGGTGGCCCAGCCGCCGCCGCGGCGCCCGTAGCCGAAGCGGCCGCTGCCGTAGCGGACGCGGGTGAAGGTGAACACGTCCGTCTCGAAGCCGCGGGGGTTTTCCCAGACGGGCGTGCCCGTGCTATGCGAGGGGATCTCGCGGGCGGTGCGGACGTCGGCCCGCGCGCCGCCCTCACTCCAGAAGCCGCCGCGGCCGGGGAAGCGCTGCGCGAGCAGGAGCCCGGCAAGCCCGAGCGCGGCGCAGCCGAGAATCCAGCGGCGGGGGCGGGTCATCGCGCGAGCCCTCCGGCGGGCGCGGGCCCGAGCTCGCGGAGCAGGCCGAGGGCGGCGCGGAAGCGGGGGGTCTCCTCGAGCGCGAGCAGCACGTGCCGCCGCGCCTCCGCCCGCTCGCCCCGGCGCAGGAGCACCTGCGCGAGCTCGTGGTGGAGTTCGGCCCGCTCGGGCACATCCAGCTGGAGCAGCGTGCGCCACGCGACCACCGCCGCCGAGTCGTCGCCCATCGCGGCCGCCGCGCGCGCGAGCTGGCGGTAGGGGCCGGGCACGAGTGGGTTCACCGCGAGGCTGCGTTCGGCGTTCTCCCGCACCTCGAGCCACGCGCCGTCCGCCGCGGCCAGTTCCATCAGCCGCTGGTAGGCCTCCACCGCCTCGTCGTCCGTGGCCGCCCACCGGCGGAGCGCCTCGCGTTCGCCCGCGGTGTCACCGAGGGAACGCAGCGCCGCAGCGAGCGGCCGGTGCGCGGCGTCCTCGCCCTTCTGGTGCGGGTAAAGTTCTACCAGCCGCCGCAGCGGCACCACGGCCCCGGCCCAGTCCTGCGCGGCCGCGAGGCGCTGGGCCTTGGCCCGCAGCACCCAGTAATTGTCGGGCTGGCGGCGCTCCCAGGCCGCGAACTCGGTCGCGCCCTCCTCGAGGAAGACCGCCGCCTCGGGCCGCTCCCAGCCCAGGCCGGGGGCGAGCCGCTCGGCCTGCTCGCGCGCGTAGGCCGCAAAGGCCGGTTCCAGCTGCTCCAGCGGCACGGTGCGGCGGGCGAGGGCCGCGTTGATCTCCACCCCCGCCCGCAGGTCCTGCAGGATGGCGCGCAGCGCGTCGAGACCGTGGCGGGCGACCAAGAATTCTACTACCAACGAGGACTGCAGGTAGGCGAACTGGAGGTGCCGGGACGACTTGGGCGCAAGGAAGGCGGCGCTGAGCCGGCCCACGGGCACAAGGTCGTCGCCCAAAATCATCTCGCGGTAGGCGGGGTTGATCCGCTGCCCCCAGGCGGGGTTCGCCTGGCGCTCCTCGTAGACCGAGATCCCCTCGCTCAGCCAGCGCGGCATCCGGTTGCGGGTCAGCTGCAGCGTAACGACGTGGCAGAACTCGTGCCAGAGGACGGCCTCCCAATTGGTCGGCGAGGTGCTGCTGGCGGGGCTGTTCGCGGTGACCACGCGGCCGAAACAGACGCCGAGGAAGCCCGCGACGTCAGGCAGCCCGAAGGTGCGCACCGCGAAGTCCCGCGGGTCCGCGAAGATCTCGATGTGCGTCGGCCGCTGCAGCTCCGCGCCGTACTTGGCCGCGAGGGTGTCGTGCGCCCGCCGCAGCAGCGCGACCACCCGCGGGCCGTAAACGGCGACCTCGGGCGCGGCCATCCGCACGACGAAGTCCTCGTTCGCGAGGGTGGCGTACTTGCCCATCGTGTCGCGGAGCGTGACCAGGTTGAAGGCCTCCACATCGTACTGGTCCCGCTCGTGGACGGCTTGGGCGAGCGCCCAGCCCTCGGCATGCTCGCCGAGGCGGAGGAGGTCGCTGGCGAGGCGCGCCTTGGCCGGCAGGTACGCGGGGTCGGAGGCGAGTGCCTTCCGCTGGTAGGCCGCACCCTCGGCGAAGCGGTACTTGGCGGACAGCTCTTCGCCGATGAGCGAATCGACCCGCGGGTTGCCCGGCCAGGCGGCTAGAGCCTTGGCACGCGCGAACTGCTCCGCCACGGGATCGTGGCGCAGGTGGGCGAGCACCGCGCGGTAGGCCCAGGCCTCCGGGTGCCCCGGGTGGATATCGAGCACCGCGGCGATCCCCTGCTCCGCTTCGGCGTAGGCCTCGGCGGAAAGGTGGTTGTCCACGGTGTGGAGCAGCGCGGGCACGTGGCGCGGGTTGCGTTCGAGGGCGGCGGCGAGGGCGGCCTGCGCCACCTTCCGGTCGCTCTCGGCGTAGGCCCGGGCGCGGCCGGCGTGGAGGTCGGCGTCGTCGGGCAACTGCTTGAGCCCTTCCTCGAAGGCGCGGGCGGCAAGGGCGTAGTCGTGCTTCTCGAGGGCGAGCTCGCCGCGGGCGAGGTAGACGTCGCGGAGGCGCGGGTCGGCCTTCTGGGCGGTGGCGTAGACCTTCTCGAGGACCTCCTTCGGATCGGCGCCGAGCAGCAGGGCGGCGCGGCCAAAGACCACGAGGTCCGGCGGCGAACGGTACATCCAGGGGCTGTTGCGGACCGCCTGCCGCACCTCCTCGAGGCGGGCCTGGGCCTCTTCGGGTCGGCCATTGGCGAAAGCAACCTCGCGGCCGAGCCAGCGGAGCCGCAGGCTACGGGCGTCGCGCCCGAGCGCCTCCTGCAGCGCCGCGTCGGCCTCCGCCACCCGGCCCGTGGTCAGGAGCGCGCGGATCAGCAGCAACGACCACTCGGTGTTGCCGGCGCCCTCACGCAGCTCGGCTTGGGCCGCGCGGATGACTTCCGGGTAACCGCCACCCAGCAACCGCTCCCGGACGCCGGCCAGATCGGCGCCGCTCGCCCCCGCGAGGAACGCCGCCAGCCCGAACGCCAGACCCGCCCACCGGAGGCAAGCCGGCCGGGTCGGGGCGGGAAGAGCGGGGAGGTGGCGCATCGCGGAGGAATTCGGCGCGGCGGTCTCGGGGCAAGACGCGCGCCGCGGCCAAGAGTGATGGGGCCGGCGGGGGATTTCTCAAGCCCCGCGGCGCAACTTTCTCCCGCGACGCGGCCGCGGTAGCCGTCCCTTGACACGACCCGCGCCCGCGCCCGACAATCCGCGGCGTGAGCCGATCCTCCCCGCGCGAACAATTCCGGGCCTTCCTCGCCAAGCGGGGCCTGCGCGCGACCAACCAGCGGCTCGCCATCCTCGACGCCGCCCTCGCCCACCGGGACCATTTCACCGCGGAGCAGCTCCTCGAGTACGCGCGGGAAATCGACGACTCGGTTTCACGCGCCACCGTCTATCGCACCCTGCCCATCCTCACCGAGTGCGGGCTCCTCCGCGAGGTGGACATCGGCAGCGGCGAGAAATTCTACCGCACCCACCGCGAGGGGGACGACACTCAGGTGGCGCAGGTCGTGTGCGTCGACTGTGACCGGATCTTCGAGATCAGCGCCCCGTTCATGTCGTGGTACGGCAACACCGTGTCGTCGAAGCTCGACCTTACCCCGGTGAACCAGCGCCTGCAGGTGAGCGCGCGCTGCGACGCCCTGCGCGACACTGGCCAGTGCGCCCGGCGCGGCCGCCCCTGACGCCCGATGAAACGCCCGCCCGCCGACCCCGAGTTCGAGATCCGCTTCTTCGAGTCCGTCCTCCGCCGCGAGCCCGGCTACGGGCGGGTGGTGGAGATCCTCGGCGCGTTGTACACCCGGCTGGGGCGCATCCCCGATGGTCTGCGGATGGATCGCCGGATGGTGCGGCTCGAGCCGGACAACGCCACCGCGCACTACAACCTCGCCTGCAGCCTCGCCCTGACGCGGCGCCGCGCGGAGGCGCTCCGGGAACTCCGGCGCGCCCTTGACCTCGGGTACGACGACTTCCGTTGGATGCAGCAGGACCCCGACCTCGCCTCCCTGCGCGACGACCCGGAATTCCGTGCCCTCTTCCCCGCGGTCGGGAAATCCCGTTGAGGGCCGCTCAGCCGAGCAGCGCGCCGTAGGCGGAGGCGTCCAACAACGCCCCGGCCGCCGCGGGATCCGCCGGCTTGAGGCGCAGCATCCACCCCGCGCCGTAGGGCTCGCGGTTCACCGTCTCGGGCGCCCCGTCGAGGGCGGGATTGACCGCGACGACCGTGCCCGCCACGGGCGCGTAGAGGTCGCTGGCCGCCTTAACCGACTCCACCACCCCGAAAACCGCGCCCGTGGCGAGCACCGCGCCGACCTTCGGCGCCTGGACATAGGTGATGTCCCCGAGCGAATTCTGCGCGTAGTCCGTGATGCCGATGGTGACGGTGCCATCGGCCTCGGGGCGGACCCACTCGTGGGACTTAGCGTAGCGGAGATTGGTGGGGACGGAGCTCATAAGGAAGGGGGATCAGGTGCGGCCGAGCGGGACGAACGGCGGGCGGACCAACTGCAGCGCCACGGCGGCACCGCGCACGTCGACCGCGAGCGGCGCCGCCGCGGCCGCGGTCTCGACCAAGGCGGAGCCGATCGCCTCCTGCAGGATCGGGGAGAGCGTGCCGGAAAGCACGTGGCCGACGGCAGTGCCGGAAGCGTTCAGGACCGGGGAATCCGGGCGCAGGATACGGCGATCGCCCGTGCGGAAATAGACCACCCGGCGCGGGGAACCACCGCGTTTCTCGGCCACGAGCGCGTCGCGCCCGAGGAAGTCGCAGCCCTTGTCCAGCTTGACCGTCCAGCCGAGGCCGGCCGCGAGCGGGGAGATCGCCGGGCTCAACTCGTGCCCGTAGAGCGGGTAACCCGCCTCGAGGCGGAGGCTGTCCCGCGCGCCGAGGCCCGCGAGTTCCAGCCCGTGGGGCGCGCCGGCGGCGAGCAGCGCCTCGGCGAGGCGGACCGCGTGACCCGCCGCGTGATACAGCTCAAAACCATCCTCGCCCGTGTACCCCGTGCGGCTGAGCACGCAGGGCACCCCCGCGACCTCGCCCGTGGCGAAGTGGTAGTAGCCGATCCCCGCGAGGTCCGTCGCCGAGAGCCCCTGCAAGATCGCCACCGCGCGCGGCCCCTGCAGGGCGAGCAGCGCCGTCTCGGCGGAGCGGTCCATTACCGTCACATCGTGGCCGGCGGCCTGCGTGCGGATCCAGTCGAGGTCGCGCGCGAGGTTGCCCGCGTTGACGCACAGGAAGAAGTCATCCGCGGCCCGCTGGTAGACGAGGAGGTCGTCGACCACCCCGCCATCCGGGTAACACATCGGGCTGTAGAGCACGCGGCCGGGGAAGAGGCGGGCGACATCGTTCGTGACGAGCCGGTTGAGGAAGGCGGCCGCCCCGGGGCCGCGCACGTCAAACTCCCCCATGTGGCTGACGTCGAAGAGGCCCGCCGCGCGGCGGACGGCGCGGTGCTCCTCGAGGATGCTACGGTACTGCACGGGCATTTCCCAGCCGGCGAAGTCGACGAGGCGGGCCCCGCGCGCGGCGTGGAAGTCGCGCAAGGGGGTGCGTTGCAGCTGGGTCATCGCAAATCACGTTGCCGGCGCGGGACGGCGGGCGGCAAGGCCGAAGTCAGCAGCGGGGGTGGCGGGCGAAAATCCGCGGGCCGGGCAAGGGTCCGACTTGCCTTTCCACGGGCAGGTCGTGCAGAACCGTCTCCAGTCGTCGCCCCCGGGCGGCTCCCTCCCCTTCCCTTCAACCCCTTTACCCATGAGCGCCCATAACGCCCCGTCGTCCGAAACCAACCGTCCCGAATACACCGCCGCCTTTCTGGTCCTCCGCCTCTGGCTGGGCCTGCGGACCCTCTTCGCGGGCCTCGAGAAGTTCGAGAGCGGGGGCTCGTTCTCCTTCGAGAACTACTACAAGAATATGGGCCGGATGGCCAAGGGCATCTCGGACGCGTCGGTTTTGCCCCTTTGGGCCACCAAAACCTTCGCGATGTTCCTGGGGTACCTGCTCATCGCCTTCGGGCTGAGCCTGCTGGTCGGCTTCAAGACCCGCTGCACGCTCTTCTTCACCGGCCTGCTTTACACCGGCCTCTCCTTCGGTCTGATGGCCGTGCAGGAGGGCGAGGGTGTCGCTTGGCTGGGCGTGCACGTCGCGCTGGTCGCGTTCGCCCTCGTGCTGGTCCGGCACAACCGGTTTGCGCTTTCGTCCGAGCAGGGTAACTGACCCCCAAAACCTGATCCCATGGCCGACCTGATCCCCTTCACCCGCCGCAGCTTCCTCAGCACCAGCGCCAAGCTCGGTGCGGTGGCCGCGGCCGCCCCCTACATCTCCCGGGCCGCGGAAGTGGGCGCCAAAGGCGCTGACACGCTCAACGTGGCCATCATCGGCTGCGGCGAGGAGGGCCGCATCCTCGCCAACGCCGCGATGCCCATCCCGGGCATCCGCTTCGCCGCGGTGTGCGACATCTGGCCGTACAACCTGACGCGCACCGAGCGCCTGCTGAAGAAGTTCAACCACCCGGCGCAGCCCTTCGAGGATTACAAGGACCTCCTCGCCAACGTGAAGGACCTCGACGCGGTGCTCATCGCGACGCCGGACTTTGTCCACGCCGAGCAGACGGTGGCCGCCCTCAAGGCCGGCAAGCACGTCTACTGCGAGAAGCTGATGTCCAACACGGTGGAGGGCGCGCGCTCGATGGTGCTCGCCGCCCGCGAGACCAAGAAGCTGATGCAGATCGGCCACCAGCGCCGCAGCAACCCCCGGTACCAGCACGCCCGCGAGAAGATCGTGCGCGAGGGCAAGCTCCTCGGCCGCATCACCAACATCAGCGGCCAGTGGCACCGCGCCGTCTCCGACGACTACGGCTACCCGAACGGCCAGGCCATCCCGGAGGCGAAGCTGCAGAAGTACGGCTACGCCAATATGCACGAGTTCCGCAACTGGCGCTGGTTCCGCCGGTACGCGGGCGGCCCGGTGTCCGACCTCGGCGCCCACCAGATCGACATCTACAACTGGATGCTCGGGGCCAACCCGAGCACCTGCATCGCCTCCGGCGGGGTCGATTACTACAAGACTCACGAGTGGTACGACAACGCGTACATCATTTTTGAGTACCCGACCAAGGCCGGCCTCGTCCGCGCCCAGTACCAGGTGCTGACCACCACCAGCGCCGGCGGCGGCTACCACGAGTACTTTATGGGCGACGAGGGCGCGCTCAAGATGTCCGAGAACCCGCGCTTCACCAAGCTGTACCGCGAGGCCCGCGCCCCCGAGTGGGAGCCGTTCGTCGCGAAGGGCTACATTCTGAAGCCCGAGACCGGCGAGGGCGCCGCCGCCCCGGTCAAGCCGTGGGAGAAGCCCGGGGTCAAGAAGCTCGGTGGACCCGCCCCCCGCGGCGCCACCGTCGACGTCCGCGAGACCGCCCAGCTCTCCGCGTGGGACATCCCCGTCACCCTCGACAAGGCGATCCACCAGCCGCACCTGGAGAACTTCTTCGACGCGATCCGCAAGGGTACGCCGCTGAACTGCCCTCCCGACGAGGCCTTCGCCTCGTCGGTGACCGTCCTGAAGGTCAACGAGGCCATCGCCGCGAAGAAGGAGCTCTCCTTCAAGCCGCAGGACTTCATCGCCTGAGGCCACCAGCCCGCCGCCCCCGGGGTCCCGCGACCCGGGGGCGTTTTTTCCCGTAGCCAAGCCCCCTGTCCCACGTCTTTTCTTCCTGCTCATGCACTCCCGCCACCTCCCCCTCCTCCTCTCCGCCCTGATCGGCGCCACCGCCTTCGCCGGCGCCCCCGGCAAGGTACCCCTCGCTGTCGAGTACCCGAAGCCGCTCTTTGCCGGCACCCCCCGCCCAATCTCCCTCGCGAACCTCGAGCCCGCCGGCGCCAAGCGGCCCGACATTCTGGTCTCGGCCGAGTCCAAGCTGCTCTCGCGCGGCAAGAAGGTCACCAGTAGCGACTCCCTGCCCGTCATCGGCGAGTTGTCGTTCATCACCGATGGCGACAAAACCGGCATCGACGGCGCCTACGTGGAGCTCGGGCCCAACACGCAATGGGTCCAGGTCGACCTCGGCGCCTCCGCGAAGATCGACGCCGTCGCCGTCTGGCACTTCCACTCCCAGGCCCGCGTCTACCACGACGTCGTGGTGCAGATCTCCGATGACCCGGAGTTCAAGAAGGGTGTGAAGACCATCTTCAACAACGACGACGACAACTCGTCGAAGCTCGGCAAGGGCGGCGACAAGTCCTACGTCGAGACCAACCACGGCCGCGTGCTGCCGGCCGACGGCGCCTCCGGTCGCTACGTCCGCCTCTACAGCAACGGCAACACCTCCGACGAGCTGAACCACTACTGCGAGATCGAGGTGTTCGGCGTCGCCAAGTAAGCCCCGTTTCCCCTTCCGGCCGGCCGCTCCCCGCGGCCGGCCTTTTTTGTGCCCGGCGGGAGGCGGGTTGGTGCTGACAAGTCCCGCGCCGTCGCCCACCGATGAGGCGTGCCCCACGCCCTCCTGCGCTGCCTTCCGCTGGCCCTGCTGGCCGCCGCGGCGCTCTGGCTCCGGACGCACGAGCTCGCGCGCCGGCCGATGCACGCGGACGAGGCCAACCAGGGGGTCAAGACCGGCGAGTTGGTGGAGGCGGGCCGCTACGCCTTTGATCCGCGCGACCACCACGGGCCGACCCTCTACTATCTGGGCGCCGCTGTCGCCACGCTCCGCGGCCAGGCAACCCTGGCCGCCCTCGACGAGACCACGCTGCGGCTGGTCCCCGCGCTCGCCGGCGCGCTGGCCGTGCCGCTGCTCGTGCTCCTCGCGCGCCGGCGCGAGCCTGGCGGACCAGGGCTCAGCGAGCCGGCGGCTTTGGCCGCGGGCGCCTTCCTCGCCCTCGCCCCGCCCGCGGTCTATTACAGCCGTTATTTCATCCAGGAAACCCTGCTCGCCACGGGAGCGCTGGCCGTCGCCGTGGCGCTGCGGTGCTGGTGGCGCTCCGGCCGTACCCGGTGGGCGGTCGCCGCCGGCACCGGGTTGGGGCTGATGCAGGCCACCAAGGCCAGCACTCCCCTGTTCGTCGCGGCGGCGGCCATCGCCGTGCTCCTGACGCGCGCCGCCGCCCGCCCTGCCAGCCCGCGGCCAGGCCGCGACCTGCTGGCCGGAGTCGGCGCCGCCGCCGTCACCGCCGCCCTGCTCTACTCCTCGTTCGGCACCCACTGGGCGGGGCTGCGCGACGCCCTCTCCGTCTACCTCCACGCTCTCCTCCGCTTCGGGGCCGAGGCGCCGCCGACGGGCCACGAGAAGCCTTGGGGTTACTACCTCCAGCTCCTCGGCTGGAGCCGCGCCGGGGGCCTGCTCTGGCATCAGGCCGCCCTCTCCGCCCTCGCGTTGGCCGGACTGGCCGTCGCCGCCCGCCGCCGCGATCCGCTCCTGCGGGGCTGCGCCGTCTACGGGCTGCTCATTCTGGCCGCCTTCTCCGCCTTCCCCTACAAGACCCCCTGGCACGCCGTGCACTTCGCGGCCCCCGCGGCGCTGCTCGCCGGCCTCGCCCTGGATGCCCTCGCCTGCCGTCGCGCCGGCCCGGTCCTCGCCGCGGCCGCCGCCCTGCTGGTCGGGCTCAGCCTCTGGCAGCAGACCCGGCTGGTGGCGTTCCTCCGCCCCGCTGACGGCCGTAATCCCTGGGCCTACGTCCACTCGTCGAGTGACGTCCTGAAGTTCCGGCCGCTGGCCGAGGCGGCGCGCGCAGCACGGCCCGGGGAACCCATCCGGGTGATCAGCGAGGAGTACTGGCCCCTGCCCTGGTACCTGCGCGGATTGCCGGACGTCGGCTACTGGACGGAGGCCCCGCCGGACTGCGAAGGCGCGCTGGTGATCGCCTCGCTCGCGCAGGCGGAGGCGGTCCGCGCGCGGCTCCGCCGGCCGGCGCGTGAATCCTTCGTCGGTTTGCGTCCGGGATTCCTTTGCGTGGTGTTCCACCCTGAGCCGTGAAGCCCGTCCTTTCTCTCGTGATCCCCCTCTACAACGAGGAGGGCAACATCCTGCCCCTGGCGGAAAGCGCCGCCGCGGTGCTGGCGGGGCTCGGCCGGCCGCACGAGATCATTCTGGTCGACGATGGCAGTACCGACGGCACGGCCGCCGAAATCGCGGCCGCGGCAGCGCGCTGGCCCGCCGTCCGCGCCTTGCCCCTGCGGCCCAACCGCGGGCAGGCCGAGGCGCTCCTGGCGGGCCTGCGGGCGGCGCAGGGCGACTTCCTCGCCATGATGGACGGCGACGGCCAAAACGACCCGCGCGACCTACCCGCGCTGCTCGCGCTGGTGGAGGGCGGCGGGGTCGACCTCGCGTGCGGCTGGCGGACCGACCGGCACGACACCCGCCTGCGCCGACTGATGTCGCGCGTGGCGAACGCCGTCCGCGGGCGCCTGCTGCGGGATGGGGTGCACGACTCGGGCTGCCAGTTGCGGGTGATGCGACGCGAGGTGCTCACGGCACTGCGGCCGATGGAGCTGATGCAGAGTTTCGTGCCGGCGCTCGCGGCGGGCGCCGGGTTCCGCGTCGGTGAACGCCCGGTCCGCCACCACGCGCGGACCCGCGGTGAATCCAAGTACGGGCTTGGCCGCCTCTGGCTGCGCCCGGCCCTCGCGATGCTCGGGCTCTGGTGGCGCCAGCGCCGTTCCCCCCGCCGATGAGCGCGCCGCGGTTCCAGCACGAGGCGATGGCCACCTTCTGGGAGCTGACCCTGCCCGGCGCGGACCCGGCCTACGCCCGCCACGCCGCGCAGGCCGCCTTCCGCGAACTCGACCGGCTGGAGGGCGAGCTGAGCCGCTTCATCGAGCACAGCGTGATCGCCCGCGCCAACCGGCTGCCGCGCGGCGGCACCCTCACCCTGCCGCCCGACACCCTGGCCTGCCTGCTGCTCGCCGCGGAGGTCAGCGTCGCCACCGGCCGCGCGTTCGACCCGGCCTTCCGCTCCGTGCGCCCGCCGGACCTGCCGCCGGAGCTGCCGCCCTACTTCCTCGACCCGGAGACCCACCGCCTCACCTCGCGCGCCGAACGCCTCGATCTCGATCTGGGCGCGGTCGGCAAAGGCTACGCCCTCGACTGCCTCGCCGACCTGCTGCGCGAGTGGGGCTTCGCGGCGGCGCACCTCAACGCCGGTGGCAGCGGCGTCCTCGCCTTCGGGGACGAGACCACCGCCGGGGACGGGTGGACCGCCGGGCTGCTCGACCACGAGGGCCAACGGATTCCGGTGACCCTGCGGGACGCCTCGCTGAGCGGCTCCGGCACGGAGGAACAGGGCGGGCACCTGATGGATCCCCGCACGGGCCGGACCGCGGAGTCCCGCCCGCGGGCGTGGGCGCTCGCGCCCTCGGCCGCGCAGGCCGACGCGCTTTCCACCGCCTTCTTCGTGCTGGAGGAGTCGTGCATCCGCGAGGTGTGCGCCGCGCATCGCGGCATCGGCGCGGCCTGGCTCGCGGCCGATGGCACCTTGCGGGCCGCGGGGACGCTGGCCGGCGTGGTGGACGCGGCTCCGCGGACGCGGGCTTGAGTTCGCGGCCCGGATCACGTGTGCTCCCGGCATCCCCGTGCCGACCCAACCCGTCGCCGAATCCCCGCGCGTCCCCCCGGGCAGCCGATGCCCCGGATTGCGCACGATAGTAACACCCTTGCGCGTTGCGCGTGGCGGGCGGCGCGCCGAGGCTGCGGCGCGGAACCGATGAATCCCCACCCGTACGCGTTCCTGGCCCTCTTCGCGCTGGTGGCGCTGGCCGTGCCGCTCGTGCTGCTCGGGGTCGCCCGCCTCTGGTTCCGCCGCTTCCAGCCGCCGCGGCCCGGACCCGCCAAGAACGCCGTGTACGAGTGCGGCGTCGCGCCCACCGGCGACACCCGGATCCGCTTCCAGGCCCACTACTACCTCTACGCGATCCTCTTCCTCATCTTCGACGTGGAGGTGCTTTTTCTCCTGCCCTTCGCCGTGGCCTTCTCGGGCCTGCCCGCCGGAGCCCTCCTCGTGATGCTCGTCTTCGTCCTGCTGCTCGGCGAAGGCCTCGTCTGGGCCTGGCATCGGGGCCACCTCGAATGGACCTGAGATGAACCCCGCCGCCCCGACCCCGGAACCCGCCCCTGCGCCCGCCGCGGCCGCGCCCGCGATCAGCGAGGCCGAGCGGGCCGAGTTGCGCCGCCAAGGGATCCTGCTCACCAGCATCGAGGAGTTGTACAACTGGGGGCGGAGCAACTCGGTGTGGCCGCTCCAGTTCGGCCTAGCGTGCTGCGCGATCGAGATGATCGCCGCCTCGATGGCACGCTTCGACATCGCCCGCTTCGGCTCCGAGGTCTTCCGGCCCTCCCCGCGCCAGGCCGACCTGCTCATCGTCTCGGGCACGGTCACCAAGAAGATGGCCCCGCAGGTGGTCCGCCTCTGGAACCAGATGCCTGAGCCGAAGTACTGCATCGCGATGGGCGCCTGCGCGATTTCCGGCGGACCGTTCAAGCAGGGCTACAACGTGCTAAAGGGCATCGACCGCTACATTCCCGTGGATCTCTACCTCCCCGGTTGCCCGCCGCGACCGGAGGCTCTGCTCCACGGGCTGATGGAGCTGCAGGCGAAGATCCGCACGCAGCCCCTCACCGGCCCCGCCGCGCCCCCGCACCTGCGGCCCGGCGCCGACGGCGGGGAGTGCGTGATCCCGGACTTCGGCCCCCACGACCTCGAACCGCCCCACGACTCCGCCCGCTGGCAGCCGCCCCGGCTGATCCGCACGGAGTGACCGCGATGGGGACGATCGAGCAACTCCACGCCCGCCTCTCGGCCCGGTTCCCCGACGCGGCCCTCACCGTCGTGCTCAACCCCGGGCCCGCCGCGCAGCACTCGCTGCTCGTGCCGGCCACGCAGGCCCGCGCAATCGCCGAATTTCTCCGGGACGACCCGGAGCTCCAGCTCGACACGTGCTCCAACGTCACCGGCATCGACTGGCCGGAGCGCGAGATCACCGAGACCGTCCGCCGCACCGTCACCGAGCCGCTCCCAGCGGACGCCCCGCCCGGCACCGCGCCGGCGGCCAAGGTCGTCGAGGAGAAGGTCCGGCGGGTCGTGCCCGGCCACCTCGAGGTCGTCTACCACCTCTACTCCGTGGCGCGCGGCCACGGCCCGGTGATCCTGCGCCTCCGCACCGTGGACCGCGGCGACCAGGTGGCGCTGCCGTCCCTCACCCCGGTGTGGCGCGCCTGCGAGTTCCAGGAACGCGAGGTCTTCGACCTCTTCGGCGTCGTCTTCACCGGCCATCCCGACCTGCGGCGCCTGCTGATGTGGGACGAGTTCCGCGATCACCCGATGCGGAAGGACTACGTCGAACCCGATGACTACGAGTGGGAGCCGACGCCCCACGACCGCATCCTCACCCAAGCGCAGCGCCATTACCCCGCCCCGCCCGCCGGGTCCGGCGAATCCGCCCCGCGATGAACCCCGCCGCGCCATCGTCCCCCGCCGGCGCCTCGGTGCGCGCGGTGCAGGATCCCTTCCACGGGGATCTCCTGGAGGTCTCGATGGGGCCGCACCACCCGTCGACCCACGGCGTCTTCCGGATGATCGCGACCCTCGACGGCGAGCGGATCGTCCGCCTCAAGCCGGTGTTCGGCTACCTGCACCGCAACCACGAGAAGCTGGGCGAGAACACCAGCTACCTCGCCTCGATGCCGTACACCGACCGGCTCGATTACCTCAACTCGATGACCAACAACTGGGCCTACGCCCTGGCCGTCGAGAAGCTTGCCGGGCAGGCGGTGCCCGAGCGCGCGGAGCACGTCCGCATCCTCCTCGCGGAGCTGACGCGCCTGCTGAACCACACCTGCCTCGCGGGTTTCCTGCTGCAGGACACCGGCTGCAGCGGCACGCCGCTGATGTACGCGTTCCGCGAGCGCGAGGCCATCCTCGACCTCTTCGAGGCGCTCAGCGGATCGCGGATGATGTGCAATTTCCAACGCTTCGGCGGCTGCCGGGTGGACCCCTCCCCCGCGTGGCTCGAGGCCGTCGCCGCCCTCGTCGGGCGTTACGAACGCTTCCTCGACGAGTACGAGGAGCTGATCACCGGGAACGAGATCCTCCTCGCCCGCACCCAGGGCGTGGGCGTGCTGCCCGCCGCCCTGGCGATCAACGCCGGGATCACCGGCCCGATGCTGCGCGCGAGCGGGGTGAACCACGACCTGCGGCGGGTCGACGGCTACGGCCTCTACCCGCGGTTCCCGTTCCGCATCCCCCTCGGCGACCACGGCGATACCTACGACCGGTATATGGTGCGGATGCTGGAGATGCGCGAGTCGCTCGGGATCCTGCGCGCGGTGCTGCGCGACCTCCCAGGCGGGCCCATCGTCGACCCCAAGGCGAAACTCCGCGGGTTCCGGCCGAAGCCCGGCGAGGCCTACGGGCGCATCGAGGGCCCCAAGGGCGAGATCGGCTTCTATCTCGTGAGCGACGGCGGGCCCAACCCCTACCGCTACCGCGTGCGCCCGCCTTCCCTCATCAACCTCACCGTGCTCGAGGACCTCTGCCTCGGGCACACCGTCGCCGACGCCGTCATCATCCTCGGGA
>VHCY01000058.1 GCA_016871595.1 Verrucomicrobiota bacterium
GCGCGTTGGCCGCGACCACCCGGTCGGGCCGCCCGAAGTTGGCGGCGGCCATCCCGCCGTTGTCGGACACGAAGATCACGATGGTCTGCCCGGTGAGGCCGAGCGCTTCGAGCTTGTCGGTGAGGCGGCCGAAGTTCTGGTCGAGGTTCTCGACCATCGCGGCGAACACAGGGTTGTCCTGGTGCTGGCGGATCTTCACGGTGCGGTTGGCGAAGACCCGGTGCCCCGCGAACTCCTCGCGGCGGGCGAGTTCGCCGAGTTCCGCGCGGGTCGGCGGGTTCGCGTCGTCCGGGTTGCCCTCGAGCACGAAGGCGGGCCCCGCGGGCGCCGGGCGGCCCTCGAGCTTCGCGCGGTACTTGGCCACCAGGGCCGCGGGCGCCTGGATCGGGTCGTGCACGGCGAAGTGCGACAGGTAGAGGAAGAATGGCCGGTCGCGGTGCTCCTCGACCCAGCGCAGCGCCTCGTCGGTGAGGCGGTCGGTCAGGTACTGGCCGGGCGCGTCGTCCAGGCCGTCGAGCTTGAAGGGCGCGTGGAAGCCCGGGTTGGGCCAGCCCTTGTTCCAGCGGGGGACCTGGACGTCGAAACCTTGGGCGCGCGGGCCGTTGGGCTCCTCGCCGAGGTGCCACTTGCCGAAGTGGCCGGTGGCGTAGCCGCGGGCGCGTAGCGCCTCCGCGAGCGTGGTCTCCTCGAGGGGCAGGTGCTGGCGCACGGGCGCGTTCCGCAGGCGCTGGAAGGGGAACTCCTTCCGGCCCGGCAGCCAGTCGGTCAGCTGTAGCCGGGCGGGGTATTTGCCGGTGAGGATGCTCGCGCGCGTGGGTGAGCAGACGTGGCAGGCGGAGTAGGCGTCGGTGAAGCGGACGGACTCGCGGGCGAAGCGGTCGAGGTTGGGGGTCTCGTGGAAGGTGCTTCCGTAGCTGCCGAGGTCGCGCCAGCCGAGGTCATCGATCAGCACGAGGACGACGTTGGGTGGCCGCGCGGGGGCGGCGGCCGCGGCGGGGAGCGGGAGCAGCGTGAGGCCGAGGAGGGCAAGGGGGAGGAGGCGCATCGGCGGGAAGGGTCAGAAGTCGCGTTTCACGCGGAGGATGTAGTCGCGCAGGCGGATGCTGCCGTAGCGGCTGTAGAAGAAAGGCGCGCGGTTGTTCCCGGCGTCGAAGGCGGGTTCGGTGCCGAGGACATTGTTCAGGGTGAGCTGCACGGAGAGGCGGCGCAGGTAGGGCCAGCGGTGGCGCGGCCCGAAGGCGTGGCTGACATTGAGATTGTGGAAGGTCTGCGCGGCGACCCGAAACCCGCCCTGGGGCCCGGTGCTCGTGCTGATCAGGTTGGGATTGGCGGCGCCGAGGTAGACCGGATCGCCCGGGGCGCCGGCCTGACGGTAGCCGCCGTGGTACACCGCGCTCCACGAGGCGCGCCAGCCGCGGCCGCCGGACCAGCTGAGGGTGAGGTTGGCCTTCGCGCGGTTGGTCCCGCCGGAGTTCGGGTACCCCACGTACTCGAGCGCCGGGTAGCCGATCGCCGGCGGCAGCTGGAGGTTCTCGGTGAGGGTCGCGCGGGCCCGGGCGGCAAAGACGCCGATGGGCGTGGCGCGCCGGTAGTCGACCGAGGCGTCCCAGCCGTCGGTGAGGCCGTCGCCGACGTTATAGAAGGCGAAGGTGAAGAGCTCGATGCGGCGCGTCGCCGGGTCGCGCTGGATGCTGCCCGCGGGGGCGCGGTCGCCCATATTGGCCAGTTGCTGCACGTTGTTGACGTTGCGGATGAGGCCGGTCTTCGCGATCCGCCAGTACTCGAGGTTCACGCGGAGGTCCTTGAGCGCGCCCTGCGGCTCCCAGATGACGCCGCCCGCCCAGTTGCGCGAGGTCTCGGGGCCGAGGGCGGGATTGTTCCCCGCCACGCTCAGCGAGGTGTAGCTGGTCCCGGTGACCGGGTCGAAGAACACGGCGGTGGGCGTGGCGGCGGAGAGCCCGCCGGTGTTGATCCGCTGCGTGAGCTGCGCGAAGGTCGGCGGGAGGAACGCCTCGGCGTAGGACGCGCGGAGGGTCACCGTATGGATCGGCTGGTACTTGAGGCCGAGCGTGGGCTTGGTGGCGCGCAGCCGCGCGATGTCCTGCCGGCTCTCGGTGGCGCTGCGGGTGATGCGCGGGTAGGGCGGCGAGTCAGGGAAGAGGTTCACGCGCCCGTCCGGGTTGGTGTACACGTTGAAGCGCTCGGTGCGGACCGCCGCCTGCAGGTCGAGCCCGCGCAGCAGTGGGCGCTCATTGCGGCCTGAGACCAGCGGGAGGCTCACCTCGGCGTGCGCAGCGTAGGTCGAGATGCGCTGCCCGATGAAGTAGGAGTGCTGGTTGGTCGGGTTGGCCGTCGCCGGGGGCAGCGGGGGGAAGGTGCCCCCGACGTAGGCCTGCGGCAGGCGCTCGGTGTAGATCTCGGTGCCCAGCGTGAGCACCGGGCGGCCGCCGGGCAGGTCGAACACCGGGCCCGAGCCGCGCAGGTTGTAGTCGAGCATCGTGTCCCGGTTGTACCCGGTCCACCGCCCGTAGTAGCGCTCCAGGTCCAGCGGGTTCGCGATCGTGTCGACGAAGGGGTTCAGCGCGCCCGTCCACAGCAGCGGGGCGTTCCCGCCGAAGGTGGTCGCGTTGGTCAGGTTCATCAGCGGGTAGTCGATCTTCTGCGACGTCACGGAGTAGTTGACGTCGGCCGCGAGGCGCCAGTCGGCGGGCAGCTTGACCAGCGCGCCGAGGACGCCGCCGCCGACCCAGTTGGTCACGTCGTTGGGGACGGACTGGCGCAGCGGGATCGGCAGGCTGACGAACACGTTCTCGCGGAACGGGTTCGCGGGCGAGTTGCCGGGCACGGCGAACTGGTAGGCGCCGTTGCCAAGCGGGACCCAGCGGGCTTCGAGAGTCGCGCTGCGGTTGAAGGCGAAGTCGGCGAAGAGGCTCAGCCGGGAGTTCACCTGGTGGTCGACGCGCGCCATCAGGGCCTCCTTGCGGGGGACGTGGACCAGGGTGCTCTCGAGGCCGCGCCACACGCTCGGGGCGAAGTCGAGGTTGTAGCGGCCGGCGTTGGCGAGCAGGCCGGCGTCGAGGGTCGCGCGCGGGGTGGAGGCCGAGGTGCCGTAGGGGATGTGGGTGAGGCGGGAATTGAGGGGCTGGCCCGTGGACTTGAGGGTCAGGGTCGCCGTCTGCGCGTTGGCGAAGCCGTTCACCGCGGCGTTGTTCAGCACGATGTTGGGGGTCGCCCCGCTCGTGAAGGTGGCGGTCGGCGAGTAGAACGTGGCCGGGCTGTTCGCCACCGCGCGCCGGAAGTTCTCCATCAGGAACGGACGGTCCTTCAGCCGCAGCGGCTTCCCGTCGGAGTAGCTGCCGCTGACCGTCACGTGGGTCCGCCTCCCCACGGAGAAGCCGTAGATCCCGCTCACCGTCCGGATGGGGGCATCGGTGTCGAAGGTGTTCTGGTAGCTGGCCGAGACCTGGCCGCCGGTGTAGCTCCGCTTGAGGATCACGTTCACGACGCCCCCCACCGCGGTGCCGCCGTAGAGCGCCGAGGCGCTGCCGGGGAGCACCTCCACGCGCTCGACCGCCGCCAGCGGGATGCCGTTCACGTCCGGCTGGAAGGTCACGCCGCGGTTCGCGAGGTTCGAGGTGCGCTGGCCGTTGATCAGGATCAGCGTCTGCGCCGCGCCCAGCCCGCGGAGATTGATGGAACTCGATGCGCCCAGCTGGTTGGTGAGCGCGCTCGGGTCGATCTGCGCGTTCATCTCCATCACGGAGTTCTGCGTCAGGCTGTCGCGCAGCACCTCGTCGAGGTCGTTACGGCCGGAGGACTCGATCTCCTCCGCGCTCAGGATGTAGTAGGCCTGGACATCGTTGATCCCGCGCGGGATGTCCATATTGGCGTCCGTGAACGGCACGGGCTTCTTGTCGAACACCTTGAACTCGGACATCACGCGCACCTCTTCGGCGGACGGGGGAGGCGCGGCGGGGGCGGGCGGACGGACCTGAGCCCCGGCGGGGCCGGCGGCGGCAAGGAGGAGCGCGGGCAGGAGCAGGGTGGGGCGGGCGGGGCGGGGCATCACGGGAAGGAAGGGGTTTTCCGGAGGACGGGCGCAGGGTAGCAGATCGGGTCCCCGCCCAAAATGAGAGTTCGCTTCGGGAAAGTTGAGGTTTCTCACCGCTGAAGCCAAGCCGGACGTGTCCCGGAGCCCCGGCGGATTGAAGTTTTGCGCCGCGGGTGGACGACGCGTCCCGAGACCGGCGGGGGCAGCCGCGCGGCGCGCCGGGTCGACTGCAGGCGCGCGCGTGAGGTCCGCAAACGCGACCGCCGACCACGCGCGGTCCGGACGGGACGGCGGGGGTCGGCGGCGGTTTCCGGCGGGGATCAGACGATCACCGAGGTGCCCCCGAAGGTGACGAGGGCGCTGCCGGCGAACGTTTCATTCCAAAGGAAATCGGAGCAGCGCAGGTACTCGAGGGCGACCTGTTCCCCGAGCAGGATCCCCTCGATCGCGTCGGAGCGCCAATGCACGCCGGCAAGGTTCCGGCCGATGGACATATTGGCCGCAAGCTTGTTGAGCTCGCCGCCCACGGTCAGGGCGGGGCCGGTGTAGGGCAGCAGCGCGGTGCCATCCCGGCTCGCGACCACGGGATTGCTGATCACGGCGGTCGAGTCGAAGAACGCCTTCAGCACGGTGACGCAGGCACCCGCGATCGTGGCGTGGCCCGACGGGTAGGCGGGGTGCGTGGGGCAACCCTCGGCGTAGCCTTGCGCCAGCAGGTACGAGCCTTGTCGCGCCCACACCTGGGGCAGGACAGGCGAGCTCAGCACGTCGGCGTGAACGGGGAAGGCCTGCCCCGCCGTCAGGCGGCGGTGGACGCGCTGGGCATATTCCTCCGGGCGCAGGCGGCGGTGGAAGGCCCACTTCTGGGTCCACGCGGCGCGCAACGCGTCGACCGCGATGCGGGCGACTTGGTCGAGGATGTGCGGGCCACCAAAAGTGGCGAAAGGGGCCTCCGCGGTCTTCACGAGATACGGGTTGCCCGGGTTCCGTCGGGTGCCGCTCCCCAGGAGAATCAGCGCCGCGTTGAGGAAGGCCTGGTAGGAGTAGTCCTTGTGGACGAATTCGCCGAGGTCGCGACCGTTGCGCAGGTAGACGGGGCCGCTCACGGCCGGGCCGGAGCGGGTAGCGCCGTTCTGCACCGCCAGCCAATCCGCTTCGGTGGTGAGGAAGTCCGCGCCCGGTGCGGGCACGGGGTACTTCTGGTCATAGGTGACCGGACCGGTCGGGATCGGCTTGAAGAGGAACTGCGAGATGTAGGGTCCGGTGAGGTTGCCGGCAATGCTGGCGCGGAAGAGGGTGTCCGGCACCACCGTCGAGCCGTATTTAGGGCCGCGGAAATCGCTTAGCCGCGACAGGTCCGCGCACGCGTCGAGTACCGCGCTGGACGTCGCGTAGTCAGCGAACGGGAGATCGCGCAGGACGGAGTGCCAGTAACATTCGACCATCTCGCCGGCCGTCTCCGCGGACGGAAAGGCGGGCGCCGCGCGCATCGTGAGGTCGAACGGATCACAGCCCTCCATCAGGTAGCTCCAGCCGGCCTGCGGGTTCGCGAGTTTCACCGTGCCCCCCAGCGGCACGGCGGCAAAGTCAGCCTCGGCCCCGGTGGTGCACGCCTGCCGCAGGGCGGAGTAGGCGGCGGGCACGACGCGGCCCTGCGCGTCGTGGGGGAGCGCCTTGGAGAAGTTGCCCGGGAAGCCGGCGAGGCTCTCGTCCGCGTTGACCGGATGAGCCACGGGGATCCTGTCCCCCAGCAGTTCAATCGCCGCATTGATGCGGACGCGCAGCGCATTGCCTTGGCGGTTGGTCGGGAGGCCGCGGAGCAGGTTCGCCAGCGCGACGTTTTGGGGCGGGGCGGCGGTGGCGGAGTGGGAAACGAGCGAGGCGGCCGCGGCAAGGGTGCCGAGCCCCCCCAGGAAGGTGCGGCGACCGAGCGGCGCTGGGGTGGGGGCGGGGGAAGTCGGGTTCATCGGGGCGGGGAGGGGGATGATGGCGGCGTCTAGGTCCGCACGGTACGTGGTTTCACCCCTGTGACCGCGTAGTTGCCGCCTGCGGTCCAGCTGGATTCCGCCGGGTCCGGCCTTTGACAAGAAATTTACCAAAGCACTCGGCTCCAGGCCGGACTCGGGCAAATCCAGGAATCAAAGCGGATTGCGAACCAGTCCGTTCACTCCGGGTTGGCGGCAAGGAAGCGGTCGATTTCCGCCAGGTCGTCGGACGTGAGACGCAGTGCGGCCGCCGGAATCAGTTCGCGGATCTGGCCGGGGCGGCGGGCGCCGACGATCGCGGCGGTGACGGCGGGGTGACGCAGCGTCCATGCCAATGCCACTTGTCCCGGGGTGGCGCCGTGGCGGCGGCCGATTTCGCGCAGGACGTCGACGCAGCGCAGATTGCGCGAGAACAGCGGCTCCTGGAAGTGCCGGTTCTTTTCGCGGCGCCAGTCGTCGGCGGGCAGCGCTGCGAGCCGCTCGTGCGTCCAGGCGCCGGTCAGCAGTCCGGACTGCATCGGGGAGTAAACCAGCGTGCCGATTCCCTCGCGTTGGCAGTGGGGCAGAATCTCTGGCTCGATGTCGCGGCGCAGGAGGGAGTAGGGCGGCTGCAGGGAGCAGACGGGCGCGATCGCGGCGGCGCGGCGGAGCTGGGCTGCGTTGAAGTTGGAGACGCCGATCCAGCGCACCTTGCCCTCCTGCCGCAGTTTCGCGACCTCCGCCCAACCCTCCTCGATCTGGTCGTCCGGCTCGGGCCAGTGAATCTGGTACAAGTCGATGGTCTCGACGCGCAGGCGCCGCAGGCTCGCCTCGCATTCGCGGCGCACGCTGTCGGCGCGTAGGCTCTTGCCGATCTCGCGTTTTTCGTTCCACACCCGTCCGCACTTGGTGAACACGTACGGCCGTTCCCGCATGCCATCCAGGGCGCGCGCGACGACCTCCTCCGAATGCCCGAGACCATACACGGCGGCGGTGTCGATCCAGTTGATCCCGGCGTCCAGGGCCTCGTGGATCGCCGCGATGCTATCGCGGTCGTCTTGGCCGCCCCAGCCGAACGCCCACCCGCCGCCACCAATGGCCCAGGCGCCGAAGCCGAGCGGAGTGAGGTTCAGGTCGGAGGGGCCGAGGCGGCGGGTTTGCATCCCGGGAGTGAGGCGTCGCCTCGGGTCGGCGCCAACGTCAATTGTGCCGGCCCGGGATTGGCCTTGAGCCCGGGGCCGCGGCCGGCAGGGTCCGGTTCGATGGCCCCCGCCCCACCCACCGCCCCGGACCCGAGTCGCCTGCCTCGTCATCTGGGCGTCTGGAACGGGGCGTTGCTGCTCGTCACCTATACCATCGGCGTGGGGATTCTGCAGTCGCCCGGCGTCGTGCTGCGCAACACGGGCTCGGTCGCGTTGGGTTACACGGCCTGGCTGGTCGGCGCGGTGGTGGCGGTCTGCGGGGCGCTGGTGATGGCGGAACTGGCGGCGCGGACTCCGCGTTCGGGTGGGACCACCGTGTTCCTGAGGGAAGCCTACGGCGCGCGCGCGGCCTTCGTCTATGGCTGGACCGCGCTTTTCCTCGCCCCGCTCGCGACCGCGGCGATCACGCTGGTTAGCGTGCGGAACCTGGGGGCGATTTTGGGCTGGTCCTCCGGGGTGCAAACCGCGGTGGGCGTGTCCTGGGTGGGCGGCATCACGTTGCTGGCGATGCGTTCCGGGCGGGTGGTCGCGCGGATCGTGGGGGGCGTGGGGATCTTCAAAGTCAGCGCCCTGGGCACCGTGGTGGTGCTCTGCTTCGCGGGCGACGGCGCCGCGGCCCCGGCCGCCGCGGCGGCCGGGCTGCCGGTGCCGGACTCGCTCTGGGTGGGCTTCGGTCTGGCGGTGGTGGCGACGATGTTCGCGTACGACGGTTGGGATGGCCTAGCGCTGGTAGCCGGGGAGGTCCGGGATCCGGGGCGCAACCTGCCGCGCGCGACGCTGCTCGGGATGGGCATCATTCTCGCGGTCTACCTCGCGGTGAACATCGGCTTCCTCCACGCGTTGTCCCCGGCGCAGGTGGGGACCTCCCCCGCGCTCGCCGCGACCGCGATGGAGCGCGTGCTCGGGGCCGAGGCCAGCCGGGTGGTCACGGTCTTCGTCGCCTGCAGCGCGGCGAGCACGGTGTTCAGTTCGCTGCTCTGCAACCCCCGGATCTTCTTCGCGCTCGCGGAGGAGGGGCAGTTCTTCCGCATCGCGGCGCGCGTGCACCCGGCTTGGGCCACCCCGTGGGTCGCGACACTGGCGTACGGGGGGCTGACGGCGGCGTACATCGCCTCGGGGGGCGGGTTTGAGACCCTCACGCGCTACATGATCCTCGGCTTCCTGCCTATCTACGGCCTGGTCGCGTTCGCGGCGATTCTGGCTCGCCGCCGGGGACGTCCCGCGGTGTTTGCGATGCCCTTCTACCCTTGGCCGGTAATCCTGATGCTGGTCTACGTCCTCGCGGGCTTGGCAAGCGGTTTTGCCGGCGACGCCGCCGCGGCGGCCGGTGGACTCTGCCTGATGGCCGCCGGGGTGGGGGTACACGCCGTCTGGACGCGCACGCTGGGACCGAGGCGGGCGTGAGCTCGTTTGCGCCGCTGGAGCCCTCCGCCACCTTTCGTCCCGGAACGCCCTGATGAACCCGCTCCTTGGCCTTCCGCTGCTCGCTGGTCTGCTCCTGCTCTCCGGCTGCTACACGAATCCCGTCACGGGCCGTCGGTCGCTGGTCCTGCTGTCCCAGGGCCAGGAGGCGCAGTTGGGCGCCGAGTCTTTCCAGCAGATCCGCCGGAAGGAGAGGGTCGCCACCGATCCGGGCGCCAACGCCCGGGTCCAGCGCGTGGGGCAGAGGCTCGCCGCCGTGGTGGGCGAGGCGCTGCCGGGCGCCCGCTGGGAGTTCGTCGTTTTTGACTCGAAGGAGCTCAACGCGTTCGCGCTCCCGGGCGGGAAAGTCGGGGTGTACACGGGGCTGCTGGAGCTGGCCGAGAGCGACGCGGAACTGGCGACGGTGATGGGGCACGAAATCGGGCACGTGGTGGCGCGCCACGGCGCCGAGCGGATGTCCGAGGCGATGGTGATCGCCGGGGTCGGCATCGCCGGCTCGCTCGCGGTAGAAGCGAAGACCAATGACCCGCAGATGCGCGACCTCTTCGCCCTAGCGTACGGGGGCGGTACCACGCTGCTGCGGGTGCTCCCGCACTCCCGGGCCAACGAGAGCGAGGCCGACCGGATGGGAATGCTCTACGCCGCGCGGGCGGGTTACGACCCGCGAGGAGCGGTTTCCTTCTGGCGCAAGATGGCGGAGCGCAAGCAGGCGTCCGCCCAAGGGCCGCGGACGCCCGCCTTCCTCTCCACGCACCCGGCCGACGAACGCCGCATCGCCGACCTCGAGGCGTTTCTCCCCACGGCGTTGCCCGTCTGGGACCAGACGCGCGGGGCGCCGCCGGCGGGCGGCGGTTGAGCGGCGGGTTCAGCGCGACGCCGGACCCGGCGCGCCGTTCTCAGCCTGGCGCTCGGCGAGCAGGCGGCTGAGCCGGGCGCAATCGAGGGGCTTCTGCAGCTGTGCGTCCATCCCAGCGTCCACGCAGCCCCCGAAGGTCTGCCGGGAGATGCTCGCCGTAAGCGCGATGACGGGTGTCCGCCGGCCACCGGCCTCCAGCTGGCGGATCCGGCGGCAGGTCTCGTAGCCGCCCATCCCAGGCATGTGGATATCGAGCAGGACGGCGTCGTATTTTGACTGCGCGAGGCGGGCGAGGGCCTCCTCGCCGCTGGCGACGGCGTCCGCCTCGAACCCGTGCCGGCGCAGGCTAAGGCAGACGACGAGGCGGCTGGCTTCGAGGTCGTCGACGACCAGCATGCGCCCCCGACCTTGGACTGACACCGGGGCCGGGCTGGCCGCGGCGGCTTGCGGGAGCGGCAGCTCTGCGCGGAAGACGGATCCCTTCCCCGGCTGGCTCTCGCAGGTGAGGGTGCCGCCCATCAGCTGCACCAGCCGGCGGCTCACCGCCAGCCCAAGCCCGCACCCGCGGTGCTCACGGTTGTGCGCCGGATTGAGCGTGCTGAACGGGGAGAAGAGCCGGTCTAGCTGGGCGGACGGGATCCCCGGCCCGGTGTCTTCCACATGGATGCAGAGCCGGCCGCGGCCGCCGGCACGCTGCGGTTCCTCCCAAGACATCAGGAGCGAGACCGTGCCCTTGGGGGTGAACTTGACGGCGTTGTCCAGCAGCGCCCCGAGTATGCGGCGGTAGCGGCCTTCGTCGCCTTCAAGCTGCAGCGGCGCGGAGAATTGCGCCTCGAAGCGCAGCTCAAGGTGCTTGGCCTCGGCGGTCCCCGCGACGCCCCCGAGAGCCTGGCGGGCCGACTCCACGGGGCAGAAGGTGGCCCGGCGAAGCTCGAGCCGGCCGCTTTCGAGGCGGATAAAATCAAGCAGGTCGTCGATCAGGCCGGCGAGGCGCACCTCCTCCCGCGCGAGGTGCCGGACGAGGGTTTGCGCCTCTGGCGGCAAGCCCGCCTCACCCAGCGCGCGGGTCAGGCCGCCGATCGCGGTGATCGGGGTGCAAAGCTCGTGGCTGACCAGGGAAAGGAACTCCTGCTTGCTGCGGTCGGCGCCCGCGGCAGCCGCGCGGGACTTCTCCAGTTCTCCGGCGAGACCGGTCGCGTGGGCGCTCAGCTGCTTGACCTTGCCCCGGACGCGCGCGCGCGCCAGCCGCTCATGGAACAACCAACCGGTGAAGACCAGCAGCAGGGTGTGCAGGGCGAGACTCTTGAACGCCGGGAGGCCCGCCATCAGATGGGTCGCCGCTTCCGCCGCGCCCAAGCCGAGGAGCGGGATCAGCATCAGCAGCAGGCTCCGAGGAGGGGGTGGGATGTCCGGACTTTCCCGGCGGCGGAGGCGCGCGTGGCGCCAGGCGATGACGAGGGCGGTCAGAAGGAATACCGCCAGATCGAGGCGCCAGAGGGTGATCGCGGCGGCGGTCTCGCGGAGGATGTTCAGCACGGATTCCATGTCGTGATTCTCGACTAGGGGGGGCAGCCGACAAGCCGAGCGGCTACCCAGCGCCGCGTTGCCGGGCTGAGTAGCATCCGAGTCCGGGCGGGTGGGAACTACGTAGCCGCCAGGCCAAGGCCGATACCTTCCCCTAGAACGTCGCCGGGGACTTTAATCCGTATCGTCCGCCTCGCCGGAAGCGGCGAAGGCATTCCCCACGTACTCGACACCGAAGAAGTCGTCCGCCTCCAGCCAAGCGAGGGTCCAATCCACGACCTGCGCGCGCTGGGCGGCCCCCAGCGCCGGGTATTCCAACTCGATCTCCTCCAGCAGCAGCCTTCTCGCCTCGTTCCGGTTCGGGACGGGATGCAGCAAGTCCCCGGCGCGCTGCGCCAGGTCCTGGGCTAGCGGTCGGAGGTCGAGGATCATGCCCCGGTGCCAGCCAAGGCCTCGGCCAACTTTGCGGCGTCCTTGCCGCCGCCCATCGCGAAGTCGGGTTTGCCCCCGCCCTTGCCGCCGATGCGAGCGGACAGCTGGGCGATGATCTTGCCGGCCTGGTGGCCGGCGGCGATCGCGCGCGGCGAGCAGTAGGCGACGAGGCTGGCTTTGTCCCCGAGGACGGCGCCGAGTTGCACGACGCCTTCCCCAAGGAGCCCGAGGACTTGGGATCCCAGCGTCCGCAGGGCTTCCGGGTTCTCAGCCGGCACGACCGCCGAGACGTGACGCAGGCCGTCGCGCTCCACGGCGCGGCCGGCGAGCTCCGTCGCCAGGGCCGCCGCGGCCCGCTGCTCGTGGGCGCGCAGCCGTTTCTCAAGCTCGCGCTGGTGGGCGAGCAGGGAATCGAGCTTCTGCGCGACGTCGTGCGCGCCCGCGTTCAAGCGGGCGTTGACGGCGCCGAGCGCCGCCTCGCGGGTCGCGAGCAGGTCCAGCGCGGGGGCGCCGGCCACCGCCTCGATGCGCCGGGTGCCGGCCGCAATGGCCATTTCCGCGACGACCTTGATCAGGCCGATTTCCCCGGTGGCGGCGACGTGGGTCCCGCCGCAGAGCTCGCGGCTGTAGCCACCGATGTCCACCACGCGGACGACCTTGCCGTACTTTTCGCCGAAGAAGGCGAGGGTGCCCTCGGGCTTGCGGTCAAAGTCGGTCTCGTAGGACTCGACCTTCGCGTTCTCGATCACGCGCTCGTTCACTAGCCGCTCCACCTCACGCAGCTGCTCCGGGGTCAGCGCCTCGAAGTGGGAGAAGTCGAACCGCATCCGGTCCGGCGTCTTGGAGGTGCCGGCCTGCCGCACGTGCGTGCCGATCGTGCGCCGCAACGCCCAGTGGATCAGGTGCGCCGCCGAGTGGTGGCGGCTGATCGCGCGCCGGCGCGCCGGGTCGACCGCGAGTTCCACCTCCGACCCGGGACGCAGGGCGGCGGCGGCCTCGGCGGGCACCTTGTGCAGGTGGCGACCAGCCTTGTCCTTCACGCAGTCGGAGACCGGGATGACGGTGCCCGCGAGGATGAGCGTGCCCGCGTCCCCGGCCTGTCCGCCCATCTCGGCGTAGAAGGGGGAGCAATCACACGCGACGAAGGCATCCTCGCCGGAGCGGACCACCTCCAGCACCCGCGCGTTTTCCCGCCGCGAGGTGTAGCCGGTGAAACGGGTGGGAGCGGCCGCGGGGGCGTCGGCGCCCTCGGTGGCGGCGACGATCACCTCGCGACGCTGTGCCGCCCGTCCGCGCTCGCGCTGGCGGTTCATCTCGGCTTCGAACCCGGCAACGTCGACGCTGAGCCCGCGTTCCGTCGCGAGCAGCTGGGTCATATCGAGCGGGAAGCCGTAGGTGTCGTAGAGCACGAACGCCTCGTGCCCGGGAAACACCTTGCCCGCGGTCTGGGCGGCGGCGTCCTGGAAGCGCCCGAGGCCCTTGTCCAGGGTGCGGCCGAAGCTCTCCTCCTCAGCCCGGATGACCCGGCGGATGATCTCCTGCTGCTGGGTCAGCTCGGGGAAGACGGTCCCGAGGGAGGTCACGACCGGGGCGACGAGCTGTTCGAAGAAGCCGCCCGTGAGGCCCAGCTTGCGGCCGTAGAGGATGCCGCGGCGGAGGATGCGGCGGATGACGTAGTTGCGGCCCTCGTTGCCGGGCAGAATCCCATCGGCGATGGCGCAGCTGACGCAGCGCGCGTGGTCGGCGAGCACGCGGAAGGCGACGTCGGTGCGCTCCTGCTCGGTCAAACCCTCGCGCGCCGCGGGCACGGTGCCCTGGTAGGTGCGGCCGGACAAAGCGGCCACCTTGGCGAGCAGCGGGGCGAAAACGTCGGCGGCGTAGTTGGAGGGATCGCGGCTGAAATCGCGGAAGCCACCCGTGGTGGCGTGGATGCCGGCGACGCGCTCGAAGCCCATCCCGGTGTCGACGTGCTTGGCCGCGAGCGGCGAGAAGGTGCCGTCGGCGTTGGCGTTGAACTGGATGAAGACGTGGTTCCAGATCTCGATGCAGCGCGGGCTGCCGGCGTTCACGAGCCGGCGTCCGGGGGCTTCCTCGTCCGCGGGCAGGAGGTTGAAGTGGATCTCCGAGCACGGGCCGCAGGGGCCAGTGTCGCCCATCATCCAGAAATTGTCCTTCTTGTTGCCGTTGACGATGTGCACGGCCGGATCGAGGCCCTCGCGGCGGAAGATCGCGGCCCAGATGTCGTGCGCCTCCTGGTCGAAGTCGGCGGGGTCGCCCTTGGCCTTGTCCGGCGCGTAGACGGTGGCGAACAGGCGCTTCGGCGGGATCCCCCACACGCGGGTGAGCAGTTCCCAGCCCCACTCGATCGACTCGCGCTTGAAGTAATCGCCGAAGGACCAGTTCCCCAGCATCTCGAACATCGTGTGGTGGTAGGTGTCGAAGCCGACGTCCTCGAGGTCGTTGTGCTTCCCGCCCGCGCGGATGCACTTCTGGGTGTCGGCGGCGCGGGTGTCGCGGCCGGGGCGCACGCCCGCCCAACGGGACACGTCCGGCGCCCGGTCCCCGAGGAAGATGGGCACGAACTGGTTCATCCCCGCATTAGTGAAGAGGAGCCCCGGGGAGTCCGGCAGCAGCGGCGACGACGGGACGATCGTGTGCGCCTGGCGCGCGAAGAAATCGAGGAAGCTCTGGCGGATCTCGGCGGAAGTCATAGCGGGGGCGGGAGTGGGTTCGGCGGGTCCGGGCGCGGGTCAGCCGAGGGCGGCGATGACGGCGTCAGCCATCGCGCGGGTGCCGACGCTGGTCCGGCCGAAGGCGATGTCGCCGGTGCGGGTGCCGCCGGTGACGGCCGCGCGGACGGCGGCCTCGATGCGGCGGGCCGGGGCCTCGAGGCCGAAGCTGAAGCGGAGCATCAGGGCGACCGAGAGGATCTGCGCGCAGGGGTTCGCGATGCCCTTGCCCGCGATGTCGGGGGCGGTGCCGCCGGCGGGCTCGTACAGTCCGAAGGGCAGGCCCAGCGAGTTGCGGCCGGCGCCAAGGGAGGCCGAGGAGAGCATCCCGAGGGAGCCGCAGATCACGGCCATCTCGTCGGAGAGGATGTCGCCGAACATATTTTCGGTCACGAACACGTCGAACTGGTTCGGGTCCCGGGCCAGCTGCATCGCCGCGTTGTCGACGTACATATGGCTGAGGGTGATGTCCGGGGCGTGGCGGGCGACGTACTCGGTCGCCGTCCGGCGCCAGAGCACGGAAGTCTCGAGCACATTGGCCTTGTCCACCGAGCAGAGCTTCCTCCGGCGGCCGCGGGCGGCGGTGATGGCGACGTCCAGGATGCGCTCGATCTCCGACCGGCGGTAAACCATCGTGTCCACGGCCTGGACGTCACCATCGGGCAGGGTGGTGGTCGCCTTGGGCTGGCCGAAGTAGAGGCCGCCGGTGAGCTCGCGGATGCAGACGATGTCGATGCCCTGCGGGATGCGCTCGGTCTTGAGCGGGGAGGCGTCGGTCAGCTCGCGGTAGAGGAGGCCGGGCCGGAGGTTGGCGAAAAGGGTGAAATGCTTGCGCAGCGGGAGGAGGGCGGCGCGCTCCGGCTGTTCCTTGGGCGGGAGGTTCTCCCACTTGGGCCCGCCGACCGAGCCGAAGAGGATGGCGTCCGCGGCCTCGCAGCAGCGCAGGGTGGA
>VHCY01000059.1 GCA_016871595.1 Verrucomicrobiota bacterium
CCCATCAGGACGTGCCCCAGCTGGTGGGCCACGACGAGGGACCGCATCGAGCGGATGGTGTCGGCGAAGAGGGACTGGGGCCCGTTGAAGGAATAAACGTACCCTGAGGGAGCGACGCCCGCCGCACCCGCGAGGGGCGACCAGGGCTGGCGGTAGGCGGTCGGGACGTATCGGGCGGCCTGGACGGCGCCGGAGGCCTTCAGGGCGATCTCGGTGTAGTCGACCTCGCGCTGGTCCGCGGGGAGGCGGCCCTCGAGGATCAGGCGCCGGAGGTTGCCATAGGTGGAGACGTTGTTGAAGCCGTGGTCGTGGACGCCCACGTGCGAGACGTGGGAGGCCATATGGCGGACGGTCTTCTCGCGCCCGAGGCGGAGGAGCTCCTCGTCGCCGGTGGCGTCAAAGTGCAGGAACGCCATCCCGAACTGGAAGCCCTGCGTCCACTCGGTCCAGCCGCGGGAGGTGTACTGTCCCTTCCAGGTGAAGACCGGGGTGCCCTTGGCGGGGTCCCAGGCGGCGTCGAGGGCGCGGATCTTGCGGCCGGCGAGCTCGAACACGCGGTCGGTCTTCGGGAGGAGGGCCTTGGCGGTGAGGCGGTTATTGATCTTCATTGGGCGGGGGCGGCGGAAGGCGCGGACGTTGCCCGCGGGCCGGCGGGGAAGACAAGGGCATTTCACGGTTTGCGCCGGGGCGTGACCGGGCATTGGGTGGGGGATGGAAGCGTGGTCCGCGCCATTCCTGCAGGCATTCATCCCGCTGTTCGTGGCGATCGACCCGATCGGGCTGGCGGCGATCTTCCTCGTGCTCGGCCGCGGCCTGACGCCCCTGCAACGGCGGCGCGTGGCGCTGCAGGCAACGCTCACGGGTGGCGGCGTGGCGCTGCTTTTCCTGTTCCTCGGGGCCAGCATCTTCGCGGCGCTGGGCATCTCGGTGCACGACTTCCAGGTGGCCGGCGGGCTGATCCTGTTTTTGCTCGCGGCGCGCGACCTCGCCCATTCCGGGGCGGACCCGGAGCCCACCGAGGATTGCGGCGTGGTGCCGCTGGGGATGCCGCTCATCGCCGGGCCGGCCCTGATCGCGACGCTGCTGGTGCTGGCCGGCTCGGTCGGCTACGGGGTGACCTTGGCGGCGCTGGGCGTGAACCTGGTCCTGGTGGCGCTGGCGTTCACCCAGAGCGAACGCCTCGGCCGCCTCGTCGGCCCCACGGCGCTGAGGGCGGTCTCCAAGATCATCTCGATGCTGCTGGCCGCGATCGCCGTGGCGATGGTCCGCCAGGGGCTCAAGGGCTGACCCGGCCGGGCGCGCCGCCTCCCCGCCCGGCTCAGCCGGCGAAGGTGGTCATCAGTTCCGCGTAGATGCGGGCGCTGGCGAGCAGTTCCCGCACCTTCGCCCGCTCGTCCACCGCGTGGCAGTTCTCGCCGCCCGGGCCGTAGCCGAGGGTGGGGATGTGACGGTGGTGGGCGAAGAAGTGCATATCGTTGAACCCGGTGGAGACGTTGAACCGGGTGGGCGCGCCGCGGACGCGCCGGACGCAGCCCGCCATCGCCGCGAAGAACGGGTGGGTGGGCGGGCTGAAGCAGGCGAAGTTCTCGGCCAGCTTGCGGACGCGCACCGTCCCGGCGGGCAGGCCTTGGGCCGCCTGCCGGACGAAGGCCCGGAACTCGCGCTCGGCGGCGGCGTGGTCCTCCACCGGCAGCACGCGCCGGTCGACGGTGAAGCTGGCGTGCGCCGGCACGGTGTTGATCTTGGCCCCTTCCCCGCAGTGGAAGACGCCGCCGAGGTTCACGGTCGGCCGCATGGTCCGGCCCTCTGGGGTGCGCCAGGTGCGGCCTGCGAGGCGCCGCTCGTAATCCGCGAACCGGCCCACTAGCGCGGCCATCCCCACGAGGGCGTTCACGCCCTTCTCGGGCGTCGAGCCGTGCGCCGCGCGACCCCGCACCTCGACCTCGAACCACAGGGTGCCGTTGTGGCCGCAGCAGATGTTCCGCCCCTCGCCCCCCTCCATCACGACCGCATAGTCCGGCGCGATCGGCGCGTGTTGCACCAGCCAGCCGGCCCCCAGCGCGGAATCCGTCTCCTCATCGGCCGTGAACGAGACCTCGACGTTCAGCCGCGGGGCGGTCCCGGTGGCCTGCAGGGCCTCCAGGGCCAGCAGCAGGCTCGCGATCGAGCCCTTCATATCCGCGGTGCCCCGGCCGTAGATCCAGCCGCCGGCCTCCTTGCCGCTGAAGGGGTCGCCGTGCCGCCAGCGCCCGGAGACGGGGACGACGTCGTAATGCGCGTTGAAATGCAGGGTCTTCGCGCCCGCGCCGGCCCGGCGGCGGCCGAGGACGTTGTAGCGCGGGAAACCGTGCTGCGCGGGCGGCAGCACCTGCCGCAGCAGGCGGTCCGGGATCGGGTAACGCTTGGCCGGGCAGCCCACGGCGCCCAGTTCCCGCTGCAGCCACGCCGTGATGGCCCCGTAGTGATCACCGGGTGGATTCACCGTCGGAATTCCGACGAGGTGCCGCAGGCGGGCGAGCAACCGCTCCGGGTGGCGGCGGATGTAGTCGGAGGGAGTCACGGCGGGTTCAGCCGCGGCGCTGCCAGTCGTCCCGCGATTTCCGGGCGCGGAGGGCGTCGGCCGCCGGGTCGTCGAGGAAGCGTTCCGCGGCCGGGTCCCAGCGCAGCGGGCGGCCGAGCTCCATCGCGATCGCGCCGAGGTGGAGGGTGGTGCTGAGGCGGTGCAGCGCCTCCGCCGGGTACATCGGCGCCCGGCCGGCGCGGAGGGAGTCGAGGAAGTCGCGGTGCTCGCGCGGGCGGCGCGGCCAGAGGCGGTTCACCTCCGGGGCCCAGGTCTGGCGGAAGACGTTCGGATCGCTGCCCTCGAGGCGGCCCAGCCAGCCGCGGTTGCCGACCCACCCCGCGTCGCCCTCGAGGCGGATGGAGGGCTGGCTGGCGCCGACCGTGAGGACGACCCCGTTCGCGTAGGTGAATTCGAGCTCGTAGGTGCGGGCGGTGGTGTTAAAGGCCCCGGTCGGGAACTCGCCCTTGCCCCGGACCGCCACGGGCCCGGTATCCTCCACGCCGGCGGCGACCTGCGCGGTATCGACGAGGTGCGCGCCCCAGTCGGTGAGGGAGCCGCCGGAGAAGTCGCGGATCTGGCGCCAGCACTGGGCGTCGGTGAGGGTGGGGGAATAGGGCCGGAAGGGCGCGGGCCCGAGCCAGAGCTCGTAATCGAGGCCCTCCGGGACGGGGGCGGGTGCCTCGAGCGGGAAGAGGGGTTTGACGGGCAGGCCGACCTGGATGCGGCGCAGGCGGCCGATGCCGCCGTTGCGGACCACCTCGGCCAGCTTGTGGTACTGGATCACGGCGCGGTCCTCGAGGCCGGTGGCGAAGAAGGCCCCGGGGCGGCGCGCGACGGCGTCGGCGAGGGCGCGGCCCTCCGCGATGGTGAGGGTGGGTTTCTCGCAGAAGACGGCCTTGCCGGCGGCGAGGGCGAGCAGCGCCATCGGCACGTGCCAATGGTCCGGGGTGGAAATGACCACGGCGTCGATGTCCGGCCGGGCGATCAGGGCCCGGAAATCGCGGAACTCGGCGCAGCCGGGCCCCCCGTGGTGGCGGTCGACGGCCTCCCGGGCGCGCTGGCGGCGGTCCGCGAAGACGTCGCAGACCGCGACGATGCGGCAATCGTCCTCCTGGAGGAACTGGTTGAGGTTCACCCCGAAGCCGTGGGCGCCGACCCCGATGCAGCCGAGGGTGAGCTTGCCGGAGGGGGCGGCCGCGCCGAGGAGGCGGGCGGCCAGGAAGCGGGGGGCGACCCCGGCGGCGAGCGCGCCGGCCAGCCCGGTGCGGAGGAAGGAGCGGCGGGGGGTGGGGTGGGGCATCGGGGAAAGGGGGGCGTCAGGCGCCGCAGCAGTGCTTGAACTTGCGGCCGCTGCCGCAGGGGCAGGGTTCGTTGCGGCCGACGCGGGGGGCGGCGGGCTTGGCCGGAGCGGGGCCGTTGCGCACGGTCCGGGTGAACAGCCAGCGGCCGTCGATCCGGGCGAAGGCGGACTTCTCGTGCATCGCCTGCTCACCCTGTTCGGTGGCGAAATGGGCCGTGAAGTCCACGCAGGCGGTGTCCGGCGTCGGTCCCGGCTCGTGCTGGTGGATGACGAGGCGGGTCCAGGCGATCTCGGCGACGTCGGTCTCCTCCACGTAGGGTTTCCGGGAAGTGGGCCGGTAGGTCTCGTGCAGGTAGCGCCAGTCGCGGGCGACGTGGGCGGTGAAGCGCGAGCGCATCAGTTCCTCGGCGTTGCCGGCGGGCGCGGAGCCGTCCAGCCGCGGGCCGCAGCAGTGCTCGAAGGAGCGCCCGGTGCCGCAGGGGCAGGGCTGGCCGGGCGAGGGCTTGGGCAGGCCGGCGGGCGCGGGGGCGGAGCTCATCGGCGCAAGGAAGCCCCGCCCCCCGGGGGTTGGCGAGCGGGTTTTGGGCGCCCCGGGGCGGCGACCAAGCCTTCCCGGCTCAGGCGGTCATAAACCCAAGGTCGGGGCGGGCGAAGCGGCCGAGGTTGGGGAAGATCGTCGGGAGGTTGGTGGCGCTGACGCCGAACCAGCGGGCGAGGGTGGCCGCGTATTCGTCCACGCTGGTGGTGGGGATCCAGGTGCCGCGGCCGCCGCTGTCGTCGGGTCCGCCGAGGACCTGCACGGGCATCTGGCCGTACATCGCGCCGCCGCGGACGGCCCCGCCCAGCACTAGGTGGTGGCTGCCCCAGCCGTGGTCGGAGCCGTCGCCGTTGGTGTTGAATGTCCGGCCGAAGTCCGAGGCGGTGAAGACCGTGACCTGATTCTGGGCGCTGATCTGGTTCATCGCCTGGTTGAAGGCGGCGAGGGAGCGGCTGATGTCCCGGAGGATGTTGCTGTGGGCGCCGTTGGCGGTGTTGCCGAGGACGACCTGGTTGTCGTGGAGGTCGAAGCCGCCGATGCGCACGAAGAAGATCTGGCGCTTCAGGTTGAGCTGGCCCTGGGCGTTGACCAGGCGGGCGACCATATGGAGCTGCTGGCCGAGGCTGGTGTTCACCCCGTTGAAGGCGGCGGCGAAGGGGCTGTTGCCGGTGATGACGGACGAGAGCAGCGAACTGGTGCCGAGGGCGCGGCTGGTGAGGCCGCCGAAGGCCGTTTCGAGCAGGTTGGCGTTCTGGACGGCGAGGGCGTCGTTCAGGGCGGAGGTGCGGACGCCGTTGACCGAGGTGGGGGTGCCGGTGCTGCCGGTGAGGGCGACCGAGCCTCCGGTGCCGACGGCATACTGCTGCACCGTGCGGCCGATCTGGAACGTGTTCTGACCGTTGAGGGTCATCGACATCGAGATCCGGTTGTTGGCGTTGAAGGCGTCGACCAGGTCGGCCACGCGGCCGCCCCAGCCGGTGGCGACCTCGGAGAACGGGCGGTCGGCGATGCTGGTCTGCCATTCGACCTGCTGGTCGTTGTGGGAGAAGAGCTGGCGGGGGCGGAGGTCGGGGCGGGAGTTGTAGAGGGCCTTGGTGAGGGGCTGGGAGAGGGTGCCGATGTTGGCCATCACGGCGAGGCGGCCACCGTCGTAGAGGGCCTTCAGTTCGGTCATCGCCGGGTGGAGGGCCCAGCTGCGGCCGTCGCCGCCCGGGGTGGCGATGGGGAGGAGGGACGACTGGGGCAGGGCGAGGGCGCCGCGGGCGGAGGCGTAGGCGGCGTAGCCGGCGTTGTCGGCCGGGACCACGAGGTTGTTCGCGTCGTTGCCACCCGCGAAGAAAAGGCAGACGAGGGCCTTGAAGTCCGGGGCGGGTGCGCCGGCGCGGGGCGGGGTGGCGGGGGCGTCCGGGCTGGCGGCGGCGCCCATCAGGCGGAGCTGGGCGAGCGAGGAGAGCAGTCCGGTGGTGCCGACGGAGGCGCAGCAGGCGCCGACGAACCGGCGGCGGGAGAGGTCGTGGGTCTTGGAGTTCATCGGGGGGCTATTTCTGGATGGCGCCTTGGGGGACGGTGGAGATGAGGTAAATCGCGGAGCGCACCCGCTCAAGGTCGGCGCCGCCGTAGGTGTTCCCGGTGTTGGCGGGCATCGCGACGAGGGCGTCCACGAACCGGTCCTGCAGCGTCCGGGGCACGGCGCCGCCGGCGAGGAGGAGGTTGGCCCGCGCGACGAGGTCCCGCGGCGAGCGCGAGAGGGTGAGCAGGGTGGCGTCCGCGCGGATGCCGACCGTGGCCTCGGCGGGGTTGAACACCGAGGTGGTGCCCGGGATGCCCGTGCGGCCGGCGTAGATGTAGTTCCAGAGCTGGTTCGGCACGCTGATGGCGGTGGTGTCGTTGACGATCTGGTACTCCGGGGCGACGAGTCCGGCGGCCGCGAGCGGGCCGGGCTGCACGAAGTCGGGCTCGAAGAAGTTGAACACGGTCGGCGCCCGCAGGGACGCCTGGGCGAGGGTGGCTTCGGGGTTCGGGATGAAGAAGCGGCCGTTGTTGGCGCCGCCCCCGAAGGCCCGCAGCACCGCGGTGGCCCGCAGCAGCGGCTCTTTCAGCTTGCCGTAGCTGGCGGTGGTCGCGACGGCGGCCGAGCGCGCCTCGTAATCGAGGAGGATCGCCCGCACCACCGCGCCGAGGTCGCCGCGCACGCCCGCGCCGTTGTTGGCGAAGACCTGCGCCACCCGGTACACGTAGCCCGGGCTGGGGTTGGAGGTGACCAGCCGCTGAATCAGCTGGCGGGAGAGGAACGGCCCGGTATTCGGGTGGTTGAACAGGGTGTCGAGGGTGTCCTTCAGGTCCTGCTCCGGGCTCTGCCCGGCGGGGATGCGGCGGCCGGCGAGGATCTGCTTCTCGGCCGTTTCGTGGAAGGCCCCATAGAACTGCATCGGCTGGAGGTAGTTGACGGGGGCGCCGCGGAAGTTCGGGACGCTTGCGTTGGTCGCGAAGCCCAGACCGGTGAAGACCTTCGCCATCTCCGAGATGGTGCGATTGTCGTAGGTCGGGATGGTCGCGCCGTTGATGTCCACCTTGGGGGTGCCATCGGGCTGGAGCTCCACCAGGCCCACGCTGAAGAGCTGCATCACCTCGCGCGCGTAGTTCTCGTCGGGCGCCGTGGTCTGGCGGCCGTTCGCGTCGAAGGTCGCCTTGGCGTTGCGCAGGGAGCTCAGGTACACCCCCATCACCGGGCTCAGGGTCACATTCTCCAGCAGCTGCCGCGCATTCCCGAAGGCGCCCCGCACCAGCAGATCATAGTAGTTGGCCAGGGCCCGCGGGTTGTTGAACAGGGTCCCGTTCGTGTCCGAGACGACAAAGATCTGGCTCAGGGCGAAGGCCACCCGCTGCCGCAGCTGGTCGGGCGCGGTCAGCGCGAGGCGCCACCAGGCGGCCTGCCGGTTCTGCTGCGAATACTGGGGATTCTCGCCCAGCGCCGTGTACTCCCGGAAATCCGCGTCGGTCGCGTCCAGATGCAGGGATGGCGCCGCGCCCATCTGCTGGGTGATCCAGGCGTCCAGGCCCGCCCGCTGCTGGCCGGCCAGGGCCTGGACCTCCGCAAGGGTCGCACCGAAAGTGGACTGGATCAGGAAGCGGGCGGCGTCGTTGTCGGTGAGGACGGTGTCCGCCAGCGCCGGCGGGGCGGCGGGGGCGGCGAAGACGAGCCGGCTGCTCGATTGCAGGAATGCCCCGCGGAGCTCGCCCCCGGGATAGGCGCTCGAATCGATGCTCACGAAGACGCGGCCCTCCTTGAGCGCCTGCACGATCTGGGCCTTGGTGAAGCCTTCCGCGGCGTCCACCACCCAGGTGAAGCCGGCGACCTGGCCCAAGGGGAGCTTCACGAGGTCGACGCCCACCTCTCCCGGGCTGCCGAGGCGCACGTAGGCCAGGGTCTGCGCGGCGCTGAGGCCGGAGAAGTTCGCGCTCACCAGGGCCACGTTCTCATCCGCGCTCAGCTGGATGCTGGCCACGCCCGAAGCGGTGGAACCGGCCGCGGCCGCCGTGGTGCGGAGGGTGGTGCGGAAGAGGGTCGGCTGGTTGAAGAAGAGCGAGACGACCGCGCTGCGGTCCGCCGCCAGCTCGTAGCCGTTGCCCGCGACAAGGGTGAGCGTCAGGTCCTTGCTCACGGTGGCCCCGGCCGCGGCGGGCGCCGCCGCGATGCTCACGGTGGCGAATTCCGCGCCCGCGGGGATCGTCACGCTGGTCGGCACTGCGGTGTAGTCGGCCCCGGCCACCGCCGAGCCGCTCAGGGAAAAGTTGACCGTGACCGCCTGGCTGGTGCTGCCGGTGCGGGAGATGCGGAAGGCCGCCGGGGGCGCGCCGCGGTTGTCGGTGGAGGCGGTGGCCGCGACCACCGAGAAGACGCCACCCGACTCCGGGGTCAGATCGTACACCTCGACCAGCGCCACGCCCGTGGTGTTGGCCACGCCGCTGACCTGCACGGAGTAGCTTTTGCCTGGGGGCAGATCGACGAGGAGCGCCGCGTCGCGCGAGCCGGCCGCGAAGGGGAAGGCGCCCGCCTCGCGGAAGGCCGCCGTCAGGGCCGTGGCGTTGCCCGTGCCCCAGTCGTCGTTCGCCGCGAGTTCGCGGTTGGTGCCGGACTCGATGACGCTGATGGCGGGATTGGCGAGGGCGCCGGCCACACCGAGGGGCGTGAGGGCCGGGCCGGCGGCGCGGGCGAGGATCCGCCGGGGGCCGCCGCCGGGCGCGACCGCGAGGCCCGAGATGAGGACGCCGGCCCCGGTGCCCACCTGGGCGCGGGTCGAGAGGTTGGTGAGGCGCGCGCGGCCGGTCACGTCGTAGACCTCCACCAGCGCGATGCCGGAGCGGTTGGCGACGTCGCGGACGATGGCCGAGTAGGAACCGGGGCCGAGCGTCGCGACCATCGCCGCGTCGCGGCTGCCGGCGGTCAGGGCGAAGGCGCCGACGCGCGCGAAGGCGTTTGCCCCGCCGATGGTGTCGGCCGTCCAGTTGTCGTTCCGCAGGAGCGGGGTGTTCGGATTGGAGGAGGCGAAGAGCTCGATGACCGGGTCGGGGAGGGCGCCCGCGACGCCGAAGCCGGTGAGGGCCGGGCCCACGGCGCGGATGAGGACGGTCTTGGTCTGGCCGGGGCCGACGGCGAAGCCGATGAAGGCCGCGTTGGCGTCCGCGCCCACCTGGGTGCGGCTGGAGAAGTTGGCCATCCGCTGGTCGAATTCGGCGGCGGTCAGCGCGGGGTGCAGGGCGTTCGCGGCGCCGGCGGCAAACAGGAGGGTGGCGCGGACGGAGGCGGGCAGGCTTCGCATCATCGGGGAAAAAGCGGGGGTCGGCGGAGGCATTCCGCTCCCGGGCTAGTCCGGAGGCAAACGTGCGCAGGGCGAAAGGCGAGCCTCCGTCGCGCCGTGGGCGGGGTTTTACAAACTTTTGCCAAGGGCCGCCGCGGCGCGCTCGACAACGCCCCGCGCCTCGCCTCCAGTCTGGGTGGCCGCCGCCGGCACGCCCCGTGCCGGGGTCGCCTTCCCCCTGATGCGCTCCTCCCTTGCCCCGGCCCTCCGCTTCCCGCCCGCCGCGTTCCTGCTCGGCACCCTCCTGCTCGCCCCCGCCTTCGCTGGCGATTGGCCGGGCTGGCGTGGCCCCCGTGGCGATGGCACCGCCCCCGGCGCCCGTAACCTCCCGGAAACCTGGTCCACCACCGAGAACGTGAAGTGGAAGCAGGAGATGCCCGCCTGGAGCGGCTCCACGCCCACCGTCTGGGGCGACCGCATCTTCCTCAATACGCCCTCCGCGGAGGTCCCGGGCAGCACGCCGCCGCCCCCGCCCCCCGCGCCGGGCAAGAAGGCCCGTCCCAGCCCCGCCGGCGGCCGCGGGCCCGGTGGTCAGGAGATCCTGCTGCTCTGCCTCGACCGCGCCACCGGCCGCGAGCTCTGGCGCCGCCAGTACGATCAGGGCAACAGCATCAAGATGAAGCACAATATGTCGTCCCCGTCCCCGGTGACGGACGGCAAGCTGGTCTGGGTCGCCTCCGGCAACGGCGCCATCGCCTGCTACGACTTCGCCGGTAACCAGAAGTGGACCTTCAATATGGAGAAGGCCTTCGGGAAACTCGGGGTCCAGTTCGGCTACGGCTCCTCCCCGATCCTCGTCGGGGACGCGCTCATCTTCCAGAACCTGCAGGGCCTGTACACCGACGACCCCTCGTACCTCTTCGCCCTGCGCGGCAGCGACGGCAAGGTGCTCTGGCGGGTCGATCGGCCCACGGACGCCGAACACGAGACGCCCGACGCCTACACCACCCCCGCCCTGCTGGAGCTTAACGGCCGCCGCGAGGTGGTCGTGGGCGGCGGCGGCTACGTGACGGGCCACGATCCGGCCACCGGACGCGAACTCTGGCGCGGGGGTGGCCTGAACCCGGACAACTCGAAGAACTACCGCACCATCGCCTCGCCGCTGGTGCACCAGGGGATGATCTTCGTCCCCACGCGCGTAAAGCCATTCCTTGCGTTCCGCGCCGGCGGCACGGGCGACATCACGACCAGCCACCTGGCGTGGAAGTGGACGGAGCGCGGCTCGCCGGACGTGCCGACGCCGGTGGCCGATGGCGAGTACTTGTATATGGTTGATGACCAAGGGGCGGTGACCTGCGTGCGCGCGAAGACGGGCGAGAAGGTGTACGGGCCGGAGAACACCGGGATCGGGCGGACCAGCGGGTCGCCGACGCTGGCCGACGGGAAGCTCTATATCACCAGCGAGTCGGCCGAGACGGCCGTGGTGGCGGTCGGGCCCCAGTACCGGTTGATCGCCAAGAATGCGCTGGATGGAAGCTATACCTTGACGACTCCCGCGGTGGCGGACGGGGAGATCTTCATCCGTACCGCGACCCACCTGTACTGCCTGTCCCGCCGCTGAAAACCCGATGAAGGTCACCCCCTCCACCCGCCGTCGTTTCCTCCGCACCTCCGTCGCTGCCGCCGCCACGGTGCAGGTGTTGCCCCGGGCGCTCCTCGGGGGGCCGAAATTTGTCCCGCCGAGTGAGAAGGTGAACGTGGCGGTGGTGGGCGTGGGCGGGCGTGGCCTGCAGAACCTGCGGGAACTGCTCGCGTTGGCGGATGCACAGGTGATTGCCGTGGCGGACCCGGCGCGGTCGTTCAGCCTGGAGGCGTTTTACTACAAGGGGACCGGTGGCCGCGATCCGGCCCAGGCCGCGGTGGAGGAACATTACGCGGCCAAGACGCCGCACTTCCGTTGCGCGGCTTACGAGGACTTCCGGGTGCTGCTGGAGCGGGAGCGGGCGGTCGACGCCGTGCTCTGCGCCACGCCGGATCACCTGCACGCGGTGGTGTCGCTCCGGGCCCTGCGGGCCGGGAAGCACGTCTACTGCGAGAAACCGCTCACCCATAACATCCACGAGGCGCGCGAGGTCGCTCGCGTCGCCCGCGAGACCGGCCTCGCCACGCAGACCGGCAACCAGGGGCATTCCACGGTCGGGATGCGCGAGACGGTCGAGGCCATCCAGGCCGGCGTCATCGGAACGGTCCGCGAGGTGCACGCGTGGGTGGGGACGAAGCGCTGGAATCCCTCCCTGACGACGCGCCCCGATGGGTCGCCCGCGGTGCCGGAAGGAATGAACTGGGATCTCTGGCTCGGCCCCCGCTCCCCCCGCGGCTACCATCCCGCCTACCATCCGGTGGCGTGGCGCGATTTCTGGGATTTTGGTGGCTCGAGCATCGGCGACTTCGCCAGCCACGACCTCGACGCCGCGACTTGGGCGCTCGACTTGCCGTTGCCGACCCGGGTCGAGGCCCACGCCGCCGGGCCGATGGACGAAGAGATTGCCCCGCATGGGGCCCTCGTGACGTATGATTTCCCCACCCGCGGCAACCAGCCGCCGGTCCGCGTCACATGGTATGATGGTGGATTGCGTCCAGTTGCGCCCGCCGCCCTCGACGGGTTCCCGTTACCGCGCCGCGGGGTGATGTTCATCGGCGAAAAAGGGGTGATCCAGTGCGATGGCGCCGGCGGGGCGCCCCGGCTGTTCCCGGAGAGCCTGCGGGCCGCGCCCAAGCCGGCCGCGACCTTGGTGCGCTCGCAGGGCCACCACCGCGATTGGATCAATGCGTGCAAGGGGGGAGCCCCGGCGAGCAGCGCCTTCGCCTATGGCGCCCATCTCGCGGAACTGGGCCACCTCGGCAACCTCGCCCTTCGGCTCAAGAAGCCCATCCAGTGGGACGGCGCCAATCTGAAGGTCCCGGGTCGCCCCGAGGCCGATCCCATCATCCGCGGCACCTACCGGCCCGGTTGGGAGCTGGGTTAAGCTGGCTCAAGCCGCGCTCCACCCGAGCTCCGCGCGGCAGTCGGCGATCTCCCGCTCCCGCCGCGCCGCGTCCCAGCCCACGACCTCGCCCATCCAGGCTGCGATCTCCGGCAGGCGGGCCGCGAAATCCCGCTCATAGTAGCACCAGCCGCCCCGGCGCACGACGACGTCCGCCAGGTGGCAGGCCCATTCGGCGCGGACTTGGTGCGCCACCGCCGTGCGCGTGCAGGGACCCGGCAAGGTGCCGCTCCCGTCCGTCCCTGCGCCCGGCTCCAAGAGCGGTTCCAGCGCCGTGCGGCAGGGTGCGGGCGGGCGACCGAGGTGGCGCGCGACGGCGTCCACGGCCTGTTCCGCCATCAGGCGGTAAGTGGTCAGTTTGCCGCCGGTGATGTCCCACCAGCCGGGGCGCGGGCTGCGGATCTCGTGGGCCCGGGAGATATCCGAGGGCGAGCCGTCCGGATTCGCGACCAAGGGCCGCAGGCCGGCCCACGTGCTGATGATATCCCCGGGGACCAAGGCTGCGGTGGGAAAGAACTCGTTCACGCTCCGCAGGATATAGGCGATGTCGGCGGGCTCGGTCGCGACCGCGGCCGGGTCGCCGGCGTAGTCGGTGTCGGTCGTCCCAAGGATCACGCGTTCGCCCCAGGGGATGACGAAGAGGATCCGCTTGCCTTCGGTGACCACCACCGCGTCCGGCACCGGCAGACGGTGGCGGTCGACCACCAAATGCACGCCCTTGGTCAGGCGGAGCTGGACGGAGCTGTGCGGCATCCGATCCGCCCAAGGGCCGGTCGCATTGATCAAGGTGCGCGCCCGCAAGGTAAAGGGCGCTTCGCTCGGATCGTTCGGGGTGAGTTGGCACTCCCAACCGTCCGCGACGGGGTTGGCGCCGGTGAGGCGGGTGTGGTTGGCGAGGACGGCGCCGTGGCGGGCGGCGGAGCGCAAGGTATCAAGGACCAAGCGGGCGTCGTTGGTGAGGGCGTCGAAGTAACGGACCGCGCCGCGAAGGCCGTCCGCCTTGAGTCCGGGCAGGAGGGCGCGGGTCTGGTCGCGCGAGAAGCCGCGGGAGGGCTCGAAGTTCCCGCCGCCGCAGAGCAGGTCGTAGAGCTTCACGCCGATGCGCAGCTGCCAGAGCGGGGGGCCTTCGCCGCGGTAGGCGGGGAAGACGAAGCCGAGCGGTTGCCCGAGGTGCGGGGCGATGCGGTGGAGAATCTTCTTCTCCAGGCTCGCCTCGCGGACCAGGCCGATCTCGCCCTGGGCGAGGTAGCGCAGGCCGCCGTGGAGGAGGCGGGTCGAGCGACTGCTCGTGCCCGCGGCGAAATCCTGCTGGTCGACCAGAGCGACACGCAGGCCGCGCAGGGCAGCATCGCGGGCCACGCCGCTGCCGACGATCCCGCCGCCGACCACCAGCAAGTCGAAGCTTTCGGAGGCGAGGCGGGAGAGCGCGGTGGAACGGGCGGGAGGCAGGGCGGAGGCGTTCATCGCGGCGAGGAACGGGCGGCGGCGAGGAGATCTCCCAGTTCGGCGAGCGTGGGCAAGACCAGATGCGGGGCCGGATCGGCGGCGGCGGCTTCGGCGGCGGTGGCCTCGCCGGAAAGGACGAGCACGCCCAGCGCGCCGGCCCGGTGGGCCATCAGGACGTCGGTGTAAAGGCGGTCCCCGACCATCGCGACCTCGTCGGCTCGGAGTCCGTGGCGGGCAAGGATACCGTCGAGCATCGCGGGATCCGGTTTGCCCAGAACGACTTCCGGTTCCCGGCCGGTCGCGCTGGCGAGCAGGGCGCAGAGCGCACCGCAGTCGATCAGGACGGTGGGTTGATCGGTGGGGCAAACGCGGTCCGGGTTGGTCGCAACGTAGGGTTTGCCTTGCTGAATCCACCAGGCGGCGCGGCCGAGCCGGGCGTAGGTGAGGGTGGGGTCGAAACCCACGACGACGGCGTCCGGCGCGTCGGCGGGGTCGTCCGCGGTGAGGGAGAAGCCGGCGGCGGCGAATTCCGCCTGCATGCTGGGGGTGCCGAGGGCGAACAGGCGCCGCCACGCGGGGCGGTGGCGTTGGAGCCAGCCGATGGTGGCTTGGGCGGAGGTGTGCAGTTCGGCGGGGCCGGCGGGGATGCCCATCCGGCCGAGGTGCGCGAGGTAGTCCGCGGCGCTCTTGGAGGGGTTGTTGGTGAGGAAGGTCCAGCTGAGGCCGAGCTCCCGCAGGCGCGCGAGGAAGGGTCCCGTCCACGGGAACACGGTGCCGCCGCGGTAGATCGTGCCGTCCATATCCAGCGCCACGTGGCGGATCCCGCGGAGGCGGGTGAGGGTGGCGGGGGCAGGGGAGGGCGTCGCGTGCACGTCAGGAGGAGGTGGCGGAGGGTGAACCGTAGCCGTGGGCGGGCGCCCGCCAAGCCAGGAGGAAGAGGAAGGTGCCGAGGGCGCCGACGCCGAGGAGGGCCCCGAAGGCGGTGTGCCAGCCGGACTTCTCGACCAGCAGTCCGAGGCCCCAGCCGGAGACGATGGTGCTGGCGTAGCCGAAGAGGCCGGTGAAGCCCGCGGCGGTGGCGGCGGCGCGGCGGGTGGCGAGGTTGGCCGCGGTGATGCCGATCAGGGCCTGCGGGCCGTAAATGCAGAAGCCCGCGACCGCGAGGAGGGCGGTGGCCGCCCCCGGCGTGGCCGCGAATTGCCAGAAGGCCCAGAGGGCCGCCGCCGCCCCGACCATACAGAACACGCA
>VHCY01000060.1 GCA_016871595.1 Verrucomicrobiota bacterium
ACCCACCCCGCCCCCAGTGAGAACCTTACTCCTCGCCGCCGCCCTCGCCCTCACCGCCGGATCCGCCGCCGCCCAGGACTGGGCCAAGGCCCGCCTCGAGCAGTCGCCCCGCCACCTGGAGTGGGTCACCCTGAAGCACGGCGACCGCCAGGTCCGCTGCTTCCTCGGCTTCCCGGAGGCGAAGGGCAAGGCGACCGCGGTGGTGCTGATCCACGAGATCTTCGGCCTCACCGACTGGGTGCGCGGGATGGTGGACCAGTTCGCCGCGGCGGGCTACATCGCGATCGCGCCGGACTTTCTTTCCGGGACGGGCCCGAACGGCGGCGGCACCGAGAGCCTCGGGGGCCCCGACGGCGCGCGGGCCAAGATTCAGGGCCTGCCGCAGGCGCAGATCGACGCGGACCTCGACGCCGCGGTGGCCCACGTGCGGCGCCTCGACGCGTGCTCGGGCAAGGTCGTGGTGGGCGGCTTCTGCTGGGGCGGGGCGAAGACCTTTCTCTACGCGACCCACAACCCGGCGATCGCCGCCGGCCTCGTGTTCTACGGGTCCGGTCCGGAAGCCTCCGCGGTGGGGCGGATCAAGGCCCCCATCCACGGCTTTTACGCGGAGAACGACGCGCGCATCAACGCCGGCCTGCCCGCGACCGGGGAGGCGATGAAGGCCGCGCAGCGCTTCTTCGAACCCGTGACCTACCCCGGCGCCGGCCACGGGTTTATGCGCGCCGGCGAGGATCCGGCGGGGTCCGAGGCCAACAAGCGTGCGCGCGCCGAGGCCTGGACCCGCCTCAAGGCCATCCTCGGCCGTCTCTGACCGGCCGCCGAACGGCCTTGCGCCGCGCGCGGAACCGCTTCGGCTGGGCGCGGATGTCCGCCCTCCCCCGCCTCGCCGGCCTCTTGCTGGCCGCCCTCGCCCCCCTGACCGCACCCGCCGCCGCCGAGCCGCCGCCGGGGCTGCGCGGGATGCTGGTGGTCAACGAGGATAACAGTCACTTCTTCGGTTCGCGCCCGCCGGAGGAGATGACCCTCGCCGGCCTGCACGCCTGGGTGGACCAGTACGCGGGCACGCGCGTCACGCACCTGTTCCTCAACCCCAACGCGATGCGCGCCAGCTTCTGCAGCCGGACCCGCGACGCCATCTGGGATCCCGTCAACGGCCGGGAGCCGGACCATCCCTGGCCGCGCCACGCCCGCCGCCTCGACGCCGCCGGCCTCGACCCGTACGCGGTGTGGATCGAGCGGGCCCGCGACCGGGGCCTGTCCCCGTGGCTGACGATGCGGATGAACGACGCCCACTCGGTGGACGACCCGGAGAACTTCATGCACTCGGAGTTCTGGCGGCGCCACCCGGAGTTCCGGCGCCAGCCGGCCGGCCCCTTCCCGCCCTCGTCGAACGGGGCCCTCAACTTCCGCCACCCGGAGGTGCGCGCGCACGTGCTCGATTTCCTCCGGGAACTCCTCGAGCGCTACGCTCCGGACGGCCTGGAACTCGACTGGATGCGGTTCGGCCACCACCTCACGCCGGGGCGAGAGAGGGAAGAGGCCGGCCATCTCCTCGAGGTGGTGCGGGAAGCCCGGCGCCTGACCCGCGAATGGGGCGACCGCCGCGGCCGTCCGATCCTGCTCGGCGTGCGCGTGCCGAGCCACCCCGATGCCGCCGCGGGCCTCGGGATGGACGCGGTGGCGTGGGCCCGCGAGGGCCTGGTCGACCTCGTCGTCGCCGCCCCCTTCTGGTCGACCTCGGACTTCGCGCTGCCCGCGGGCGAATGGCGGGCACGCCTTGCCGCGGCGGCCCCGGGCGTCGCCTTTCTGCCCGGCGTGGAGCACAACCTCCGCGCCTACCCGTTGGGCAAGAGTGTCCCGCTGGACCTGGCCGCCCTGCGCGGGTTCGCCGCCCGGATGCGGCACGAGGGCGCGGACGGGATCTACCTGTTCAACTGGATGGACAGCCAGACGCGGCCGGTGAGCGCGGCCGATTACACGCGCCTGCTGCGGGAGGGCCTCGCGCCCGCGGCGCTGGCGGGCAAGGCGCGGCGGCACGTCGTGACCTACCGCGACACCGTGCCGCGGGGATTTTCCGCCGGCGTGCAGCTCCCGCTGGAGGCCCGACCGGGCGGCACCGTGCAACTCGGCGCCGGACCGGGCGCGGGCACAGGCGCGGCGTGGCTGGTGGTTGGACTCGCGGACCGGCCGGGCGTCGCCACCGCCCGGCTGCAGGCGAGCCTCAACGACCAGTCGCTGGCGGTGGAACCCGAATCGGGAGACCAGGCGCCCCGGGGAGGCGTGGCCCGCGCCGTGCGCTTTCGCTGCCCCCCGGGCAGCCTGCGGGCGGGGGAGCAGGCGATCCGGCTGCGGCAGGCGGATGACGGCCCCGCGCAGGAGATCGTCTGGGTGGAGTTTCTCATCGGAGGAGAGCCCTGAGCCCGACCCGCGGAGGAGCCCCCGGCTGGCGCGGGAAAAAAACTTTGCGGGTACACGCACTGGCGGCTTGCACGGGCCGCCGCGGGACCGTTCCCTCCGCGGGTCAATTTCATGCCTGATCGTACCGCCGCCCGCCTCCCCCGTTTCCTCACCGCGCCGATCCAGTGGATTGATTCCGACTACACCCCGGAGGGTCCGGCGAAGATGCGGCAGGAGCCGGACCGCGTGGACTGGATGCGCTGCCTCCCTTTCCTGATCCTGCACTTGGGGTGCCTCGGGGTGATCTGGGTGGGCGCGAGCCCGGTGGCGGTCTGGACCGCCGTGGCGCTCTACTTCGTGCGGATGTTCGCCGTGACGGGCATTTACCACCGGTACTTTTCCCACAAGACCTACAGCACCTCGCGCGCGGGCCAGTTCCTGCTCGCGCTGTGGGGTGGCACCACGGTCCAGCGCGGCGCCCTCTGGTGGGCCTACCATCACCGCCACCACCACCAGCATTCCGACGACCCGGAGGACGCCCATTCGCCACACGTGCACGGGTTCTGGTGGTCGCACATCGGCTGGATCACCAGCCGCCGTAATTTCCCGACGGACTACTCGACCATCAAGGATCTCGCCCGCTTTCCGGAACTGGTGTGGTTGAACCGCTTCGACACGGTGGTGCCCCTCCTCTTCGCCCTCGCGGTGTACGGGGCCGGGGAGTTGCTCGCGGTCCACGCGCCGGGCCTCGGGACGAACGGCTGGCAACTGCTCGTCTGGGGCTTCTTCATCAGCACCACGGCGCTGTTCCACGGCACGGCCTGCATCAACTCGATGGCGCACCTGATGGGCCGCCGCCGCTTCAACACCAGCGACGACTCGCGCAACAGCTTTATCCTCGCCCTGATCTGCCTCGGCGAGGGCTGGCACAACAACCACCACCGCTACCAGTCCTCGACCCGCAACGGTTTCTACTGGTGGGAGATCGACATCACGTACTACGGCCTCAAGGCGCTCTCGTGGACCGGCTTCATCCGGGGCCTCAAGCCGGTGCCGCAGTCCGTGATGGAGGAGGCCGCCCGCGCCGACCACGCGCACAGCATCGCGGCCGCCCGCCGGGCCCGGGAGGTGCACCTCGACGTCTCGCCGCTGAAGCGGGTCGTCCCCGCGGCCGCCGCCATCGCGGTCGCCACCGCCACCGCGGCGGGGACCAAGCTCCCGGAAAAGGCCGATGGCGCGCCCGCCACCGAGCGCGCGGCGGACGCCCGTCCGGAGCAGCGCTGAGGCCCGCACGCCCGGGCCGCGGCGCCAACCCTTTCGCCCCCGCTCGCGCCCGTGCCCTCGCTCGCCATCGTCGGTTCCGGCATCGCCGGCCTCGGCTGCGCCCACTTCCTCCGCCACGCGCACGACGTCACCGTCTTCGAGCAGGACCCGCGCGTCGGCGGGCACTCGCACACCGTGGACGTCCCGGAACCGGGCACGGGGCGGGACGTCGCCTTCGACACGGGGTTTATGGTGTTCAACCTGGTCACCTACCCGCATCTCACCCGGCTGTTCCGGGAGCTGGCGGTGCCGGTGAAGCCGACCTCGATGTCGTTCAGTGTCCGCCACACCGCGAGCGGCCTGGAGTACTGTGGTTCCTCGCTGAACCACCTGTTCGCGCAGCGGCGCAACCTGCTGCGGCCGCGGTTCTGGCGGCTGCTGCGCGCGATCAACCGCTTCAACGGCGAGGCGGTGGCCGCGCTGGAGGACCCGGCGGCCGGCGCGGAGTCCCTGGGCGACTTCGTGCGGCGCCGCGGGTACGGGCAGGACTTCCTCGACCTTTACCTCGTGCCAATGAGCTCCGCGGTGTGGAGCACCCCGCCGGAGCTGATGCTGGCGTTCCCCGCCACCACCCTCCTGCGCTTCTTCCACAACCACGGCTTCCTCGGCCTGCACACCCAGCACCCGTGGTGGACCGTCGATGGCGGGTCCCGGGCCTACGTGGAGAAGCTCACCGCCGGCTGGCGGGACCGCATCCGCACCGGCTGCCCGGTGGCGCGGGTCCGGCGTGGCGGCGGCGGCGTGGAACTCACGACCGCGGACGGCGCGACCGCGCGCTTCGACCGGGTGATCCTCGCGTGCCACGGCGACCAGGCCCTGCGGTTGCTGGCGGATCCGACCGCCGCCGAGCGGCGCTTGCTCGCCGAGTTCCGCTACCAGCCGAATCCCGCGACCGTGCACACCGACGCCCGGGTGATGCCGCGCGCGCGGCTCGCCTGGTCGAGCTGGAACTACGAGATCAACCCCGGGCCGGATGGCCGCGCGGCCACCGCCACGCATTACTGGATGAACTCGCTGCAGGGCGTCTCCGACCGGGAGAACTACTTCGTGAGCATCGGCCGGCCCGAGGCGATCGAGCCGGCCCGGGTGCTGCGCCGGATCGCGTACGAACATCCCCTTTTCAGTCTCGGCGCGGTGCGGGCGCAGGCGGAGATCCCCGCCCTGAACGCCGCCGCCCAAGGTGCGACCGAGACCTACTACGCGGGGGCCTGGCAGCGCTACGGCTTCCACGAGGACGGGTTGCTGAGCGCGGTCCGGGTGGCCGAGTTGCTGCTCGGCCGCGATCCCTGGGCGGCGCGCGGCTGAGCGGCCACGGCCACGGAGATTTCACGATCGAGTCCTTGCCACCGGCGCCGCGGGCGGGTTGCGTCTTGGCGCCGCCGCCGTGCGCCCGCATCCGCCCCGACCCCGCGGACGTGGTCCCGACGCTGGTCCGAAGATGAAGTCCTGCCTGTACGAATGCGAGGTGATGCACGCGCGGTTCTCGCCGCGGCGCCACCGCTTCGCGTACCGGATCTTCCTCTTCGCTCTCGACCTCGACGAGTTACCGGACCTGCCCCGGCGGATTGGCCTCTTCGGCTACAACCGGCGGCATCTCTACGCGTTGCACGAGCGCGATTTCCTGCCGGTGGACGAACCGCGCCACCCGGCCGGCGCCACCGCCTCGCCCTCCCACCCGGCCGCCACCGGCGGGCTCAAGGCCCGCGTGGCCACCTACCTCCGGTATCACGGCATCGACCTCGCGGACGGCAGCGTGCTGCTGGTCACCCTGCCCCGCATCGCCGGCTACCTGTTCAACCCGGTCTCCTTCTACTTTTGCCGGGACCGGGACGGGCGGCCGCTGGGCGCCATAGCGGAGGTGACCAACACCTTCCGCGAGATGAAGCCCTTCTTCGTCCCGGCCGACCCGGCGGACGCGGCCCGCGGCGTCTTCCGGCTCCGGGTGCCCAAACAGTTCTACGTTTCGCCGTACTCCGACGTGGACGTGGCCTTCGACTTCCACCTGCACCTGCCCGGAGACCAACTCGCGATCCGCATCGACGACTACGTCGGCGAGGAGCGCACGCTCACCAGCACGCTGGCCGGTCCGCGCCGCGCGCTTACCACCGGCCGCCTCGCCTGGTTCACCCTCAAGTATCCGTTGCTGACGCTGCGGGTCATCTCCCTCATCCACTGGCACGCCCTCCTGCTGTGGGCGAAGCGCGTACCCTGGTTTGCCAAGGCAGCGCGCGCCGCCGACCAACGGGACCTTTACCGGCCCCACTCTTCCCTCAAGCCCGCCCCGCTCCCGTCCGCCCCGTCCGCGTTATGAGTTCCCCTTCCACCACCATCTCGCCCGAAAGCGCCGCCACCGCCCGCGCCGCTGCCCCCTCCTTCAGCCGCCGCCTCGTGCTGGACGCCCTGTCGGGGATGGACCGCGGCTGCCTGCGGCTGGAGTTGCCCGAAGGTGGTGCGCACGTCATCGGCGACCCAGCCGGCCCCGGCCCCCACGCCCTCATCCGCGTGCGCCGCGAGGCGTTCTTCCGGAAATGCTTCTGGTCGGGCGACATCGGCTTTGGGGAGTCGTTCGTGGACGGCGACTGGGAGACGCCGGACCTCACGGCGGTGATCGCGCACTTCGTTCGCAACGTGGAGACGGCGCCGACCCTCTCGGGCTCGCGGCGCGCGCGCGGCTGGGCGCTGAACCTGCTGCGCGGCGCGAACCGGATCGGCCACCTCCTGCGCCCGAACACCCGCCGGATCGCGCGGCGCAACATCGCCGAGCACTACGACCTCTCGAACGACTTCTTCGCGCTCTGGCTCGACCCGTCGCTGATGTACTCCTCGGCCCGCTGGCCCGCGGGCGCGCCCGACCTCTCGCTCGAGCAGGCCCAGCGTGAGAAGAACGAGGCGCTCTGCCGCCACCTGCGCCTGCAGCCCGGCGACCGCGTGCTCGAGATCGGGACCGGCTGGGGCGGCTGGGCGCTGCACGCCGCCGGCACCCGGGGCTGCCACGTGACCACCCTCACCCTCTCGCCCGCGCAACACGAGCTCGCCCGGCGCCGCGTGGCGGCCGCGGGCCTGGCGGACCGCGTCGACGTCCAGCTGCGCGACTTCCGGGACATGACCGGCCGCTTCGACAAGATTGTGTCGATCGAGATGCTCGAGGCGGTGGGCCACCGCAACCAGGCGGTCTTCGCGCGGGCGGTCTCCCGCCTCCTCGCACCGCACGGGCTCGTCGCGCTCCAGTTCATCACCTGCCCGGATGCGCGTTACGACGCGTTCCGCCGCGGGGTGGACTTCATCCAGAAGCACGTCTTCCCCGGCTCGCTGCTGCTCTCGCTGAACCGGATGAACGGCCTGCTCGCGGACGCGGGCGGGTTCACGCTGCACGCGCTCGACGACTTCGGCACCGACTACGCGCGCACGCTGCGCCTGTGGCGGGAAACCTTCCACGCGCGGCTCGACGCGGTGCGGGCACTGGGCTTCGACGACCGGTTCATCCGCAAGTGGACCTACTACCTGTGCTACTGCGAGGCGGCCTTCGCGGGGCGCAACATCTCGGTCGTCCACACGCTGCACAGCCGCGCCAACAACCCCGCGCTCTGAGCGCGCCCCCCGATGGTCATCGCCCTCCGCCTCCTGTTCATCCTGATCCTCGCCTCGATGCTCGGGGTGACCGTGTGGGCCAGCCTGCACACGCCGCTGTCGGAATTGCCGCGCGCGGTGTGGGGCCATCCCTGGTTCATCGCCGCGATGGCGGACGCGTACTGGGGCTTCGTGACCTTCTACCTCTGGGTGGCGTGGAAGGAGCCGACGGCCGCCGCGCGCCTCCTGTGGCTCGTCGCGATCCTCGCGCTGGGCAACCTCGCGATGGCGACCTACTGCCTGCGGGAGCTCTTCCGCATCCCGGCGGACGGCTCCGTCACGCCGGTCATCACGCGCGTGAACGACGGCTCACCGGTGCTGCCCGCGCTGCTCGCCGCCTCCGGCGTGGGCATTTACCTGCTGGCATGAGCGCCCCTTCCCCGGAAGTCCCGCCGGGGCCACCCGCCGGGGGCTTCTGGCGCCGGCGCCTGCTCGAACCCCTGCGGCGCCAACTCCTGCAGGGCGTTACCCCGCGGAAGCTCGCGGCCACCCTCGCGATCGGCACCGTCTGCTCGCTGTTCCCCTTCCTCGGCTTCACCTCGCTGCTGAACCTCGGGGTGGGCGTCGCGCTCCGCCTCAACCAGCCGCTGCTGCAGGGCTGGAACCAGCTGCTCGGCCCCCTGCAGCTGCTCCTGATTCTCCCCTACGTGCGCGCCGGGGAACTCCTGTGGGGCGCGCCCGCGGGCGCCTTCAGCGTGGACGCGATGCTGGAAGTCTTCGCGGGGGCATCCTGGGGCGAGTTCCTGGCCCGCTTCGGGTGGGCGGGCGTCCACGCGTTCACCGCCTGGCTGGTGACCGCCCCGCTCGTCGCGGCCCTGCTCTACCTTCCCCTCGTGCCGACCTTCACGCGCACCGCCGGTCGCCTCCGGCGGGCGTCCGCGGCGCCGGCCGGGGCGTAGCACCCCCGATGTCCTCCGCCGCCCTGCTTCTCCTCGCGTTCGCCGGCCTTTCGGGCGGCTTCGCGGCCCTCTACCTGCTCGCCCGGCGGCTCGACAACTACGGGATCGTCGACGTCGCGTGGTCGTACGCCTTCGCCGGACTCGCGGGGTTCTACGCGCTCGCCGCCGGCGGCTGGGGACCTCGCCGCGCCCTCGTGGCGAGCCTCGCCGGCCTCTGGAGTCTCCGCCTCGGCACGCACCTGTTGCGCCGCGTCGCGGGGCATCACCCGGTGGAGGACGCCCGTTACGCGCTGCTGCGGCGCGACTGGGCCGGCAACTTCGCGCCGAAGATGTTCGGCTTTTTCCAGCTTCAGGCCGCCTCGGTGGTCTGGCTCGGGCTCGCCTTCCTGCTGGTCGCGCGCAACCCGGCGCCAGCGTGGCACCCGCTCGAGCTGGCGGGCGCCGTGCTGTGGGTGATCGCCCTCGCGGGCGAGGCGCTGGCCGACGCCCAGCTCGCGGCCTTCAAGCGCGACCCGGCGAACCGCGGGGCCGTCTGCGACCGCGGCCTGTGGCGGTCCAGCCGGCACCCGAACTACTTCTGCGAATGGCTGGTCTGGGTGGCGTTCTTCCTCCTCGCCCTCGGCTCCGCGGGTGGCTGGATCGCCATCACCGCCCCCGTGACCATCCTTTACCTGCTCCTGCGCGTGACCGGCATCCCGCTCACCGAGGAGCAGGCGGTGCGGAGCAAGGGCGAGGCCTACCGCCGCTACCAGGCCACCACGAGCGCCTTCGTGCCGTGGTTCCCCCGCCGCCCCTCCGCCCCTCCTTCCCCATGATCGATACCCTGCTCGAGAAGGATCTCCTGCCCGACCCGCTGCTCCGCTGGGGCATCCGGCGCCTGCTGGCGCAGCGGCTGCGCGAGGAGGAGGGCCGTTACCAGCGCGAGGCCTACGTCGCCGACCTGCGCACGCGCCCGATCGCCGAGGACACCCGCGCCGCCAACGAGCAGCACTACGAGGTGCCGACCGAGTTCTACCGGCTCTGCCTCGGCCGCCGCCTGAAATACTCGGGCTGCCTGTACCCGCAGGGCACCGAGACCCTCGACGAGGCCGAGGAGCTGATGCTGGCGCTCTACGTCGAGCGCGCGCGGATCGCGGACGGCCAGGACATCCTCGAGCTCGGCTGCGGCTGGGGCTCGCTCTCCCTTTACCTCGCGGAGCGTTTCCCCCGCGCGCGCATCACCGGCGTCTCCAACTCACGCACCCAGCGAGAGCACATCGAGGCGGAGGCCCGCCGCCGTGGCCTCACCAACGTGCGCATCCTCACCCAAGACATGAACACCCTCGAGCTGCCCGACGCGCAGTTCGACCGCGTCGTCTCGGTGGAGATGTTCGAGCACATGAAGAACTACCAGCGCCTGCTGGCGAAGGTGGCGGCCTGGCTCCGCCCGGGCGGGCTGCTGTTCGTGCACATCTTCACGCACCAGCGGCTCGCCTACCACTTCGTGGCGCGGGACGCGACCGACTGGATGTCGCGCTACTTCTTTACCGGGGGCCAGATGCCGTCGCACGACCTCCTTCTCGCGTTCCAAGACGACCTGCGGCTCGAAGCTGACTGGAAGGTCAACGGGAGCCACTACCAGCGCACGGCGGAGGACTGGCTGAAGAACATGGATCGGCATCGCGCCGAGATCCTGCCGCTGTTCCGCCAGACCTACGGCGCCGGCCAAGAGATCCGCTGGTGGGCGTATTGGCGGGTCTTCTACCTCGCCTGCGCCGAACTCTGGGGCTATCGCGGCGGCGAGGAGTGGATCGTCAGCCACTACCTATTCCGCAAGCCCTGAGCGGGGCCGGCGGCAACGGCCCAGCGAAAGGTTCGCCTTCCGGCCGCCTTCCGCCCGGGATGCCCGGATGCCCCTCCAGTTGCGCCCCGCCACTCCGGCCGACGTGCCGGTCATCCTCGGCTTCATCCGCGACCTCGCGGCCTACGAGCGCCTGCTCGACCAGGTCGAGGCCACCCCGGAGCGCCTCCGCAAGACCCTCTTCCCCGCCGCGGGGACGCCCGCCGCCGAATGCGTGCTCGCGCTCTGGGACGACCAACCTGCGGGCTTCGCCCTGTTTTTCCCGACCTACTCCACGTTTCTCGCCCGCCCCGGCATCCACCTCGAGGATCTCTTCGTGACGCCCGCGCTCCGCGGCCGCGGCATCGGCGGGGCGCTCCTACGCCACGTGGCGAGCCTCGCCCGCGCGCGCGGCTGCGGACGCCTCGAGTGGAACGTGCTCGACTGGAACCAGCCCGCGATCGCCTTCTACGAGCGCCTCGGCGCGCAGCGCCTCCCGGAGTGGCAACTCTGCCGCCTTACCGGTCCCGCTCTCGACCGCGTGGGCTGAACCAACCCGCTGGCGCAAGGTGCTGGAAACAAGGCGCTATTGCAGGCTTTTGACCCGCCTTCGCGGGGCGTAGTCGCCACCGATTTTTTGTTTTGCCGGCGGCCGCGCGGCCCGGAATCTCGGGCCCATGACGACGCAACCGCCGACCGCCGAACTCGCCGACCTCGCCGAGGGCCTGGGTCACGAGAACGTGCGGACGCTGGTCCGGACTTTCCTGCGCGACTTTCCTCAATCCCTGCTTGAGCTCGCGAGCGGCGATCGCCGCACCCAACACCGGCAGGCGCACAGCCTCAAGAGCAACACCCGCCTGATCGGGATGCACGAGCTCTCCGCCCGCCTGGCGCTGCTCGAGGACCGGTTGGCCGAGGAGCACGGCGGGGACCTCACCGCTCCGGAATTGGCCGCCATCGAGGCCGAGTTCGCGGCCGTGGCGGCGGTCCTGCGGGAATTCGCGCGCGAGTGACGGGGGCCTCAGCCGTCGACCATCCCGGCCTGGATGCACCAGCGGGTGAGGCTGGCCACCTCGCGCACCCCGATCTTCTCCATGATATTCGCGCGGTGCTTCTCCACCGTGCGGACGGAAAGCCCGAGTTGAGCCGCGATCTCCTTCGAGAGCTGCCCGCTGGCGACCAGCTTCGCGATCTCCTTCTCCCGCTCGGTGAGCGGATTCTCAAGGGGCCGACGGCCGATCAGCATCCCGGTGCCCGTCGCCTTACCCCGTACCTTGCTCGCGAAGAACATCCCTCCGTCGCGTACCGTCTCGACCGCGCTGAGCACAAACTCGATCGGCTCGGTCTTGTCGACGTAGCCACTCACCCCCAGCACCATCAGCTCGGCGGGCAGCCGCTCGCTGGGGTGCGCCGTAATCACCAGAATCTTCGTGTCCGGCAGCGCCGTGCGCACCTCGCGGGCTACCTCCATCCCGTTGATGTCGGGCAAGACCAGGTCGACGACGAGCAGGTCCGGCTTCTCCCGCAGGCAGAACTCAAGCCCCGGCCGACCCAGCCCGTACTCCCCGATCACCTGCAGGTCCTTCACCTTGCCGAGCGTCAGGAGGATGAGCTGACGAAACATGGTCTCGTCTTCGATCAGAACGGCACGGAGTTTTCGCATGGTGGAAGAGGCTGCCCCAAACAGGATAAGCGTTTCTACGTAGAACGCAATCGCACATTTATTGCGGACGATGAAGGAGGCGTTGCAACGCGCGGAAATCCTCCGGCAGGAAGACCTCGCGCCCGGCGTCAAACCCCGCCGGATCCGTCCGCCACGCCGCCCGCAGCCACGCCGCGTGCTCGGCGGGCCCGAAGGCCAGCCAATGCGGGCAATCGACGCAGTGCGTCCCGCTGATCCGTCGCCGCGCCTGCGCCAGCACTTGCCGCCGGCAGGAGCCATCGGAGCCCGCCTCCCGGTACGACTCCCGGCAGACCTCGAGCCGGGGATAGGTGATCGCCTTAACCAGCTGGGTCACCGCCTCCGCCAGCGAGGGGTCCGCACCGGGGCCCGCGATCCGGAGGGCCAGCGAGCCGGGTTCCGCCGCAGAGGCGCCCCCACCGGCCAGTTCACCGAGGCGGTCTGCCACCGTGCGCAGGAGGGCCGGATCGGCCCGGGGACACTCCTGCTGCCGCTGGAAACGCTCCAGCAGCGCCACCACCAGATCCTCAAATTCCCCCCCGGATGACCCCACGGAAACGAGCCCGGCGCCGCCCTGCTCGGCTGTCAAGGCCGCGGCCGCCGCATCCGGCGACCCCGGAGGAACGAACTAGCGTTGTGCTCTACCGTCTCCAGCGCCGCCAATTCATTCCCGGCTCCCCGGCCGCCACGTGGGACTTCTTCGCCACCCCGCGCAACCTCGACCGACTCACCTCGCCGGAGCTGCGTTTCCGCATCGTGGGCGATGTCGCCCCGCGGATGTACGCCGGGCAACTGATCGAGTACCGCGTCGGCATCGTACCGGGGATCGAAACGCGCTGGCTGACCGAGATCACGCACGTCCGTGAGGGCGAGTACTTCGTGGACGAGCAGCGCCACGGCCCGTACCTCCTGTGGCACCACCAGCACCGGTTCACCCCGGTGCCGGGTGGCGTCGAGATGACCGATCTCGTGACCTACGACCCCGGCTGGGGCTGGCTCGGCGGGCTGGGGCACGCACTGTGGATCGGCGGGAAGCTGCGCACGATCTTCGCCCTCCGGGCGGAGAAGGTGCGGGAGGCGTTCCCGGGCGCGGGCGAGGCCGAGGTTCTCTGAACCAGCCCGGGGGCCGCGGTTTTTTTGCTGCGCCCCCGCGTGCCTTCGGGCACCGAGACGGGATGGCGTTCAAACACTGGCCCCTCGTCCGCGACCTGCGCTTCGCGCAGAAATGCGGCCGCTACCTCCGCGGGGCGCGCCGGCGGCGGCCGGAACTCGACTGGGACGAGTTCCGCCGCGTCGCGCGACACTTCACCCGGGACGACATGGGCAGCTTCCCCGAGCGCGGCTACCTGTACCAGTTGGCGGCCGACGCCCCGCCGGACGCCCAGGTGGTGGAGGTCGGCTCCTGGATGGGCGCCTCCACCTGCTTCCTGGCCGCGGGCCTGCGCGGACCGGGCGCCCGGATTCTCGCGGTGGACAACTTCCAGGGCCTCTCGACCTGCGGGGAGGACGCCGCTTGGTACCAGCGGCACTTCCAGCGGCTCGGGGATGACAGCACCCTCGCGATCTTCCGCGCGAACGCCGCGGCGCTCGGCTTCACCGGGCGCATGGAACCAGTGGTCAGTGACTCGCTCGCCGCCGCCCGAACCCTCGCGGACCGCCGGGGCGCCATCGACCTCGTGTTCATCGACGGGGACCACTCCCACGCGGCGTGCGCGGCAGATATCGCGGCTTGGACGCCGTTCGTGAAGCCGGGCGGCGTGATCGCCTTCCACGATTTCGGGAGCCGGGCGGATGGCGTGACGCGGGCGATCTTCGAGGCGACGCGCGCTGGCCGCTTCCGGGAAATCGTGGGCGTGGCGGGCACCATCATCGCGTTCCGCGTGTAGCCAGCACTTGCGCCAACGCGCGGGCGGGGTTGCGTGCCCGGTGCCGAAGATGCGCCGCAAAGCTGACCTGCCGACGAAGGACTGCGCCGTGTGCGGCCGCCCGTTCGTCTGGCGGCGCAAGTGGGCGAAAGTCTGGGCCGAGGTTCGCTACTGTTCCGACGCCTGCCGCGCCCGGCGTTCCAACGCCCCACGCACCAACCTCGCCTAGCCGCCGCCCAGCGGGCGGAACCAGCGGGACGAACCCTCGTCGCCGGTGCCCGTGCGAACAAAACCGCAGCGGCGCAACAAGGCCTCGGAACGCGCGTTGCCGGGCCGCACCCGAGCCTGCAGGGCAGTGCACCCGGCCGCCCGCGTGAGGACGGCCAGCGCCTCCACCATCGGCGTGCCCAGCCCCCGGTGCTCTCCCCCGCACCAATAGCCGATTTCCGGATCCGCGGCGGCCGACTGGAGGTCGCACGCCGCCGCGGGCAGGCCGCCCTCGTCGAGCGCCACGAACGCGAAATGCCTGCCCTCCCGCCAGCCCGCCGCCCCCCATTCCAACCAGCCGCGGGCATCGTCGGGGCCGTAGGGCCGGCCAACGCAGCGCGCGGCAAACAGCCAGCGGAAGAGTTCCGGCTCGTTGCAGAGGGCGACCAATCGTTCCAGCACCTCCGGCGCGGGTGCGAGGGTGTCCAGCGGCACGAGTCGGTAGGTCCGGCCCGTCCAAGGATGGCGGAGCACGACAGGGGTGCGGGCGAACGCGAGCATCCTCGGAGGCTGCACGCGGACCGCACCGAAGGCACGCAGGAACGGGACCCCGGCCGCACCTTGACCTTCCCGCGAGTCCGCAACCGAAACTGCTGCCGCGGGCACCGACTTGCCTACCCAGCATCCTACCCCGGTTCACGCTGGGGTATCGAGGACCTTGGCCAGCCCCGGCTGGCCGAAAACTAGCGGCGGCGGGTCGGCCGCCACTCCGCGGTGACGACCGAGGAAAAGCCGCCCCGCGCCTTCCAATCGGCCACGATCGTCAGCGAGCGTGGCCGCAGACGCGCCCCCAGATCGTCGCAGATCCGGTTGGTCGCGGCCTCGAAAAAGATCCCCTCGTTCCGGAAGGCGTGGAAGTAGAGCTTGAGCGACTTCAGCTCGACGCAGGTCCGGTCCGGCACGTAGCGAACCGTGATGGCGGCGAAGTCGGGATGGCCCGTCA
>VHCY01000061.1 GCA_016871595.1 Verrucomicrobiota bacterium
GCTCACCTTGCCTTGCTTCCTTCAAAGCCGATTGGAGATCGGAGCCGGAGGCGAAGACCAGTCCGTGATGGGTTGCTCTCGGCCCCCGCATCCCATAAATTTCACCCACAGCAAAACGGGAAGAACCTACGCGGGCCCGGCCAGCGACGGCGGCGCAGCTCTGGTGGCCAACGCCGGGCGCTACGACTTGGATTTCCCCGATGCGCGCTTTGGCCTTCGGGGGGCGATGAGCTCGGTCCCCGAGTTGGAGTCCTTCGGTCTGAGCCTCCGGCGCAGCTTCGGGAAGCACGTGGAGGCTTTCGTGGATGGAACGCACACGAGGAATGTGGGCTTGAGCACTGCCAATGGCAGCAATCCCAGTTCCACAACCCTCGCGGCCACGGCTCCGAATAACCCTTTCACCGCCGCGATTTCGGTGAGCTTCCCTGAGCTCGCCCCGGACGCGCCCTACAAGACGAGCAGCCAGACCGATCGGCTCGCTGCCGGCGTGGTGGTGCGTCTGCCGGCCGAGTGGATGGTGGGGGCTGACTACACCTATTCCCGGTCCATCTACGAGAACGTGGTCCCTATGGCTCAGCTGGGCGATCCCGACGGCACCGGTCCGGGTATTTCCTTCGCTACGGCGCTCTCCAACGGCACGCTGGACGTGTTGCGGGACCCCTACCGCAGTCCATTTGACTTCGGCCGTTACCTCATGCCGGAAGCGTTCGGTCGGCGAAGCCCGCAATCGAAGGCGGACGAGTGGACCGTGCGCGGCTCCGGACCCCTGCTGGACCTGCCGGCTGGACCCTTGACGGCTTCTGCCAGCGTGCAGCTTCGTGACGAGCGTCTTCCGGCGTTCGTCTACGCCGAGGCCAGCACCTTCAATCCGGTTCCGTTCTATCGTTGGTATCCGGAGGTGAGCTCGCGGGCGTGGGCCTACATCGCGGAATTGCGCATCCCGGTCTTCGGGAGGCAGTCCGGCATCCCGCTCGTGCGCGGCCTCGAGGTTCAGGCGGCGGTGCGGCGGGACGACGGCACCCCGCGGACTCGTGCGAACAACGCCGTGAACACGCTCCCGGGTCCCGATGGACCATTCCCGAGCATCGCCTACAGGTCGGTGGAGTTCAGGGACACCAAGGCAACCGTGGGCCTAAAGCACACGATCATGGAAGACGTTGCCCTCCGCGCGAGCGTTGGCACGGGTTTCCTTGCGCCAACCCTCAGTCAGTTGATGGGGGCGAGCTCCTCGGTCCGCCTCACCTCGAGCATCGCCGATCCGCGCCGCGGCGGCATCCCCACGCCGACCCAATTCACGCTTATCCTCGGAGGGAATCCCGACCTGCGCCCCGAGGAATCGGAAAGCGCGTCCGCCGGCGTCGTCGTCACGCCGCGATTCGCGCCGCGCTTGCGGCTGTCGGTCGATTACACGCGGATCGAAAAGACGGACGAGATCGCCACCCTTAGCTTCGCCTCAATGATCGATCGTGAGAATGCCTTTCCGGGACGGGTGGTGCGAGCGCCCCTCACGCCGGCGGATCAGGCGCTCGGCTACACCGGCGGACTGATCACGCAGGTCGACACGAGCAGCGCGAACTTGGCCCGGAAGATCGTGGAGGCATGGGACGTGCAGGCGGACTACACTTGGAAGATCGCCGGCCTCGGCCAGTTCCAGGCTTATGCGGTCGCGACCTACCAGCCCCGCTTGGACAGCCAACTCGTGGCCGGCACGCCATGGATCGACAACATCGGCTTCGCTTTCGGGACCTTGAAATACCGCGGGAACGGCGGCCTCAACTGGAGCCGAGGAGCCTGGAGCGCCGGATGGAACACCCAATATTATCATTCTCACTACGTCTACTCCCCGACGTCGGCCCTCGCCACCCGGGCGGCCATCGTGCTGGGCCAAGGATCCGACACCATCCCCAGCCAGACTTATCATGACGTGAGCGTTGCCTATCGCTGGGGCTCCGGACAGGCGGGCTGGCGGCGGATCCTCGCAGACAGTGAGGTCACGATCGGCCTCCAGAATGTCTTCGACACCAGCCCGCCAATCACCGCGAACTTGAACCCGCTCGCCGGAACCAACGCGTTCAGCAACCATGGCGATCCACGCCTGCGGCGCTACACAATCAGCCTGCGGAAGAGTTTCTGATTCGCCGGCAATTTCGCCCGCGCCGCTCCAGCATCGCCGCCGCCACGCGTGTGGCTGATAGGAAATCGCTTTCCGGCCCTCCGGGGCTTTGGCGTATCTGTCCGGTGCACACGAGTAGTCTGGACGGGCGGGCAGGAGCGACGTGCGCGACCGGTGCTGCCGCCGATCAGGCACGGGCGGGGCGGTCAAACGGGGAGGAGCGCGGCGAGGTCTTCGTGGGGCCGGGCGATGACGTGGGCGGCGATGACCTTGCCCAAGGGCGCCGCCGCATGCTCCCCGGCCTCGATCGCGGCCTTCACCACCGCCACATCGCCGCGGACGATCACCGTCACGTAGGCGGCACCGATCTTCTCCTTGCCGACGAGTTTGACGCTGGCGGCCTTGAGCATGGCGTCGGTGGCCTCCAGGATGGCGGTGAGTCCCTGGGTTTCCAGGATGCCGAGGGCGTCGGGCGAGGGTTTCATGGTGGCAAGGAGGTTGGGTTGGAAGTCAGTGGGGCGGAGTTCATCGCGTCCGCCATAGTAAGTCCGGACGAGCCGTCGGCGTCGCTTTTGTTTAGTGTCCTTTGCCCGCTGAGACGTCTAGGAGAGTTGGCGCCGCCGCCTTCGTCCCTTGCCCCCGGAAGCCGAGAACAACCGCTGGTTCGCCGAGCACGTGCTCCCGCACGAGCCGATGCTGCGGGCGTGGCTGCAGAGCCGGTTCACCGCGGGGGTGGAGATCGACGACGTGGTGCAGGAGGCCTTCCTCCGGGTCATCCGCGCCCACGAGTGCGGGCAGCTCGACTCGCCCAAGGCCTTCCTCTTCGCCACCGCCCGCAACCTCGCCCTCGACAAACCCCTCCCGGATCCGATCCCCCTGAAGATCCAGTTTCCTAGCAGCTGGGTTCAAGCGGTGATCAATTTCTGCCGAAGACTCTCAAGAAAACGGCGCATCGGCGATGCCGGGAGTTCCGAAAACAGCCGTGGGAAAAGTGGCCGGGCCATCGAAAACCTACGCGACGAAGTGAATCTGAGAGGCTCAAAACAGGCACTTCGGCGTCCGCGAAATGTGTCAAGTAGACGACAAGACAGCGAAACGCAGGAAACTGTGTTTTTCCACAAACTGTTGCTTATCAATGGTGGGCCGACTGGGATTCGAACCCAGACTCAAAGGATTATGAGTCCTCTGCTTTGACCGTTAAGCTATCGGCCCCCGCGCGCAGGGTGGGCGCCGCGCCAGAGCGATGTCAAACCAGCGCCTCCGCCCCTCACCGCAGCAGCGCGTGCACCGCTCCGATCACCCGCTCCTCCACGTCCTCCGCCAGCCGCGTCGGCAGCCCGTAAAAGTCCATCGCCCGCTCCGCCTCGTACCCGCCCTCCACCAGGATCCGCCGCGAGGGAATATAGCATGGCACCGCATTCGCATACGCGTTCACCCACACCCGGTCCGCGCCCAGCTCCCGCTTCAGGCGCACCGCATAGTCTGCCACCACCTCGCCCCCCAGAAACACCATCGCCAGCTCCCCGCCGAACCGCCAGGCCTGCACCGGATACCCCACCACCGCCGGCAACGCCCGCCCCGCGTCCAGCTCCGCGAGGAACTTGCGCGCCGGGTACGCCGTCATCGGCGGCTGCGTGAGCCGCGCCTCCAGCTCCGCCCGGGTCACGGCGCGCGCGAGGGGCAATTCCAGCCGCTGGAACCGCGCGGCCGTCACCGTTCCCAGCGGCCGCAACGGTCCCGCCAACAGGCGTCCCACCTCGTCCGCAATGGTCCGGCCGTGCCGCGCCACCTCGGCGAGGCCCCGCGGCTGCGGATCCGCGTCCGCCCCGCACCCGATCGCCACCAAAGCCACCGCACCCGGATGCGCCGCCTCGAGCCGCCCTGCCGCGTCGCCCGCCCAATCCGGGTGCACATAGTTGTCCCCACCCTTCAGGGTGGTGCAGTGGCAGGCATAGTTGAGCAACAGGGCCCGGACGCCGCCGCCCGGTCCCGCGGCGCGCAGCACGGGCAGATCGTGGTCCACCACCCCGCCGGGCTGGTCCGTGTAACCCACGTGGCGGCCCTCGACGATCTTCCGCCGGTTGACGGCGAACCCGGCCCGGCCGCGCGCCCAGCCGAGTTCCGCCGGCTCCCGGGCGGCGAGGGCCGCGCGCGCGACCTCGACCAGCCGAGTCCGCAGGAAGGCCGCGTAGGCGTCGATGCGCGCCAGCTCCTCCGGGGGTAGGTCGCGCGAGAACATAAAAGGGGCAGTGCCCGCGATCACGGGCCCGGTGTGCTGGTGCGTGACGGCCAGCGCGAAGCGCTCCCGCGGCAGCGCCCGGTGCCGCTGCAGCTCCGCCAGGACCCCCGCGGTGAACTCCTCGGATACCCCGAGCACTTCGGCGACGACCAGCACCACCGGGCCCTCCCCGTCGTCGCCGCCGAGGGCGAGGGCGCGGGCGCTCAGCGGCGCGACGACGCGGTCGGCCTCCGCCGGCCGGTTGGGGTAGCCGGAGAGGCGGATCGGCAGGGCGGGGGTGATGTCGACGCGGGCCACGCCCACGGGCACCGGCGCGGCGAAGGCCGGGCTGCAGGCGAACCAAAGGGCGAGGAAACGGCGAAGCAGGGGCATCATCGTGTGGGGGCCTAAGGGTGCGGCCAAGGGCAGGGGGCGGAAGCCGTCGCGGCGGGCAACGCGCAAGGCGCGCGAGGAGCGCCGAGGGGGCACGTGGTTTACAGCACCCCGTCCCCGCCGGCGAGCATCCACTCCCACGCCGGCCGCACGGTGATGCCTTTCGGGACCTCGGCCTGGACCTGACTCAGGCCGGTGGCGCCGGCGGTGAGGAGGAGTCCGGGCAGTCCCCGGTGTTCGGCGCGGGCCTCCTGCAGGGCCCGGATTTCCCGGGCGCGTGTCTCCGGGTCGCTCAGATCCGCGCACACCTGGATCAGCGCCGGCCGGCCGACGAGCGGCGTGGCCAAGAAATCCACCTCGCCGCCGCTCCCAGTGCGCACGTACGCACGCTCGCACCGGCGCCGCTCCAGCTCGACCAGCACCGCCGTTTCCAAGGTATGCCCGGTGTTCGGCCGGCCCGTCCGGTCGAACGCGGCGATGAGGCCCGCGTCCACCGGGTACGCCTTGCGCGGGTTCGATTGCCGCTGGCGCTCGCTCCCCGTGTGCAGGGGCACCAGCCGGATCAGGAACGCGTCCTCCAGATGCCCGAGCATCGCGTGCAGGGCGTCTTTCGAGACCGCGAGCCCCTGCGACTTCTGGTCGGTGAAGAAGCGGTGCATGCTGAACAATCCCGCCGCCGCGCCCAGCAGTTGCCGCGTGAGCCGGCGCAGCGCGACCACGTTGGTGACCCCGTGGCGCTCCACGATGTCACGCAGGATGACTGCGTCCACGTAGCCTTGAAGCAGCGGCAGGCGGTCCCGGTCCTCCAGCCCCTGCGCCTCGGGGAAGCCGCCCGTGAGCAGGAACTCCGCAAAGCGCTTCTCCACCGCGGATCGCTGCGCCTTGGGCAGGAAGGTCGGATCACCTTCGGGCTCCGCGTGCCGGTGGCGCAGGCACTCGCGGAAACCGAAGGGATGCACCAGGGTCTCGAGCGCCCGCCCCCGCAGGGCGGTGGCGATCTCCCGGCTGAGCATCCGGGCCGAGGAACCGCTGACGATCACGTCCACCTGCTCCGAGTCGATGATGCGGCGCACGAAACCCTCCCATCCCGGCACGACCTGGATCTCGTCGAGGTAGAAGGTCACCTTCCGCTGGTCGCGATGCTGCGGGTAGCGGAGGAAATACTCCTCCAGCACCCAGTGCAGCCGCGCGGCGTCCATCCCCGCGAGGCGCTCGTCATCGAAGTTGAAGTAAACCTGGGTCTCCCGCGGCGCGCCCCGCGCGATCCGTTCCTGCTGGAGCTGGTGGAGGAAGCAGGTCTTGCCCGCGCGGCGCATCCCGATCACCGCGTGGGTCTTGCCGGGCACGGCCGGCAGGCGCAGGTCCCGCCGGGTGAGCCCGGGGCGATCCGCCCGCACGGCGTCGGCCAGTTTCTGTCGGATAGGTTCTCTCACAAGTGTCCCTTAAGAAGGGATGGATTACGTTAAAGGTGTCCTTTTGTAAAGGACACTTTTGTTAGCGGAGCAAGGGCGCGGGGCTCCGGCGACCGGGGCAGGGAGGCCGATGCTCCGGCGCCCCGAGCATCCTTGCGCACGCCCGCCGGCCCGGTCGAAATCCGCCTCCCCCCCCGCGATGCGCCGCCTTCCGCCCGCCCTCCTCGCCCTGCTGCTGCCCGCCGTCGCGCCCGCGGCCGAACGCCCGGCCGCACCGGACGCCGCCACCCGCGCGGCCCTGCGCGAGGCGCTGACATTCCACGCCTCCTTTGACGAAGGCTTCGATGCGGACCGCTCCGGGGGCGACCGCACCCTGCGCTTCGCGGGCCCGCGCGGGGCGCCACCGGGACCGGGCGAAGCCATCCGGCGGGACGCCACCGGCGGACGGTTCGGCGGGGCGCTGCGCTTCCTGCGGCCCGGCCCCGTGCGGCCCTACTTCACCGCGCCCGGGATGCTCGATTACCGGGCCCAGGACTGGAGCGGCAGCGTCGCGCTCTGGCTGCAGGTCTCGCCCGACGCCGACCTGCCGCCGGGCTACTGCGACCCGGTGCAGATCCTGCAGGGCGACGGCAGCCAGGGCTTCATCTTCCTGGAATGGTGGTCGGAGGGCCGCGGACCAAAGGTCTTCCGCTACGGCTTACGGCCCATTCGCGAGCGCTGGAACCCCGAGGATACCCCCTGGGAAAAGCTGCCCGTCGCCCGCCGCCCGATGGTGCAGGTGACGGAGACCCCCTTCGCGCGGGACCGCTGGACGCAGGTGGTCTTCACCTTCGACCGCCTGAACGCCGGCCGTGCGGGCCGCGGCGTGATGTACCTCGACGGCGAGGCGCGGGGCGAGGTCGCGGGCTGGGACCTGACCTTCGGCTGGGACGGCCGCGAGTTGAAGGTGTACCTCGGCGCCGGCTACGCGGGCGGCCTCGACGATCTCGCGGCCTTCCGGCGGGCCCTCACGCCGTTAGAGGTCCGGGCCCTGCACGCCCTGCCCGGCGGCGTCGCCGACCTGAATTAGGCAGGCTGAGCAAAGGTCGGAAAACCAGCCGCTCCGCGGCCCCTCGCGACCAAATCCCGCCCTCCGCCGCCTCAACCCTCCCAGCGGCGGCGCAGTTCCTCGAACTCGGGCTTGGCCTTCAGCTCCTCGCCGGCGGTCGTAAGGCCCACCTTGTGGGTCACCGGACCTCCCGGGCCTGGTCGCGGCTCGAAGCGGCGCGCCAGCTTCAGGCGGTCCCACGCGCGGTGGCGGATGCCAAAGGTGGTGCTGTTGCGCAGGAACCAGTCGGCCAGCCGCGGAAAGTCGGCCTCCGCCGCTAGGAACTGGAAGCACGTCAGCGGCCGGCCCTTTTTGCCCGTCGCCGGGGTGAGCCAGACATCCAGCGCCCCGTGCGCGAGGAGGCGCTCCGCCAGCCACGCGAGGCGTTCGCCAGTGTCGTCATCGATGTTCGCCGCCACCTCCACCACCCGGTCCGTCTCGAAGGGCAGCGACGAAGGGGTCAGGCCGTGAATTGCTACGGACTCCGCGGACGGACTCCCAGCCACCGCCGCTTCCCCCGCCCCATCGGTGGCAGGTTTCGCCCTGACGCCTTCCGGCCGCAGCACCGCATCTTCGAGCAGGGTAACGCGGAACACGTTCGGAAACGCGCCGAAATCGAGAGTGCCCGCCCCGCAGCCCTGGCGCACGACCGTGCCCGCAGGCAACTCCCCGGCAAAGACCGGCCGCAGCGACCGCAGGATCGCGATGCCCGTGGGCGTGGAGAGCTCGATGTCCGCGCGCGGGATCGCCGCCGGCACCGGCGCGACCGGCAACCCTTCGAGCAGGCGGGCGCTGGCGGGCGGGGGAACGGGATGGACGCCGTGCTGGATGCGGACGAACCCGCGCCCGGGACGGATCGGGGTCGCCACGAACCGCACGGGGCCCACGGCTTCTAGGCACCACGCGGCGAGGGTGATGTCGACGACCGAGTCGGCCAGGCCCAGCTCGTGGAACGCGACGTCCGCCACGGGCATCCCGTGGGCGCCCGCCTCGGCCTCGGCGATCAGTTGGAAGATGGCACGCGCGCGGTCCCGCACCCCGGCAGGCAGATCGGCCGTCGCTAGGCGGCGGTCGATGTCGGCGTGACGGGTGTGGACGTGCCCCGGGGGCGCATCGATGACGAGGTGCGTCTCCTCCTCGGCGGGATCACGGGCGGGGGCGACTCCGGGGGGCGCACCGGCGCCGGGGCCCACGACCCGCAGGTGCGTGGCCTGCATCTGGGCGCGGATGACGGGGCGGGTTTCCACGCGGACCGCGGGCAACCCGAGGCGCGCGGGCACCGAGGCAAGATCGGCCGCGGTCACGAGCCCTGCGTCGAGGAAGGCGGCCGCGAACATATCGCCCGCGACGCCGGAGACGCTTTCGAGAAAAAGCGTCCGGCTCATCGGGCGCCGTCGGCCGCGGTCCGCACGGCCCGCACCACCTGGCAGGCGGCGAAACCGGCGGAGAAGCCGTTGTCGATGTTCGTGACCGTCACCCCCGGCGCGCAGCAGTTGAGCATCGCCAGCAGCGCGCTCAGGCCGCCGAAGTTGGCCCCGTAACCGACGCTCGTCGGCACCGCGAACACCGGCCGCCCGAGCAGGCCAGCGACGACGCTGGGCAGCGCGCCTTCCATCCCCGCGACCACCACCAGCGCGGTGGCCGATTGGAGGACCTCCACGCGGGCGAGCAGGCGGTGGAGCCCGGCCACGCCGACGTCATAAATCCGGTTGCACGGAATCCCCATCGCGACCGCGACCTCGTAGGCCTCCTCGGCCACGGGGTGATCGCTGGTGCCCGCGGCCACGACCACCACGTGGGGCTGGCCGGCGACGCCCTCGATGGGCGCGGGCGCGTGGAGGGTGAAGGTGCGCGCGGCGTCGTTGCGCCGGCCGGTGGGGAACGCGTGCGCGAGGGCCGCGAGCTTCTCCGGCTGGAGGCGCGTGATGAGCACGGGAGCGCCCGCCGATCCGGCCTCGCGCGTGATGGCGAGGATCTGTTCGGCGGTCTTGCTCTCCCCGAAGATGACCTCGCCCATCCCCTGCCGCAGGCGCCGGTGGTGGTCGACCTGCGCAAACCCGAGATCGGAGGTGCGGAAGGGCCCGCTCTGCAGTTGCCGCAGCGCCGCATCGGGCGCGATCGCGCCGGCCTGCACACCCTGGAGAAGCTGACGGAGGTCGGATTCGGTCATGGAAAAAGGGCGGCCGGGGACGGGCCCGTTTCAGGAAGCGCGGCTGGTGCCGCCGCCGGTGCGGTAACCGGCCAGGTCGAGCGTCACCCACGCGAACCCGCGTTCGCGGGCGAGGGCGTGGAGGGCATCGCGGACCCCCAGGACGCGCGGCATCTCCTCGGGCGCGACCTCCACGCGGATCCACTTGCCGGTGGGCTGCTCGTGCAGGCGGACGCGGAACACCTGCAACCCGCCGCCGCGCAGGACCGCCTCGAGGTCCTCGACGTCGCGGAGTTTCTGGGGGGTGACGGCGACGCCGGTCATCAGGCGCGAGCTGAGGCAGGGGCTGGCGGGCTTGTCGGCGAGGGGGAGGCCGAACTGGCGCATCAGGGCGCGGATGTCGTCCTTGGTGAGGTCGGCGGCCTCGAGGGGGGCGACGATGCGGTTTTCCTGCGCGGCCTGGTGGCCCGGACGGTAGTCGCCGCGGTCGGAGGCGTTGTAGCCGTAGGCGATGGCGCCGTGGCCGAGGCGGTCCTTGAGCTCGTGGCTGAGCCGGAAGAGCTCGGACTTGCAGTGGTAGCAGCGCGAGAGGTCGTTGCGGGCGTAGGCGGGGTTCTCGAGCTCGCCGCTCTGCTCCCAGCGGTGCTCGACCCCGGCCCACGCGGCGAAGCGGGCGGCGTCCTCGCGCTCCACCTGGGCGAGGCTGGCGCTGACGGCGGTCACGGCCACGAGGCGACCACCGGACTCGCGGCGCACCTGCTCGGCGGTCCAGAGGAGGAAGGCGCTGTCGACCCCGCCGGAGTAAGCCACGATCAGGCCGTCGCGCAGGAGGTCCCGCAGGCCGGCCCGGAGGGCGGCGTACTTGGCCTCGACGGGCGCGGACGGCGTGGCGGTGCTGACCATTGGGCGGGCACTCAGCCACCCGCGCGGGGGGGAGTCAAAAGTGAAAGGGCGCCACGGATTCCACCGGGGCGGCGGAGCCGCGTGCGCGGTCAGCGGCCGGCCTTGGCGCGGGGCAGGCGCGGGAGCGGGTTGCCCGGGACGATCAGCGGTCCGGCCGCGAAAACCGCGCGCGAGGCGGGATCGACCGTGACGAGCACCCCGTGGACGTTCTCGGAGCCGAAGGTCTCGAGGCGGGTCACGTTGGGCACGCGCTCCCCTTCCGCGGCGAAACGCATGCCCTCGTCGAGGCGGTAGCGGTGCTCGTCGGCGTGCACCAGCAGCACGGGCCGGCCGAAGGCGCGCGCGCCCGCCTCGAGGGCACGCAGGCAGGACTCGAAGCCCGGGTCGTAGCCCGGCAGGTTCTTGTCCGCGACGAACGGATCCGCCTGGAAGAAAAAGGCGACGGCGGGCGCGGCGGCCTCGGTCGCGGCGGCGAAGGTGGCGCGGATCCACGCCACGACGGCCGCGTCGCGTTCCCGCCATTCGTCGAGCGCGCCGGGGACCGTGGGCTGGTGGTTGTTGTGGCTGCCGACGACGTGGAGGGTCGCGAAGACGACGCCCCCGAGGGTCCAGCGGGCGTGTTCCACGAAGCGGGCGTGGGCCGGGTCGCGGCGCTGGGTGAGGAGCGCGAGGGGGCGGCCGCCGAGGCTGCGCTCCTCCGCGAAGTAGATTTCCCGGAGGCGCGCGAGCCGTTCGAGGGGATCGAAGCCGCCCGCGCCGGGGCGGTGGGTGTCGGTCCACTCGTTGTCCCCCGGGGTGTAGACGAGCGGGGTGGCGAGGCGGTTGAAGTCGGCGCGGCGGCGGAGGTAAAACGCGTCGGTGGCGCGCTCGTCGCCCCCGAGGGTGTCCCCGAGGTGGACGGCGAAGGCGGGCTGGTGGCGGTCGACCTCGGCGAGCAGGCGGCGGAAGGCCTCCTCGCTGCCGGCGTAGCGGGCGTAGGGCACGCAGCCGAAGGCGGCGAAGGTGAACGGGGCGGGGGCCTCCGCGGCGGGGACGGCGGCCGGGGCGAGGGCGAGCGCGAGGACGGCCAGCAGGGGGCGGGGGGGCATCGGGGGCAGGCTGGGCGGGCGCGGGAAGGTTGCCAAGGCCGGGCTTGAGCCGCGGGCCGGATGCGGCTGACTGCCCCCGCCCGCCGATGAGTTCCCCGCGTCCGCTTCGTCCCGGTTCCCTGGCCCGCCGCCTGCGGTGGGGGGCCGGGTGGCTGCTGGCGGCGGGGGTGGCCGGGCCGCTGGGGGCGCACGGGGACGACCAGCGGGTGCTGGAACTGCTCACGGCGGAGCTGGCGCGGGCGCCGGACGCGGACCTGCACCTGCGGCGGGGGGAACTGCACCGGCACCTGCGGGACTGGGAGCGGGCGGAGGCGGATTACGCGGCGGCGGCGCGGCTGGCGCCGGAGCTGGCGGTGGTGGCGTATTTCCGGGCGCGGGCGCGGCTGGAGGCGGGCGACACGGCGGGGGCGCTGCCGGCGATCGACCGATTCCTGGCCGCGGAGCCCGGCTCGCCGGAGGGATGGTTCCTGCGGGCGGAGATCCACGCGGCCGCAGGCCGGACCGCCGCGGCGGCGGCGGACTGCGCGCGGGGGATCGAGTTGGCGCCGGAGCCCCGGCCGGAGCACTACCTGCGCCACGCGCGGCTGCTGGCGGGCGGGGGCGACCGGGGGGCGGCGCTCGCGGCGCTCGAGGCGGGCCTCGGGCGGCTGGGGCCGGTGGTCTCGCTGGTGGAGCAGGCCTTGGCGCTCGAACTGGAGCGGGGCGAGCCGGAGGCGGCATTGCGGCGGATCGACACGGCGCTAGCGGCGGCGCCGCGGCGGGAAGGCTGGCTGTTCCGGCGCGGCGAGGTGCTGGAGCGGGCGGGAAGGCCGGCAGAGGCGCGGGCGGCCTACGCGGAGGGCTTGGCGGCGCTCCTGGCGCTGCCGGAGCGGCTGCGGGACACCGTGCCGATGGAGAAACTCGAACGCGACCTCAGGCGGGCCCTCGGGCGGCTCACGCCGCCCTGAAGCATTCTAGCTGAGTCGTGCTCGGAGATGGCCACAAATGGCTCAAAGGGTGCAAGGCGTGGACCGGGCTTAAATGGGCGTCTATAGACGCCGCGTGGGCTCCAAGGCGAGCGAGCGGAAGGGAGGGATCCGAGCCTCGGTGCTTTAGCGGTGTTGGCGTGCTGCTTCGGGGGAGGAAGCCACGCGGCTTGAGCCCTGATTGAGCTCGTCCGCGCCTTGCACTCCCGCGGCGTCTATGGACGCCACGCACGGCGCCGACCGGGGCTACAGCCCTTTTGCGCCTTTTGTGGCTCCCTCTGCCGAGGCCATCGATCCGGGGATGGCCACAAAAGGCTCAAAGGGTGCAAGACGTGGACCGGGCTTGAGTGGGCGTCTATAGACGCCGCGTGGACCCCAAGGCGAGCGACCGGACGGGAGGGATCCGAGCCACCGTGCTTTAGCGGTGTTGGCGTGCTGCTTTGGGGGAGGAAGCCAAGCGGCTCGAGCCCTGATTGAGCTCGTCCGCGCGGTGCACTCCCGCGGCGTCTATGGACGCCACGCACGGCGCCGACCGGGGCTAGAGCCCTTTTGCGCCTTTTGTGGCTCCCTCTGCCGAGGCCATCGATCCGGAGATGGCCACAAAAGGCTCAAAGGGTGCAGGGCGCGGACCAGGCTTGCGGGGGCGTCTATAGACGCCGCGTGGGCTCCACGGCGAGCGACCGGAGGGGAGGGATTCGAGCCACCGTGCTTTAGCGGTGTTGGTGTGCTGCTTAGCGGGCGGAAGCCACGCGGCTCGAGCCCTGCTTGAGCTCGTCCGCGCGGTGCACTCCCGCGGCGTCTATGGACGCCACGCACGGCGCCGACCGGGGCTAGAGCCCTTTGATCCTTTTGTGGCTCCCTCTGCCGAGGCCATCGATCCGGGGATGGCCACAAAAGGCTCAAAGGGCGCAGAGCGCGGACCAAGCTTGCGGGGGCGTCTATAGACGCCGCGTGGGCTCCGAGGCGAGCGATCGGACGGGAGAGATCCGAGCCTCGGTGCTTCAGCCGTGTTTGGCGTCGTGTCCTGATGGCGGAAGCCCAGCAGCTCGGGCCCACTCGGGTTCTTCCCCGGCGAGGACTAACTTACGGATCTCCAGCCGCACCCCACCGAAGTTGATAAGGAGCCCGTGCTCCATTCCCGAAGCCCTCAGATAACCCAGGATCTGCGCGAGGTGCTCGTCCGCGAGGCGACGGACGGCTTTGATCTCAACGATCAGGAAGCCCTCCACCACAAGATCGGCATAATAATCGCCGAGGAGCGCTCCGTCCTGATCCCGGACCTGCAGCGGGCACTGCTGCTGCACGGCGAGCCCTAGCCGGCGCAAGCGGCCGGCCAGACCGTTCTCGTACACTTTCTCCAAGTGCCCGTGACGAAGATATCCGTGCATCGAGAAAGCCGTCTCGCGGACTGCATCGCACAGACGCAGCACGGGATCAGCTTGGGAAGCGTGGGAGTTCATCGTCCGAGCGATGAGGGCCACCGCTCGAAGACCAACGGCGCGATTGCCCGAAGGTTCGGGCCAAAAACTTCTAGCGGAATGGGCGGATGAAAATCCCCGATCCCGGGATGGCCACAAAAGGCTCAAAGGGTGCAGGGCGCGGACCAAGCTTGCGGGGGCGTCTATAGACGCCGCGTGGGCTCCAAGGCGAGCGAGCGGAAGGGAGGGATCCGAGCCTCGGTGCTTCAGCCGTGTTTTCGTACTGCTTCGCGGGAGGAAACCATGCGGCTTGAGCCCTTGTCCGAGCTCGTCCGCGTCTGGCACTCCCGCGGCGTCTATGGACGCCACGCACGGCCCCAAATGGGGCTACAGCCCTTTTGCGCCTTTTGTGGCTCCCTCCCCAGCCAAAAACCGGGGAGGGCAGGCTCCTAGACCAAGCTCAGTCCGCCTTGCGGGGACGGGAGCGGGGGCGGCGGCCGCGGGTCAAACGGGGGGCCGGAGAATCGTCGGCGAAGGCGGGGCCTTCCTTAGCCGAATCGTCCCCAGCCGCGGACGCTTCAGCCGCGGCGGGCGCAGCTTCCACCGGAGCTGCCGCGGGGGCAGCAGGCACGGAAGCGGCAAGAAGCGGCGGTTCCGTCAGGAGGGGCGGCTCGGCCAAGCTGGGTGCGGGCGCGGCGTCCTCGCGGCGTTCGGTGGCGTTGATCCAGAGGCCGCCGCGCGAGTCGAGGTTGAGCCACCAGGAGAGGCCGGCGAGCTCGATGGGCGCGGGCGTCTCGCCGCCGGCGACCGGGAGCGGGAGGCCGAGGCGGCCGAAAGCGGCCTTGAGTTCGGCCTCGTTGGTGCGGAAGGCGCGGGAGAGGAAGCTGGCGCTGCCGGAAGCGCCGGGGCCGCGGCGGTTGCGGCGCATCTGCGGGCGGATCTTTTCAAGCAGCTCGAGGCCCTCGGGCAGCGGGACCGGCGTGCGGTC
>VHCY01000062.1 GCA_016871595.1 Verrucomicrobiota bacterium
ATCGAGGCGCTCATCCGCGGAGGGCGCCGCGCGGCCGCAGGGCCCGCAGCACCAGTTGGGACACCAGGAATAGCCCGAGCAGCGCCACGCCGAGGGCGGCGCCGAAGGGCCAGTCCCGCGCCTGGAGGAACTGGTTCTGGATGACGTTGCCGATGAGCGGGACGCGCGCGCCGCCGAGGAGGTCGGTGACGGCGAACATCGCCACGGCGGGCACGAAGACGAGGGTGACCCCGGCGGCGATGCCCGGGAGGGTCAGCGGCAGGATCACCGCGGGGAACACGCGCCACGGGCCGGCGCCGAGGTCGTGCGCCGCCTCGATGAGGGCGCCGTCCAGCTTCTCGACGCTGGCGTACACCGGCAGAATCAGGAACGGCAGGTAGGAATAAACCAGCCCGGTCACGACCGCCGCGGGCGTGTAGAGCAGCCCGAGCGGGGCCCAGGCGGGTTGGAGCCAGGCGACCAGCGCGTTCAGCAGTCCTTCCTCGCGGAGGATCGCCATCCACGCGTAGGTGCGGACGAGGAAGCTCGTCCAGAACGGCACCATCACGAGGAGCAGGAGCAATTCCCGCACGCGCGGCGCGGCCCGCGCGATCTGGTACGCGACCGGGTAGCCGATGAGCAGGCAGAGCCCCGTCGTGAGGGCGGCGAACCCGAGCGAGCGCAGGAAGATGCGCAGGTAGACCGGATCCAGCAGCCGGGCGTAATTCTCCAGCGAGAAGCCCCACAGCACCTGCCCGAACTCGTCGCGTTCGCCGAGGCTGCAGCCGAGCAGCAGCAGCGCGGGCACCACCACGAAGAGGGCGAGCCACGCCAGCAGCGGCGCCAGCAGCAGCCAGGCGAGGGTGCCGGGCCGGGCGCCCGGGTCGCGCGCGACGGGAGCGGGGGTCAAGGGCCGGGGCGGCTCACTTGGCGCTCTTCAGGTCCGTCACCAGCCGGTCGATGTCGGCGGCGGCGCGGCCGATGTCGCGGAAGCTCTCGAGCTTGCCCCCGGACGGGTAGCTGGCCGGGTTCGCGAGCTCGTCGGGCGTGAGGAGGCGGCGGGCCGCGACGTTGGGGTTGGTGTAGGGGAAGGCGGCCGAGATCTGGCGCGAGACCTCGGGCCGGAGGATGTAGTCGATGAACCGGTGGGCCTCGGCGACGTTCCGCGCCCCGGCCGGGATGGCGAGCACGTCGACGAACTGGTGCGCCCCCTCGGCCGGGAGGATGTACTGGAACTTGCGGTTCTCCCGCCAGAGCAGCGCCGCCTCTCCGCTCCAGACGACCCCGAGGTCCACGTCGCCGTTGAGGAGCGCCGTCTTGGGGCTGTCGGAGTCGAACACCTTCACCAGCTTGATCCAGTCGGCGAGGAGCGGACGGACGCGGGCGAGGCTGGCGGCGTCGACCGTGTTGACGGGCTGCCCGAGCGCGTAGAGCGCCCAGGACACGAGCTCGCGGCTGTCGTTGACCACCACGATGCGGTCCCGGTGGGCGGCCTGGAAGACGTCGCGGTAGCCGCGCACGGGCGTCTTCACCTTCTCGGTGTTCACCACGATGCCGACGCTGCCGCTCATATAGGGGACCGTGTAACGGCCCTCCGGGTCGTGCGCGCGGCCGGTGAACTCGGGGGCTAGGTTGCCCAGCCCGGTGAGGCGGGCGCGGTCGAGCGGCTGGAGCAGCTTGCGCCGGATCATCGCCTCGGCGGTGTAATCACTGGGCTGGACCAGGTCGTAGCGGCCGCCGCCGGCGACGAGCTTGGCCAGCATCTCCTCGTTCGAGGAGTAGGTCTCGAAGTTGACCTTGATGCCGGTCTCGCGGGTGAAGCCCTCGAGGACGGGCTGCGGGACGTACTCGGACCAGCCGAACAGGTTGAGTTGGCCGGCGCCGCGGGAGGCGACCGGAAGGAGCGCGAGCAACAGGGCGGCGAGCCGCCCCGGGAGGATGAGGTTGTGGAATTTCATCGGGGAAAGGCAGGGGAAGGTCAGCGGGCGCCGCGTCGCAGGGAGGCGGAGAAGGCGACGCCGGCGAGCGTGACCAGCAGGAAGAGTGCCGAAAGGGCGTTGAGCACGGGATTGAGCCCCACCTTCGCCATCCCGAACACCTTGAGCGGCAGGGTGGCGGAGGCGGCGGACGCGGTGAAATAGGTCACGATCAGCTCGTCCCACGAGAGCAGGAAGGCCATCAGCCCGCCCGCGAGGATGGCGGGGCGCAGCGCCGGGAGGATGACGTGGCGGAAGGCGCCCCACGGCGTCGCCCCGAGGTCCCGCGCCGCCTCCTCCAGCGCCGGATCGAGCCCCTGCAGGCGCGCGCGGACGGCGACCAGCACGAACGGAAAACTGAAGGTGACGTGCCCGATGATCACCGTGGTGAACCCGAGCCCGACGCCGGCGAGCGCGAAGAGGACGAGGAGGCTGATGCCGAGCAGGATCTCGGGCATCACCATCGGCAGGTTGACCAGCGACTCGATGAGATCGCGCCCGGGGAAGCGGTAGCGGTGCAGCAGCCAGGCCCCGAGGGTCCCCAGAACCACGGAGAGAATCGTCGTCGCGGTGGCCACGATCAGGCTATTGAGGGCCGCCCGCTGCAGCGGCGTCTGGTGCAGGAGTTCCCCGTACCAGCGGCCGCTGAACCCCTCCCAGGCGACGCCGAGGCGGGCGGAATTGAACGAGTAGACCACCAGCACCAGCACCGGCAGGTACAGGAAGAGGAGCACCAGCCCCGTCCAACCGCGCAGGCCCGCCTGCAGGAGGCGGGCGCCGGCGGCCGGGAAACGCAGCGTGGGGGGCGGGGCGGCCATATCCGGGGACCAGCAAGATTACGGCCGCGGGGCGGAGGCAAGCGCGAAGCCCCCGCATTTCAGGCGTGAAATCCGCCGCGCTTGGCGCGAGGCTCCCGCCACCCTTCCCCCACCCTCCCGATGAAACTGATCCGCCTGCTTCCCCTGCTCTGCCTCGCTGCCCTGCCCCTGCCCGCCGCCGACGGCTGGGTGAACCTCTTCAACGGCCGCGACCTCGAAGGCTGGGAGCAGCACAGCGGCACCGCCAAATACCGCGTCGAGGATGGCGCCATCGTGGGCACCACCGTGCTGAAGACCGGCAACAGCTTCCTCTGCACCAAGCGCACCTACGGGGACTTCATCCTCGAGCTCGAGTTCAAGGTCGCCCGCAATATGAACTCGGGCATCCAGTTCCGCAGCGAATTCTACGCTCAGGAGACCGAGAAGGAGATCAACGGCAAGAAGCGGAAATTCCCGGCCGACCGCGTCTTCGGCTACCAGTACGAGATCGACCCCTCCGAGCGCGCCTGGACCGGCGGCGTCTACGACGAGGCCCGCCGCGGCTGGCTCGCCGATTTGAAGGACAAGCCCGCCGCCCAGAAGGCCTTCCGCCAGGGCGAATGGAACAAGGTGCGCATCGAGTGCCGCGGCGACCGTATCCAGACCTGGATCAACGACGTGCCCGCCACCGACTTCCGTGACGCGATGACCCCGCGCGGCATCATCGCGCTGCAGGTCCACGGCATCGGCGACGGCAAGAAGAACCAGCCCGGCGAGGAGATCCGCTGGCGCAACCTCCGCCTGAAGGAGCTGTGAGCCGCGCCCGCCGCCTCGCGCCGGCCCTCCTCCTCGCCGCGTTCTCCGCCGGCGCCACCCCGCCCGCGCCGGACCGGACGTTGGACGTCTGGCCCGGTCCCCCGCCCGGCGAGACCCGCGCCCTGCCCCCCGAGTCGGACCAGACGCGCCCGACCGACAAGCTCGTCGCGGGCCGCTCGCTGATCCGGCTGGGCAACGTCAGCACCCCGCAACTGGCGGTGTTCCGCCCGGATCCCCGGCTCGACACCGGCACCGCGGTCGTCATCTGCCCCGGCGGCGGCTTCAACATCCTGGCCTACGACCTCGAGGGCACCGAGGTCGCCGCCTGGCTCAACGGCCTCGGCGTCACCGGCATCGTCCTGAAGTACCGCGTGCCCGCCCGCGATCCGGGCCGCCGCTGGCTGGCGGCGGTGCAGGACGCGCAGCGCGCGATGAGTCTCGTGCGTGCCAAGGCCGGGGAATGGGGCCTCCGGGCCGACCGCCTCGGGATCCTCGGCTTCAGCGCCGGCGGCGCCACGGCCGCCTACACCTCCCTCGCCACCGAACGCCATTACCCGGCCGCCGACGCGGCGGACACCGTGCCGTGGCGGCCGGACTTCACGCTGCTGATCTACACCGGCGGCTTCGTCGAGCGGGGCCAGACCACCCTCTCCGGCGTGATGCCCGTCGGCGCCGGCGCCCCGCCGATGTTCCTCGTCCACGCCTTCGACGACGGCGTGCCCGTGCAGAACAGCCTCCTGCTCGCGGCGGAGCTGCGGCGGGCCGGCGGCAGCGCGGAGCTCCACGTTTACGACGCCGGGGGCCACGGTTACGGCTTGCGCCCGGATCCCGCCCTGCCGGTGACCTCGTGGCCCGACCGCGCCGCCGCCTGGCTGCGCCGCCGCGGCCTGCTGGAAACCCCCGGACGCTGATCGCCCGGGTAGGGCTTGCCGCTGCGGCGGCGCTCTGGTTCGGTCCCGGTCTCTCTCTATGCTCTCCACCCCGGACTCCACCCGCAAGTACTCCTCCGTCGTCGTCGACGGCCCCGCCCGCGCCGGCGCCCGCTCGATGCTGCGCCCCGTCGGCTTCACGGACGCGGATTTCCAGAAGCCCGTCATCGGCATCGCCTCCCTCTGGAGCATGGTGACGCCGTGCAACATGCACATCGACAAGCTCGCCCTCGAGTCGGAGGCCGGCACCAACGCCGCGGGCGGCAAGGGCGTCATCTTCGGCACCATCACCGTCTCCGACGGCATCAGCATGGGCACGCCGGGGATGCGCTACTCCCTCGTCTCACGCGAGATCATCGCGGACTCGATCGAGGCGGTCGCCGCCGGCGAGGGCTTCGACGGCGTCGTGACCATCGGCGGCTGCGACAAGAATATGCCGGGCTGCATCATGGCGATGGCCCGGCTCAACCGCCCCGGCGTCTTCGTCTACGGCGGCACCATTCTGCCGGGCATCCATCCCGACACGCGCAAGGAGTGCGACATCGTCTCGGTCTACGAGGCGATCGGCCAGCACGCCGCCGGCAAGGTCGACGACGAGGGTCTGCGCAAGATCGAGGCCTGCTCGATTCCCGGCGCCGGCTCCTGCGGCGGGATGTACACCGCCAACACGATGGCCTCCGCCATCGAGGCCCTCGGGATGAGCCTCCCGAACAGCTCCGCCCAGATCGCCATCAGCGAGGAGAAGAAGCAGGACTGCCGCCGGGCCGGCGAGGCCACCCTGGCCCTGCTCAAGGCGGACCTGAAGCCCCGCGACATCATGACGCGGAAGGCGTTCGAGAACGCCATCACCGTCACGATCGCCCTCGGCGGCTCCACCAACGCCGTGTTGCACCTCCTCGCCATCGCCCACAGCTGCGGCGTGAAGCTGACCATCGACGACTTCACCCGCATCGGGAAGCGCGTGCCGGTGCTCGCCGACCTGAAGCCCTCCGGCAAGTACGGGATGGTCCACCTCACCCGCATCGGCGGTCTCCCCCCGCTGATGAAGGTGCTGCTCGACGCCGGTCTCCTCCACGGCGACTGCCTCACCGTCACGGGCAAGACGGTCGCCGAGAACCTCCGCGACGTGAAGCCCTACCCGGCCGGCCAGGACGTCGTGCGCCCGCTCTCGAACCCGATCAAGGCCGACAGCCACCTGCGCGTCCTTTATGGCAACCTCGCCCCCGGGGGCGCGGTGGCCAAGATCTCGGGCAAGGAAGGGCTCTCGTTCAGCGGCAAGGCCATTGTCTTCGAGGGCGAGGAGAAGGCGCTCGACGCGATCCTCGCCGGCCGCGTGAAACCCGGCCACGTCGTGGTCATCCGCAACGAGGGTCCGGTCGGCGGCCCCGGGATGCGCGAGATGCTCAGCCCGACCAGCGCCATTATGGGCCGCGGACTCGGCAAGGACGTCGCCCTGATCACGGACGGCCGTTTCTCCGGCGGCAGCCACGGCTTCGTCGTCGGCCACCTCACCCCCGAGGCGGCGGTCGGCGGCCCGATCGGCGTGATCCGCAACGGCGACCAGATCACGATCGACGCCGTGCGCAACGAGTTGACCCTCGGCGTCCCCGCCCGCGAGCTGCAGGCCCGCCTCCGCGCGTGGAAGCCGCGCCGCACCAAGGAGACCCGCGGCGTCCTCGCCAAGTACGCCCACACGGTGACCAGCGCCTCCGAGGGCGCGGTGACCGACAAGCTCACCTGAGGCGCGCGCGATGAGCTGGGCGCACTTCGAGGAGCACTACCACCACTACCCCGGACTGGGGTTCAGCCTCGACCTCTCGCGGCTGCCGCTGCCCGCGGCCTTCACCGCCGCGATGGAGGGGCCGATGCAGGAGGCCTTCGCCGCGATGCGCGCCCTCGAGGGCGGGGCGATCGCGAACCCCGACGAGGGCCGGCGCGTGGGCCACTACTGGCTGCGCACGCCGGCGCTCGCGCCCACCCCGGAGATCCGCGCGGAGATCGAGGACACGCTGCGCGGCCTCCGCGCCTTCGCGGCGGACGTCCACGCCGGCACCATCGCCGGGCCGCGCGGCCGCTTCCGGGAACTGCTGGTCATCGGCATCGGCGGCTCCGCCCTCGGCCCACAGCTGGTCGCCCACGCGCTCGGCCAGCCCCGGCGGGACAAGATGGCGGTCCACTTCCTCGACAACACCGACCCGGACGGCATCGACCTCGTGTTCGCCCAGCTCCGGGGGCGCCTCGCCCGCACCCTCGTGCTCGTGATCTCGAAGTCCGGCGGCACCGCCGAGACGCGCAACGGGATGCTCGAGGCGCAGGCCGCCTTCCGCGCCGCCGGCCTCGACCCGGCCCGGCACTTCGTGGCCGTCACCGGCGCCGGTTCCCGCCTCGACCAGGAGGCGCGTGACGCCGGCTGGCTCGCCCGCTTCGCGATGTGGGACTGGGTGGGCGGCCGCACCAGCCAGCTCAGCGCCGTGGGCCTGCTGCCCGCCGCCCTCCAGGGGCTCGACCTCGACGGGCTGCTCGCCGGCGCCGCGGCGATGGACGAGGTCACACGCCGCCCCGAGACGCGGGCGAACCCCGCGGCCCTGCTCGCGCTCGCCTGGCACCACGCCACCGAGGGGCGCGGGCGCAAGGATATGGTGGTCCTGCCCTACAAGGACCGCCTGCTGCTGTTCTCCCGCTACCTGCAGCAACTCGTGATGGAGTCGCTCGGCAAGGAGCGCGACCTCGCGGGCAACCTCGTCCATCAGGGCATCGCGGTCTACGGCAACAAGGGCTCGACCGACCAGCACGCGTACGTCCAGCAGCTGCGCGAGGGCGTGGACAACTTCTTCGTCACGTTCATCGAGGTGCTGCGGGACCGCCCGGGCCGGGGCGCGCTCGCGGTCGAACCCGGGGTGACCGCGGGCGACTACCTGCAGGGTTTCCTGCTCGGGACCCGCGATGCGCTCAGCGAGAAGGGGCGCGGTTCCATCACCCTGACGGTGCCGGACGTCTCCCCGCGTTCGCTGGGGATGCTCATCGCCCTCTACGAACGGGTGACCGGCCTCTACGCCTCGCTCGTCGGGATCAACGCCTACCACCAGCCCGGGGTCGAGGCGGGCAAGAAGGCGGCCGGCGCGGTCCTCGTGCTGCAGCGGGCCCTCGTCGCCGCGCTGGCGGCGGAACGGGGCCGCGCGTTCACCGCCCCGGAGCTGGCGGCCAAGGCCGGCGCGCCGGAGTCGGCGGAGACGGCGTTCAAGGTGCTCGAGCACCTGAGCGCGAATCCCGCCACCGGGGTGCGGCGCCGCGCCGGGGCCAGCGCCACCGTCGCGAAGTACCGCCTCGCCTGAGGCCGCCCCGTGCACCGCCTGCCGCTCCTGCTCTGCCTGATCGCGCTGGCCGGTGCCGGGGGATCCGCGTTCCTCGCCCTGCGCATCGGCAATTCCAAGCAGGTGCTCGAGGTGCGCCTCTCGGAGAGCCAGGCCCGCGCCACCCGGCTGGAGACGGAACTTGGCGGCGCCCGCGCGGAGTCCGCCGCGCGGCAGCAGCGCGCCACCGGACTCGAGGTCGAGCTCGCCCGCACCAGCGAGCGCCTCGCCGGCGTCGAGGCCCGCGGCCGGGACACGGAACGCGCCCTCGCCGACACGCGCACCGTCCTGGCCCTCTACGAGTCCACCGCCCGGGCGCTCGAGGACGAGGTCTCCGCCCTGCGCCGCGACCTCGAATCCACCCGCGCGTCGCAGGCCTCGCCCGAGGCCGTGCAGGCTTACCGGCAGACGATCGCGGACCTCGAGCGCCAGCTCGCCTCGGCCCGCCACGGGACGGCCGTGCCCTCCACCCCGGGCGCCTCCACCGCCGTCTTCACCAACCGGGCCGGCCGCGCGACGGTGCTCAGCGTCGGGCCCGGCAACGCGTTCGTGGTCCTCAACTTCGGCACCGCGCGCGGGGCTCGTCCCGGCCAGCGGTTGCAGGTCGCGCAGGGGGGACGGCTCCTCGCGACCGTCCAGATCAGCGACGCGCGCACCCAGTTCTCGGTGGCCCAGGTGGAGCCGGACTCGCTGCGAGGGGTCTTGCAGAAGGGGGACGAGGCGGTTTTGGTACGGGAACAATGACTCCGCTCGCCCGTCGCCTCCTCGCCCTCGCCCTGCTCGCCGCCGGCGCCCTCGCGGGTGGCTGCAGCACCAACGCCCCGAAGCAGACCTCCATCCCGTGGAGCCGTCCCGCGGGCTGGGAAGGTCAGATCCCCGGGATGGGGCAGCCGCAGGGCCGCTGAGCGGTCCCTGATCCGACGGTCACCCGCCGCCACCGCGTGACGCGGGCGGCCTCCGGCGCGATGGAAAACGCCTCCCTCCGGCCCCTTCCGGGCCACCTCTACGTCGTCGCCACCCCGATCGGCAACCTCGCCGATCTCACCGAACGCGCCAAGGCGCTGCTGGCCACCGTGGACTTGGTGGCTTGCGAGGACACCCGCACCACCGGGACCCTGCTCACCCGGCTCGGCGTGCGCCGGGAGCTCTTCTCCTACCACGAGCACAACGAGCGCGAGGCGGCCCCTGAGCTCGCCCGCCGGCTCGCCGCCGGGGCTTCGGTCGCCCTGGTCACCGACGCCGGCACCCCGGGGTTAAGCGATCCCGGCTTCCGCGTCGTCCGCGCCTGCCGGCAGGCGGGCCTGCCGGTCGTCCCGGTGCCCGGCCCCAACGCGCTGCTCGCGGCCCTCAGCGCCAGCGGCCTGCCCACCAACGGCTTCCTCTTCCTCGGCTTCCTGCCCCCCAAGAGCGCCGCGCGCATCGCGTGCTTTGAACGGCACCGCGAATTCGAGTACACCCTCGCGCTGTTCGAGAGCTGCCACCGCATCGGCAAGGCCGTCGACGAGCTCGTGGCCGTGCTCGGCGCGGAGCGCGTCATCGCGGTCGCCAAGGAGCTGACCAAGGTCCACGAGACGTTCCTCGTCGGCCCCGCCGGGACGGTCCGCGACCGCCTCGCGAAAATCAGCCTCAAGGGGGAGTTCGTCCTGCTGATCGCCCCCGCGGGATTCGTGCTCTAAAACCGATGCCGTTCCCCGCGGAACCCCGGACCGCCGCCGTCATCGACGTCGGCAGCAACACGATCAAGCTGCTCGTCGCGCGCCGGTCGCCCGCGGGAATCGAGCGGATCCACGCCCGCACGCTGGAGGCCCGGCTGGGCGCGGGACTCGGGCGCGACCGGCCGCGGCTGGCCCCCGACAACCTCGCCCGCGGGATCGACGCGGTCCGCAGCCTCGCCGCGGAGGCACGCTCCCACGGGGCCGAGGCCACCGCCGTGGTGGCGACCAGCGCCGTGCGCGACGCGGAGAACGGGCCGGATTTCGCCGCCGCGGTGACGCAGGCGACCGGACTCTCGCTGCGCATCCTGTCCGGACCCGAGGAGGCCCGCCTGATCGGCCGGGGCCTGCGGAGCGATCCGGCGCTGGCGGCGGCGGGCGACCTCGCGCTCTTCGACCTCGGTGGCGGGAGTCTCGAGGCGCTGGAATTCCGCGGCGCGGAGATCCGCTGCGCGCTGAGCCTCCCGCTCGGCTGCGTCCGGCTGACCGAACGGTTCGTCGCGGACCCTTCCCGGCCCCTGCCGGAAACTGTCCGCGGAACGATCGCCGGCCACGCCACCGCCGTGGCCTTGGCCGCCGGACTCCGGCGCGATGCGTTCCGTGGCCTGCCGGTGGCCGCGACCGGCGGGACCGTGAGCACCGCCCGGGCGATGCGGGCGGCAGCGGCGGGAATCGGCCTGGACGACAGTTCCCCCGAAATCCCCGTGACCTTCCTCCGCGAATTGCTGGATCGCGTCAGCCCGCTTTCCCTCGCCGGGCGGCAGGCCCTGCCCGGCCTCAGCGCGGCGCGAGCGGACGTGTTCCCGGCAGCGCTCGCCACCCTGATCGCGATGGCGGAGCTGACCGGCTGCGAGGGCTTCCGTCACTCGTGGTACAGCCTGCGCCACGGCGTCGCGGCGGAGTTGCTCGCGGGTTCCACCCCCTGATCCGGCTCAGGCGCGGGCGCGGGCCTCGCGGCGCGCCGCTCCCGCGAGTCCCTTGCAGACGGCGGCGAAGTCAGCTGGCACGGGTGCCCGGAGATCCAGCTCCCGCCCCGTGACGGGGTGGGACAGCAGGAGATGCTCCGCGTGCAGCATCACCCGCGCGGGGACGACGGCGAGGCGCGGATCGGGTTTCCAGCCGTAGAGGGCGTCGCCGAGAATGGGATGGCCGAGGGACTTGAGGTGCACCCGGATCTGGTGGGTGCGCCCGGTGAAGATACGGCAGCGGAGCAGCGCGCCGATCGTGCCGTGGGCCTCGACCCGCTCCCACGCCGTGCGGGCAGGCTTGCCCCCCTCGCCCACCGTCATCCGGTGGCGATGGGTGGGATGGCGGGAGATGGCCCGGTCGATGACCCCGCTCAGGAGCGGCGGTACCCCGGCGACGAGCGCCACGTACTCCTTGGTCAGCGTGCGCTGCGCGAACTGGTCCGCCAGCGCCCGGTGGGCCGCGTCCGTCTTGGCGACGACCATCACGCCGGTGGTGTCCTTGTCCAACCGGTGCACGATCCCCGGGCGTTGGACGCCGCCGATGCCGCTGAGGGTGTCCGCGCAATGGGCCAGCAGGGCGTGCACGAGGGTGTCCTCGCCGGTGGCGGCGCCGGGATGCACGATCATCCCGGCGGCCTTGTTCACCGCGAGTAGGTGGCGGTCCTCGAAGAGGATGTCGAGCGGCAGGTCCACCGCGCGGAGCTCGGCGGGGCGCACCGCCGGGAGGGCGAACTCAAGCCGGTCCCCGGCGTGCACCGAGGCGTCGCGGCCGAGGGGAACGCCGTCCCGCAGGACGAGCCCGGCGTCGAACGCACGCTGGAGCGCCGTGCGGCTGTGGGCGGGGAAGGCGGCGGCCAGCTCCTTGTCGGCGCGGCGTGCCGGACCGGTCGGCACGACGTGAACCTCGGGGACGGGGGCGGTCATAGGGCGGCGGCGATCCGGTCGATGGTCCCGACCATCGCGGCGCGCGTGGCGGCGGGGAAGTCGGCGACCTCCCAGCCGGCTCGGGCGAGGCCGGCGAGGTCACGGGGGCCGAAACCGAGCTCGCGGGCGAGGGCCTCGTACTCCTCCGTGAGCGTGTTGGCGAAGCAGAGTGGGTCATCGGTGCTCACGGTGCAGCGCACGCCGGCGGCGAGCAGGCGCGGCAACGGGTGATCGCGGAGCGAGGGCACCACCCGCAGGCCGACATTGCTCAACGGGCAGACGTCGAACGTGACCCCGCGCTCGGCGGCGAGCCGCAGGACGGCCGGATCTTCCACCGCGCGGACGCCGTGCTGGATGCGCGTCACGCCGAGGACCTCGATCGCCTCGCGCACGCGGGCCGGGCCATCGAACTCGCCCGCGTGGCACTTGGTGACCTTACCAGCGGCGCGCAGCCGTTCCCAGACGAGGCGCGCGTCGGGCGGGGTGGGCATCACCTCGTGGCCGTGCAGGTCGACCCCGGCGAGGTTTTCCCAGGTGTGCAGCGTGTCGATCACCGGCCGCAACTCCCCGGCGAAGTCCGACCGGAGCATTCCGGCGAACACCCGCACTTGGAGTCCCGGCGGGGCCGCGCTGCGGATCGCCGCGATGATCTCCGGGCCGGGGACCCCGATGTGCCGGCTCACCGGCAGGTGGAAGCTGGTCTCCACATAACGCACGTTTTGCGCGGCGTGCCCGGCGAAGATCACTCGCGCCGCCTCGTGGTAGCGTTCCGCGGAGGTGAACCACGGCAGCGCGTGGTCCAGCAGGATGCGTTCGAAGTCCGGGAACGAGGCGTAGCGGTAGGCGCGGTCCCGGAAGGGCGGGTCCGGCGCCCACCGGACGGGGTCGAGGGCGACGAGCAGCTCGTACGGCAGGGCCCCCTCGACGTGGAGATGGGTCTCCGTCTTGGGCAGCGCCTGAATGAAGTCCCTCATCGGCCCCCGAGCAGGTACGCGGGGTTCAGCTTCTGCAGCGCCTTGGGCACGAAGAGCCCGTCCTTGCGGATGAGTTTGCCGTCGAACCAGATCTCCCCGCCGCCGTACTCCGGCCGCTGGATGCAGACCAGATCCCAGTGGACCTGCGACTTGTTGCCGTTGCCGACGCCCTCGTAGGCCTGGCCGGGGGTGAAGTGGAAGGAGCCCGCGATCTTCTCGTCGAAGAGGATATCGCGCATCGGCTCGAGGATGTGCGGGTTGAAGCCGATGGCGAACTCGCCGATGTAGCGGGCGCCCGCGTCGCTATCGAGGATCTCATTGAGCCGCCGGGTGTGGTTCGCGGTCGCCTCCGTGATGCGGCCCTTGCGGAAGGCGAGCCGCACCTGATCGAACGACTGGCCGAGGTAGACCGTCGGCGCGTTGTACTGAATATGCCCCTCGACGCTGTCCCTCACCGGGCAGGAGAAGACCTCGCCGTCCGGGATGTTGCGCGAACCGCCGCAGGAACGGGCGCCGATCCCCTTGATCGAGAAGCGCAGGTCGGTGCCGGGACCCTTGATGTGAACTTGGTCGGTGCGGCACATCAGCTGGTTGAGCGCCTTCATTCCCGGGGTCATCCGGGCGTAGTCGAGAGTGCAGACGCGGAAGTAGAAGTCTTCGAAAGCCTCGGTGCTCATGCCCGCCTGCTGCGCCATCGAGGGCGTGGGCCAGCGGAGTACGACCCACTTCGTGCGGCCCACGCGGTGGTCAAGGACCGGCTTCATCAGGCGCGAGACGAGCTGCACCTTCGCGGAGGGCACATCGGAGGATTCGAAGATGTTCTCGGAGCCGCGGATCGCGATGTAGGCGTCCATCCGCTGCATCCGCGCCAGCTCGACCTCGGCGTGCGCGGAGAACTGGGCCTCCTCGGCGCCGACCGCGAGCTCGCGGGTGATGCGGGCGCGGTGGAGCTGCACGTAGGGATGCGCGCCGCGAGCCCGGGCGGCCCGGACCAGCGCGACCACCATCGCGTCGGGCACGTCGAAGGCATCGATGAGGACCCGCTCGCCGCGGGCGAGCTCGGTGGAGAAGCCGGCGAGGCCGGCGGCCAGTTTCTCGAAGCGGGGATCGAGCAGCATAGACGGGGCAGACTAACGACCGGGCCCGCGGGCGCCGCAAGGGCAAACGCGGCCCGCGGCGCGGTCAGCCGCCCGCCGTTCGCGGGCCGGAGGCGGGAAAGCAGATCCGGCCGACCGCCTCGTCGAAATCGGCCGCGCCGCGCAGGATCTCGATCTCGAGCCGCAGATAGTAGAGGGGCAACGGGCACGGCAGGTCGTCCCGGATGCGGACGGCATCCTTCTCGGTCGTGACCAGGCACTCCGCCCCGTCGCGGGCGGCCTGCGCGAAGAGTTGCCCGAGGTCCTCCTCGCCGAAGCGGTAGTGGTCCAGGAAACGCTCGCGACCGGCCAGCACGGCGCCGAGGTCCCGGAGGAACTTCTCGAAGCTCTCGGGGGTGGCGATGCCGCTGAAGGCGAAGACGCGCCGGCCCTGGAGGAAGGCGAGCGGTTCCCGGCCGCCCGCGGACTCCTCGGGGCGCCCGAACCGCCGGAGGTGCCGGGGGCGGTGGGCGCACTCGATGATGTCCGCCGCGGGGTTGTGGGTGGAGATCACGCGCTCGAGGTCGGGGTCGCGGCGCCCGTCGGACTTGGTGAGGAAGACGTAGTGGGCGCGGCGGAGGTGCTTGATCGGCTCCCGCAGGATGCCGCGGGGCAGCAGGTGCCCGTTCCCGAAGGGATTCGTCTTGTCGACCAGCAGCAGGTTCAGGCTCCCCTTGAGCGGCAGGTACTGGAAGCCGTCGTCCAAGACGAGGGTGTCGCAGCCGAAGCGCCGCACCGCATAGCGGCCGGCCTGCACGCGGTTCTTGTCCACCAGGACGACGACCCCCGGCAGGTTCCGCGCGAGCATCCAGGGCTCGTCCCCGGCCTCCTCGCTGCCGAGGAGCAGCCGCTCGCCGTCGCTGACGACGCGGGGCGGGGGCGGCTCGGCGTGGGTGAGCCGCCACCAAGCGCGGCGCCACAGGGGGGCCCCGCGGCTCTTGTACCCCCGGCTGAGGATCGCGACACGGCGGCCGCGGTCCCGAAGCGCGCGCGCGAACTTCTCCACCACCGGGGTCTTGCCGGTGCCCCCGACCGTGAGGTTCCCGACCACGACCACGAGGCAGCCCAGCGGCTGGTCGTGAAAAATGCGGTGCCGGTAGAGCCAGGCGCGGGTCTGCGCCGCGGCGCTGAAGAGCCACGACAGGG
>VHCY01000063.1 GCA_016871595.1 Verrucomicrobiota bacterium
ACGGCTCCTGCTGATGGTCTACAACCTCTGGGTATTGTTCGTTCGGTTCATTGTACCGAAACAACACACCGAAGCCAAGCGGGGTCGCAGGTGGTTCCTGCTGATCGCCGCCCGGCTCGTGCAGTCCAGCCGTCAGAAGGAGGTCCAGGTGTCGATCCGCGGCGGCTGGGCCGAGCAGTTGAAGAGCGGATACCTCCGTCTGCACGACTGGATTCGGACAACTGCGCCGCAGTTGAATAGAGTCGAGGCGATACCCTCGTGAAACGCCGAAAATCCCCCCAAAATCGCCCAAAATCGAGCCCTCAACTGAGGAATTTAGGGTGGAAGACCCAGCGGAGCGCGCCGGAGCGGGCGTCGAAGGCGCGGACGGCGCCGGGGACGTTTTCCGCCACGTTCGCGCCAAGGCTGAGGAAGTCGCGCCAGAGCACGCCGGGCGTGTTGAGCCCGGCGACGGCGGGCCCGTCCCCGCCACGCAGTCCCGTGCCGAGGGCGAGCGAGCCATTCTCCCCGAAGGTGCGGACGGGGCGGCCGGTCCCCGCGTCGAGCGCGTACAGGCGCGTGGCGCCCGCGGTGAAGATGCGCCGGTCCGCGCCTTCGGCCCAGTGCATCACGCCGCGCAGCCGCCGCCCGAGGGCCGCGTCGTGCTCCGACTTCGGGTCGAAGCGCCAGCGCTCGCGGCCGGTCGCGGCGTCGAGGGCGACCACGTGCCGTCCCGGGGTGGCCGCGTAGAGCACGCCGTCGATCACGAGGTTGTTGGACTGGAATTCGCCCTTCTCCCCGGTGTCGTAGGTCCAGGCGACCCGGAGCGCGGCGACGTTGCCGCGGTGGATGCGCCCGAGGGTGGAGTAATGGGAGCGCGCCGCATCCCCAAGGTAGGCGGGCCAGTCGCGCCCGGCGGGGGCCGCGTCGGCGGCGGGCAGCGGGGTGGCGAGGGCGGCGAGGGCGGCGAGATGGCGGAGGGCGACGCGGGGCGGGCGCGCGCCGGGGGCGGGGGGCACGGTGCCATCGAAGGGGGCGGGCCGGCGGGCACATGCGGGAAGCGGGCGCAACGAAGGCTCGCCCCGGGCGCGGTTTCCCGGAAGTCTCCGCGTCGCTTACCCGATGAAACTCCGCCGCAGCCGCCTGCTCTCCCTCGTGCGCGAGGGCCAGCTCGTCACCGTGTTCAAGGCCAACCTCAACGACCCCCGCATCCTCGAGATCGCCGGGCTCTGCGGCTGCGACGCCGTCTGGATCTGCAACGAGCACGTGCCGAACGACTGGACGAACCTCGAGCACCAGATCCGCGCGGCGCGGCTGCACGACGTCGACACCCTCGTGCGGGTCACCAAGGGCTCCTACAGCGATTACATCCGGCCGTTCGAGGCGGACGCCACCGGCATCATCGTGCCCCACGTCGCCTCGGCGGCGGAGGCCCGGCAGATCGTCGACTGGGTGCGCTGCCATCCGGTCGGCCGGCGCCCGCTCGACGGCGGCAACACGGACGGGAAGTTCTGCCTGATCCCGATCACGGACTACACGCGCCACACCAACGAGGAGCGCGTCGTCGTGCTGCAGATCGAGTCGCCCGAGGCCCTCGAGCAGGTCGAGGAGATCGCCGCGGTGCCCGGTTTCGACGGCCTGATGTTCGGACCCGGCGACTTCAGCCACCGGATCGGCAAGGTCGGGCAGATCGACGCCCCCGAGGTGGTCGCCGCCCGCCGGCGCGTCGCCGCGGCCGCCCGCCGCCACGGCAAGTTCACGATGTCCTCCGGGATCTTCCAGCCCTTCAGCGACCTCATCGACGAGGGGACCCGCGTCTTCAACCTCGGCGCGGACGTGCTCGCGCTGGGCGCCTACGTGAAACAGCGCCTCGAGCTCGTGCGCGGCCACGTCGCGGCCCTGCCCGCCGGACTCCCGCCGGCCCCCCGCTCCCCCTACGGCGGCTGAGCCGCCCGCCCGGCCGCCCGATGCCCGCCGATCCCCGCGTCGACCTCTTCCGCGCCGTCCCCGCCGAGCTCGGCGAGGGGGCGGTCTGGCATCCCGGACGCGGCACGCTCCTGTGGGTCGACATCCTTGGCCGCCAGGTGCACGAGGCGTCGCCCACCGACGCCGCCACGGTCTCCCGGCCCGTGCCCCAGCTCGTGGGCGCCGTGCTGCCGACCCGCGGCGCCGACCTGCTGGTGGCGTTGCAGGACGGCATCCACCGGCTCGACCCGGCCATGGGGGCGACGCGGCCGTGGGCGGTGGCGCCGGGCCACGATGCGGCCAAGCTCCGGTTCAACGACGCCAAGTGCGACCCGCAGGGCCGCCTCTGGGCGGGCACGATGGCCCTTGACGAGGCGCCCGGCCGCGGCGCCCTGTACTCCTTCGCACCGGACGGCACCTGCCGGAAGTGGCGCGAGGGCGTGAGCGTCTCCAACGGGCTCGCGTGGTCCCCCGACCAGCGCACGCTCTACTACATCGATTCGCCGACACGGACGGTGCAGGCCTTCGACTTTGAACCGGACACCGGCACGCTCACGCGCCCGCGGGTGGCCTTCGCGACCACGGCGGCCCCCGGCTTCCCGGACGGCTGCACCATCGACACCGAGGGCCACCTCTGGATCGCGTTCTGGGACGGCGGTTGCGTCGGCCGCTGGGATCCGGCGCGGGGCCGGCTGCTGGAGACCGTGCGCCTGCCGGCAGCGCGGGTGACAACGTGCACCTTCGGCGGGCCGCGGCTCGACACCCTGTTCATCACCACCGCGTCCTGCCGCCTGAGCCCCGCGGAGCGCGCGGCGCAGCCGGAGGCGGGGTTTGTGTTCGCGGCGCAGGTGGGCGCGACCGGCCGGCCGACGGACCTCTTCGCCGGCTGAGCGGCGGGCGGGTCAGACCGGCAACTCCACCTGAATCCGGAGCCCGGATCGATCGGCGCGGTTGTCCGCCCGGATCGAACCGCCGTGGAGCTGGGCGATGCTGCGCGAGATGGCGAGGCCCAGGCCGTGCCCGGGACGCGCCCCGCCGTCGCGCCGGTCGAAACGCACGAATCGCTCGAAGAGCCGCGCGAGCTGCTCGGGCGGCAGGCCCGGCCCCTCGTCCAGCACCTCGAAGCGCCACCCGACGTCCGCCGGGCCGGAGCGGAGCCGCACCTCGCCGCCGGGCGCGGTGACCGAGATCGCGTTGGAGAGCACGTTGAGGAGCAGTTGCCGCAACAGGCCGGGTCGGCGCGGATCTCGGCGTCCGCCGGGGCGTCCACCACCAGCCGGACGCCGCGGTCGGCGGCCAGCACCTGCGCGTCCTCGGCCAGCGGGCCGAGGAGGGAGCTCACCGCCGCCGGGCGCAGGGAGCACTGCAGCGCGCCGCTCTCGGCCCGGGCGAGAAAGAGCAGGCGGTCGGCGACGTGGTTGATGCGGTCGATCTCCTCCAGGATGTCCGCCACCGCCGCGGCGGCCTCGGGGTCGGCCCCGACGCGCGCCCGCAGCCGCTCCGCGTTCAGGCGGATCAGCGAGAGCGGGGTCTTCACCTCGTGCGAGACATCGGCGGCGAAGCGCCCCACCTGCTCGAACGCGGACTGGAGCCGGTCAAACATCTGGTTCAGCAATCGCACCAGCGTCGCCAGCTCGTCGCGTCCCTCCGGTGCCGGGATGCGCTCGCTGAGGTTGTCCGAACGGATGCGGTTGGCGGTCTCCGCGATGTGCCGGAGCGGGCGCAGCGTCGACCTCCAGGCGGGCCGCGACCGCGGGCCGGGCGGCGAGCAGGACGAGGAGCAACGGCAGCAACCGGAGGACGGGGCGGGAGACACGCATCGGGGGAGCCTAGCTGGCCGGGATGAACGGTAGGTGAACCGCGGATGAATCGCGGTTCATCTTCCGCGCCTGGCGGCGTAGGAGGGCGCTACTGGAAAGCCGTCCGACCTCTTCGCCCGCTGATCAGCCGGCGGTTGAGACCGGCAACTGGGCGGCAGCGGGGCGGCTCAGGGCTCCAACGGTCGTTTCCGTAGAGCCCGCGCTTGCCCGACGGCCCAACCCGAGACACCGATTTCGAGCACACCACCGGCCTCCCCCACTCCGCTCTCGGAGGCAGAGAGTGCCGCGGCCGACTTCCATCGCCCTACCATGACCGCCCCTGCGCTGCGCTTCGGCCTAACCCTCCTACTCGCCGCAACCCTGCCCGCGGCCAGCGGACCGAAGGCCCAAGCCGACGCGCCCCCGGCGGCCGCCGCTCCCCGGTACGACCTGCGCGGCGAGGTCATCGCCCTCACCCCCGACGGGAATGGCCTGATCGTGCACCACGAGGAGATCCCGGGTTATATGCCCGCGATGACGATGGAGTTCCTCCTGCAGGGGGCGAAGCCGGCGGACTTCCGCGAGGGTCAGCGGATCCGGGCCCGGATGTACGAGTCGGCCCCCGGCGAGTTCAAGCTGGAGGACATCCGCACGGAGGCCGCGGCCCCCGCCAGCGCGGGCAAGAAGCGCATCGAGCACGACGCCTTCGTGGAACTCGGCGAGCGCGCGCCCGAGTTCCAGCTCCTCAACCAGCTGGGCGAGAAGGTCAGCCTAGAGCGCTACCGCGGCCAAAGGATCGTGCTCAACTTCATCTTCACCCGCTGCCCGGTCGCCACAATGTGCCCGGCGGCCACCGCGCGGATGATCTCACTCCAGCGCCAAGCGGCCGCGCGCGACATCAAGGATTTCCAGCTGCTCTCGATCTCGATGGACCCAGTCTACGACACCCCGGAAGTCCTGCGCGAGTACGCCGAGGCGCGCGGGGTGGATCCCGTGAACTTCCAGTTCCTCACCGGTAGCGAGGCCTCGGTCCGCCGCCTGCTCGCGCAGTTCGGTGTCATCGCCGAGCCCAGCGAGAACCTTTGGAAGCATACCCTCGCCACCCTCCTCATCGACCGTGACGGTCGCATCCGCCAGCGCGTCGAGGGCGCCAGCTGGGACCCCGAAGTCTTCCTCCGCCTGCTGCAATGAACCACTCCCCCGAACCCGCTTTCCAATGAAAACCACCCGCCTCCTCCCCCTCCTCCCCCTCGCCGTGGCGACCCTGTTTGCCGCCCAGGGCAAGAACTGCGGCTGCGACTGCTGCCAGGACCGCCCCAAGGGCGTCGCCTGCTGCTGTTTCGAGGCCACGCCCGCCGCGCCGGTGGGCGCCGCCGCGAATGACGGGATCAAGCGCCACGACCTCCGCGGCGTCGTCACCAACATTTACGCGGACCGCTCCGCGCTGCTCGTCCGTCACGAAGAGATTCCCGGCTTCATGAAGCCGATGACCATGCTCTTCAAGGTGGATGCTCCCACGCTGCAGGCGGCGCGTAAGGGCCAGACGATCACGGCCCGAATGTCCCGCCAGGGCAACGACTGGGTGCTCGAGGACGTCAAGGTCGTCGCGCAGCCGTGATCCGCACCGGAGCCTCGCTGTTCCTCGCTGCGCTCGTCGTGGCGCCGCTGCCGGCCGCCGCCCCGGTGGCGGTCGCCGCGGCCGCGAACCTGTCGCCGGTGCTCGCGCCGCTGGAGGCCGCGTTCCGTGCGTGGCGCCCGGCCGTGCAGCTGACGCTCACCGTGGGCGCATCCGGCAGCTTGCACGCGCAGATCCGCCAGGGCGCCCCCTTCGACGTGTTGCTGGCCGCGGACACCGATTACCCGCGCGCGTTGGTGGCGGCAGGTGACGCCGATCCCGCCACGCTGCGGGTCTTCGCCCGCGGCCGGCTGGTGTTCTGGACCCTGCGCGGGCCCCTAGCGGGGGATGATCTGCGCGCGGCGCTCTCCGGCCGTCCCTGGACGACCCTCGCTCTCGCGCAGCCGCGCACCGCGCCCTACGGCCGGGCGGCCGAGGCGGTGCTGCGGGAGCTGGGTTTCGTTCCCGCCGCGGAAACCCGGCTGGTTTGGGGTGAGACCGTGGCGCAGGCGGCGCAGTTCGTGGAGTCTGGCGCCGCGGAGGCAGGCTTCGTGGCGCTGGCGGCGGTGCTCTCACCGCGCTTGGCGGGACGCGGGCATTGGCGGGAGGTGCCCGCGGACCTGCATCCGGGGGTGGTGCTGGACCACGCGGCCGTGCTCACCCGACGGGGTGCCGGGCGGGCGGAGGCGCGCGCGTTCCTCGATTTCCTGGCCGGGCAGGAGGCGCGGGCGACCTTGCGCCGCTTCGGCTACGAGACGCCCGGTCCTTAGCCGGATTCATTTCGTGGAAGAGTTCACCCGCGGCTCAGCCGCCCATCCCGTGAGCTTGGCCTCGCACCCCGGCAGGACCGCCGCGCGATGATCGCGCGGCGGTTTGGGCGTTGAGCTGAGCGGATGCACCCGCGAGGGTGGACGCGCTTGCCCGATGCCGCATCCAGTCTCCTCGGGCTGCCGGCACCGCTCTGGCAGTCCCTCTGGCTCACCCTGCGCCTGGCCGCGATCACGACCCTGGTCCTGGGCCTGATCGGGCTGCCGCTGGCGCACTGGCTGAACACCACTCGCTGGCGGCTCGCGCCGGCCTTGGAGACCCTCGTGGCGCTGCCGATCGTGCTCCCGCCGACGGTGATCGGCTTCTACCTGCTGGTCGCCTTCTCGCCTTTGCATCCGCCCGGGAGCTGGTGGCGGGACGGCACCGGCGCCCCGTTGGCGTTCTCCTTCACCGGCCTGGTCATCGCCTCGGTGATTTATTCCCTGCCCTTCGCGGTGCAGCCGTTCCAGGCCGCCTTGCGCGCAGTGCCGCGGGACCTGCTGGATGCCGGGCAGGCGCTGGGGGCAGGCCCGGTGCGGGTGTTCCTGCGCCTGCACCTGCCGTTGGCGCGGCGCGGCATCACCGCGGGGCTGACCCTGGGGTTCGCGCACACCCTAGGCGAGTTCGGGGTGGTGCTGATGATCGGCGGATCGATCCCGGGCGTGACGCGGGTGGCGAGCATCGCGTTGTACGACGAGGTGCAGGCGCTCGACTACCCGCAGGCGCACGCCTTCGCGGCGGTGTTGCTGGCACTCTCGTTCGCCCTGCTGCTGGTTGTCACCCTGCTGCAGCGCCGCCGCGGCTGACGGGGGGCGGACTTAGGAGCGGGGAGCTACGGGGAAGGAGCGGGGAGCGAGGAGTGAGGAGCGAGACAGGTCGGAACGGTCACGACATAGTATCCACTTTGGAGGCAGGAGATCGGGGGTGCAGTCGGGGGAGGAAGGAGTGACCTTGACCCGCGGCATCTTCCCCAACATTTCCAAGAACTGATGCGCTACGCCTGCCGAGTCCAACTGTCCCTCCCGCGCCGTCTGGGCGCGGCGGCGGCGGCGGCGCTCGTGCTGGTGCTCACGCTGCTCGCCGCGAGCCCGGCCGCCCACGCGTGGCTCCACGCGGCCCCCGAGGGTTGCGCGGGCCACACCCACGTCCCGGCGCCGGAAGAACACGACGCGGACCAGGGTTGCGCCGTGGTGCTGATGATGTCCGGCGTCGAACTCCCGCTGGAACCCCTTTCCCCTTTGCCGCCCCGGCTGATCGCCGGGAGCGACCTGCAGGTCACGGCCGCCGCGCCGGACCTGCACCACCCGCGCTACCTCCGCCAGCCGGAGCGTGGTCCGCCCGGGTTGAGCTGAAGTCCGTGTCCCCGCGCCCGCCCGGAGTGTTTCCGGCGGGCCCCACGCCTGGACGGTGCCCACCGTCCCGCGCCGGCTGATCCGCCGCCGCGTCCCTTCCGCTCCCCGGTTATGAATCTCCTTCGTCTCTCCTCCCTTCCCTCCCTCACGCTAGCCCTCGCGGGCGTCGCCGCCCTCCGTGCGGCCGCCCCGGGCGCACCTGCCGCCGCCGCGGCCCACGCCCACGATCCGGTCGCCCTCGACCAGTTCGTGACCTCCGCCACCCCGTTCCCCCGCAACCAGGTCGATCTCGCCCAGTCGACCACCGTCCTCAGCGGCCGGCCGCTGCTCCTGCGCCAGCAGGCGACCCTCGGCGAGACCCTCGCCCAGGAGACGGGCATCCACGCCTCCGCGTACGGACCGGGCGCGAGCCGGCCCGTGATCCGCGGGCTCGACGGCGAGCGCATCCTCATCCTCGAGAACGGCACCGCGCTGCTGGACGCCTCCACCGTGAGCCCGGACCACGCGGTGAGCGTGGAACCGTTCCTCGTCGACCGCATCGAGGCGGTGCGCGGCCCGGCGTCGCTCCTCTACGGGAGCACCGCGGTCGGGGGCGTCGTGAACGTGATCAGCCACCGCATCGAGACGGAGCTCCACGAGGAGGCGGTCCGCGGCGGGGCCGAGGCGCGCTACGACACGGCGACGCGCGGCTTTGCCCGGGGCGGGGTCCTCGACCTGCGGTTGCTCGGCGGCAAGGACCACGCGCTGGTGCTGCACGTCGACGCCTTCCGCCGCGGCGGGAAGGACGTCCGGATCCCCGGCTACGCCGAGTCCGCCGCCGTGCGCCGCGAGGAGGCGGACGAGGCGCGCCGCGAGGGCGAGCCGGCCCCCGATTTCGCGCGCTACCGCCTCCCGAACAGCGCCCTCACCAGCGAGGGCGGCGCGGCGGGGCTCTCGCTGGTCGGCCGCCAGGGCTTCGCCGGCTTCAGCCACACCCGCTTCAACACCGAGTACGGGGTGCCGGGCCACGCCCACGCCCACGAGGGGGAGGAGGAGGGCGGCGTCCGGATCCGCCTGCGCCAGCGGCGCAACGACGTGCAGGCCGAATGGCGCGGTGCGCCGACCGCCACCGTGCAGGGCTTCCGCTTCCGGCTCGGCCACGCCGACTACGGGCACGATGAGCTCGAGCCGGACGGCGAGGTCGGCACCCGCTTCACGAACCGCGGCCACGACGCCCGCGCCGAGCTGCTCCACGGCGGCGCCCCCGGCTGGAGCGGCGCGCTCGGCGTCCAATCCACCCGCAGCGCCTTCACCGCGGAGGGCGAGGAGGCGTTCCTCCCCCCCTCCACCACGCGCGGCACCGCCCTCTTCGCCTTCCAGGAGGTCGCGCGCGGCCCGCTCACTTGGCAGTTCGGGGCGCGCGTCGAGGAAACCCGCCTCGCCGCGGAACGAGCCCGCGCCCGCCGCGACCGCGAACTCAGCGGCTCCGCCGGCGTGGTCTGGAAGTGGAGCGAGGCCTGGTCGCTGGCGGCCTCCGTGTCCCGCACCGGCCGCGCCCCGAACGTGCAGGAACGCCACGCCGACGGCCCGCACACGGGCACCCAGTCGTTCGAGCTCGGCGACCCCGACCTCGCGTCCGAGGTCTCGACCGGGATGGAGGTCAGCCTGCGCCGCCGCGCCGGGGCGGTGACCGGGGCCGTGACCCTGTTCGCCAACCGTTTCCGCGGGTACATCTTCGAGCGCCCGACGGGCGAGGTGGCGGTGGAGCACGACGGGGAATGGGAACTGGTCGACGCCGACGACCCGGAAGCGAAGGAGCACGGCGGCCTGCCGGTGTACCAGTTCGTGCAGCGGGACGCCCGTTTCCAGGGCGTGGAGGCGGAGGTGCTGTGGCACCTGCACGAGGCGCGGGACAGCCAGTTCGACCTGCGCTTCAGCGCCGACCTCGTCCGGGCCAAGGCGGACGGCCAGCACCTCCCGCGCATCCCCGCGGCACGCGTCGGCATTGGCGCCCTGTGGGCGACGGAGCGCTGGAGCCTCGGCGCGGAGGTGCAGCGCACCTTCGCCCAGGAGCGCACCGCCCCCGGCGAGCCGAGGTCGCCGGGCTACGGCCGGCTGGGCGCGCACGTCACCCGCGTGCTCACCACCGGCCGCGTCCGCACGGAGGCGTTCCTGCGCGGCTCAAACCTCACCGACGCCGAGGCGCGGCCGCACCCCTCGTTCCTCAAGGAGCTGGCGCCGCTGGCCGGCCGATCGCTGACCGCCGGCGTGCGGCTGACGTTCTGAGCCGGACGGGGCGGGCTCCCGCGCCGGTCCTTCCGGGCCGGCGCGGCGGCGCGCGCTCACTCCAGCCCGAACACGGCGCGGGCGTAGTTCTCCGCGTTGAACGGCTGCAGGTCCTCCGGCTGCTCGCCGAGGCCGAGGAAGTAGATGGGGATCCGCAGCTGGCGGTAGATGCCCACGAGGGCGCCGCCGCGGCTGGTGCCGTCGAGCTTGGTCACGATCAGCCCGGTGAGCCCGAAGCTCTGGTGGAACACGCGCGCCTGCTCGAGGGAGTTGCTGCCGAGGGAGCCGTCCACCACGAGCCAGCGGTGCTGCGGCGCGGCGGGGTCGTGCTTCTGCAGCACGCGCCGGATCTTCGCCAGCTCCTCCATCAGGTTGCCCTTGGTGTGGAGGCGGCCGGCGGTGTCGACGATGAGGAAATCCCGCCCGCGGGCGGCAGCGGCCTGCCACGCGTCGAAGGCGACAGCCGCGGAGTCGGATCCGGTGTGGCTCGCCACTAGGTCCAGCTCGAGGCGCGTGGCCCAGGCGCGCAGCTGCTCCACCGCCGCCGCGCGGAACGTGTCGCAGGCCGCGAGGAGGACCGAGCGGCCGTCCTGCCGCAGGCGCCAGGCGAGCTTGGCGGCGGAGGTGGTCTTGCCGGAGCCGTTGACGCCGATGAGCGCGATCGTGACCGGGCGGCCGGGGGTGCTGGCGGCGCTCTCCCAGCGGCCCTCGCTGCCCTCGAGTACGCGACGGAGGACGGCGGCGCCGATCTCGGCGGCCTGGCGCCCCTGCAGTTCCGGGTCGCGGGCGTAGGCGCGCTTGATCTCGGCGAGGATCTCCCCGGTGGTCTCGACGCCGAAGTCGGCGGTGTAGAGGGCCTCTTCCAGCTGCTCGAGCGAGGCGGCGTCGATCTTGCGCCCGCCGAAGAGCCCACGCGTTTTCTGGGTAATCGCGGCGACGGTCTTCGCGAGGCCGTCCTTAAACTTCCGGAAAAGTCCCAGCATCGGAGCCTACTCCGCCTTGCGCGCATCCCGGCCGAGCTGGTCTTTCAACCGGTCGAGGATGCCGTTGATGAAGCGTTTGGAGTCCGCGTTGGAGAACTGCTTGGAGAGATCGATCGCCTCGTTGATGGAAACGACGGGCGGGATGTCGCGCCGGTGGATCATCTCGAACATCGCCAGCCGGAGAATCGCGAGGTCGATCTTGGCAATGCGGTCGAAATCCCAGTTCTGGGCTAGGCCCTTGATGCGCGCGTCGATGTCGGCCTGCTGGGCAATCACGCCCTGAATCAACTCCTCGCCGTAGGCATAGTGGGCGCGCGGCTCAGGGCAGCCCTCGAAGAACACCTGCAGGTCGTCCTGCAGGTTCCGGGGCGGGTTCAGGCTCCAGGCGTAGAGGAACTGGAGGGCGGCGACGCGCCCGTCGCGCCGCTGGGCGAAGATGGCCTTGCTCATCGGGCGAGTTGCCGGCGAAGCGCCGCCATGGTCAGGGCGGCGGCGGCAAATTCCGCCCCGCGGTTGATCCGGCCGACGCAGCGCGCACGCCCCTGGGCCAGAGTATCCACCACCATCACCCCGTTGATCACGGGGATCCGCGTGTCCAGGGCCACCTGCTGCAGGGCGTGAGAGACGCTCTCGCCCACGAGCTCGTGGTGGTTGGTCTCCCCCGCGATCAACAGGCCGAGGCCAATCACGCAGTCCAAGCGGCCGCTCCCGGCGAGGGCCTGCGCCGCCCACGGCACCTCGTGGGAACCGGGCACCCGCACCACCTGGAGGCGGTCGGGCCGGACCCCCGCGTCGCGCAAACCCGCTTCCACCCGCGCCAGCAGGGCGTCGACGAGCGTCGCGTTGAAGCAGGCGGCGACGATCCCGAACCGGAAACGGGCGCCGTCGCGCGCGCGGGTAACCGGGGCGTCGAGGCTCATCGGGAGAACCCCTCCCGGGAGGGGCGGCGGAGGTGGACGGCGCGGGTCGGAGACATCACGGACCGGCGAGCGTGCGGCACCACGCGCCCGGCCGGCAACCTGATTCTTGCCCCGGCGCCCCGCTTCAGCCGGGCTCATTCAGTTGGCGGTTGAGCAGCGGGGCGAGAGGGCGAGCAGATTTCGGTCGAGGAAGCCCGACGCCTACCCGGAGGGTAGGTGGAGCGGCTGACGCAGACCGAAGGGTGCCGGCCAATCGCCTCGGGGCGACCCGTCCAACTGAATGAGCCCGGCTTTAATCCCCGTCCGGCCGGAAATCCGCGGTGTGGGTCTCGAGCGGTTGTTCCGCGCCCGCCGCGAACAGCAGCACCGTGACCCGGAACCCGTGGGGCGGCCGCACCGTCCGCGCCGACTGCAGCGCCTTGCCGTCCGCCGACAGCTCCAGCAGGTGCGACTCCGGCCCGGTCTTCCGCCCCACCGGCGTGAAGCGCACCACGGCCCGCGGCACCTCCGGGACGAGCGGCCGGCGCTCCGGCGAGAAGAAGCGCAGCTCGAAACCCCCGCCCGCGAGCCGCAGCGCGAGGAAACCCTTTCCGCCGCGCGGGATCAGGACGCCCTCGATCCTCGCCTCCGGCCGCTCCGGCTCCGCGCCCGCGAGCAAACCGACCGACAGCACAAGGAGGGCGCACCACCGCGAAGTCATCCCGTCAGCCTGCCGGCGCGCGGCCGGGCGCGCAAGGCCGGTGACGGGGTTCGCGTTGACCCCGGCCGCCACCCCCGTCTCCCTGCCGGGGATGGACGAGACCAAGGAACTCTTCGCCCGCAACGTCGCCTGGTCGGAACGCATCCGCCAGGAGAAGCCGGACTTCTTCCTGCAGCTGGCCCGGCAGCAATCCCCGGCCTACCTCTGGATCGGCTGCGCCGACAGCCGCGTGCCCGCCAACGAGATCGTCGGCCTGCTCCCGGGCGAGCTGTTCGTGCACCGCAACATCGCCAACGTGGTCGTCCACACGGACCTGAACTGCCTCTCGGTGATGCAGTTCGCGGTCGATGTGCTCAAGGTGCGGCACATCATCGTGTGCGGGCACTACGGCTGCAGCGGCGTGAAGGCGGCACTCACGCGCGACCGGATCGGGCTGGCCGACAACTGGCTCCAGCACGTGCAGGACGTCCGCCAGAAGCACGAGACCAAGCTGGCCTGCGTCGCCGGCGAGGGCCCCGCCCGCTGCGACCGGCTCTGCGAGCTGAACGTGGTGGAACAGGTGGCCAACGTCTGCCGGACGACGATCGTCCGCGACGCGTGGGCGCGGGGGCAGGAGTTGCAGGTCCACGGCTGGATCTACGCCATCCGCGATGGCCTGCTCCGGGATCTGCGCTGCTCCGCCGGGAGTGCGGAGGAGGCCGCGCAAGCCTGCCCGCGGGCGATCGCCGCACTCTGACCCGAGCGACGGCCAACGCGTGGCCCCCGCCGATCAGCGGGGCAGCGAAGGCGTCGGGCCCTCGCCGGAACGCAACGCGGAGGGCACCCGAGCCACCGGCTCCGGCCCGAGGTGGAAACCGGTCTCGTCCTCGTAACCATCGGCCGCGGACCGCACCGATCTGAGGATCAGCCATCCGCCCAGCCCCAGTCCCGCCAGGGCGGCGAGGGAGAGGACGAGGAGGGCGGGATGCATCGGGAGAACGGAGGGGGAGGACTCAGACGGGCGGCAAAGCCACCCGGCAACGGCAACGCTGACTCAGCGTCACCTCAAACCGGGAACGGCCTACCCACGGACTCGTCCCCCTCAACATTGCAGCGACGAGAACGCCGCGCGGCCGGGGGGATCAAGCCTAATACCAAAAGCAAATCGTTTTTTTCCGCGGGCGGACGCGTCCCTGACCTCGCTGGGCCTTATTGAAGCATCCTTGTATTTAGCGCGCAGGATTGGGGCCCGCCCCGCGCTCCGCCTTCAGGGCCCGCCAGCGCGCGAGGCGCTCCGCGATCTTGGCCTCCCAGCCCGCCGCCTTCGGCGTGTATAAAGTCACGGGGCGCTCAAGGTAGTCCTGGCCCGAGATGTTCTCCGGGAAGTCGTGCGAGTAATCGTAGCCGGCGCCCTGCCCCAGCCGGCGATTGGCCTCGCCGCCCTTCGAGCGCAGGAAGGCGGGCACGGGCTGGACGGGGCGCTCCTTGAGTTCGCGGTGGGCGGCCGCGAGGGCGAGGGTGGCCGAATTGCTCTTGGGCGCCGCGGCGACGTACAGCGTCGCGTGGGCCAGGGTCAGCTCCGCCTCGGGCAAGCCCACGAAGTCGACCGCGTGGTGCGCGGCCACCGTCAGCGGCAACGCCTGGGGATCGGCCAACCCGATGTCCTCGCTCGCCAGAATCACGAGGCGGCGGGCGATGAACCGGGGGTCCTCGCCGCCAGCCAGCATCTTGGCCAGCCAATAGAGGGCGGCGTCCGGATCGCTGCCGCGGCAGCTTTTGATATAGGCCGAAATGGTATCGTGATGCTCGTCCTCGTCCGCGTCGTACCGGATGCGGCGTTCGCGGGCGAAGGTCTCCAGCTCGGCCGGGGT
>VHCY01000064.1 GCA_016871595.1 Verrucomicrobiota bacterium
TGCCCGATTTTGACCACTCCGACCTTGGCCGTCGTGGAATTAGCCTCTAGCTTGTCAGTGTTAGTTGTGAGCATACAGCCGACAGGTTAGCGCCCTGCGCCAGCCTGTCGGCTTCATGTCATCTACAAGATCCCCCGGCTTCAGGTCGTCTACATCGAGCCGGGGAACCGGCTTCAGGGCCGCGCCAACCCATCTCCGCCGCAGCCGCGAGCCTCCCCCCCCAAGCAAACCGGCGCGCCCCCCGCAGGGAAGCGCGCCGGCGCGAAGGGCGGAACTCCGCCCGGGTCAGAACATCCCGCGGAGGCCGAACACCCAGTTCGCCCCGTACTCCTGCAACTGCCGCAGGGCCCGCTGCTGGCCCTCCACCACGCCCGGCGCAGTGTGGTACCAACGCACCGGCTTGCCCGTGACGTTGCGGACCTGCGTGTACAGGGTCATCCGCGGGGTGAGGCGCCAGTTGAGCGAAAGGTCGAACTGGGTCTGCTCACCCTGATACTGGCCATAGGTGGTGCTGTCCGGGGTGTCCGGGCGCCACACCATCCCGACGGAACCATTGAACTTCTTGTACGCGTAGCCGAGGCGCGAGGACACGCGGTACGGGGCCAGGTTGGCCCGGCGGCGGTCCGCATAGGCCCGCGAGAAGGCCACGTTGAAGTTCAGGCCCCGCAGGTACTCGCTGGGCAGGAACCCGAGGGTCTGGTTGTACGCCAGGTCCATCGACCGGAAGGTCTGCTCGTCCGGACTGTTGACCGTCGTGCGGAAGGTGTACGGCGCGAAGTCCGGATCATCCACGCCGAAGTCCTCGGCCGAGAAGTCGAAGGTCTGGCGGAAGTTGGTCGCCTTCACCTGCGTCAGATCGAGGGTCAACTGGCCCGGCGAACGCCCGCGGAAGTAGTACGCGAGGCGCGACTGGAACTTCTTGTGGTACTCGGGCTGCAGCGCCGCGTTCGGCGCCGAGACGCGCAGGTTGACCTCATCGATGCCCCACACGCCCGTGATGCTGTCGATCGGCGGCCGGGAGATCGACTTGTTGAAGCCGATCTGGAACTCGAAGTCCGGCAGGATGTAGTACTTGAACATGATCGACGGGAAGTAATTCCGGTACACCGAGGAGCGGGTGACCCGCGGGTTGTGGGTGTACTGGTAGATCATCCCCGGGAGGGTCAGCGCCCGGCCGCCACTCGTGCCCGGCGCGTTCACCGGATACCCGGCCGCCAGCACCTGCGCGCGCGTCAGCGGATCAAACTCCCGCACATCGTTCTGGGTCTCCTCCATCCGGACGCCCCCCAACATCGTCAGCTTGGGCGACAGCCGCACGGTCGCCTGGGCGTAGCCCGAGGTCACCGTCTGCTGGAAGTCACGGGGGTTGGCGAAGAACGCGGTGTAATAGTTCTCCGGCGTGCCCATATGCGTGAACCAGCCCGGCTGATCGCGGAACAACAAGGCGACCGCCTGCCGGTTGACGCGCTGCGGCATCCCCTGCTGGCCGTTCACGTTGAACACCGTCAGGCCGTTCGTCGTACCCATATCAAACGGGTGCGGGGAGATGAACTTCGGCCCCAGATTCGCCCAGTTGCCGAACGCGGTGTTGATGTTGGCCCCATTGGTGGGGCTCACGCCCACGGTGTTGCCGCCCGGACCGGTGTACGACCAGATGTTCCAGTCGCTCACGATGTTGTTGTTGCGCTCCTCGGCTGCGACCTTGCCGCCGAACTTCAGCGAGGTGGGGAAGCGCTCCAGGAACGGCACCGCCCAGCGGGCGTTCAGCTGCGCGCTCTGGACCTTCGTGATCCACGTGCGGTCGTCGTTGTTCACCCGCGTGCCGCCGGAACGGCTGTTGGTGTCGACGTAGTTCGCCCGGTCGAACCAGTCCGGGCCCGAGGTCTGGCGGATCGACCACTCCCACGACTCCTGGTGCGGCCGGGTCGCGATGAAGCCCGCTTGGGCGCTGCCGCCCTCGCTGTTCAGGAAGCCGCGCTCCAGCGACTCGTAGTTGTTCACCGAGCGGGAATAGCCCAGCGCGCCGTCCACCACCCAACGCCCCGCCTTGTACTCGAAGCGCGGGGAGAAGGTCCGGGTGTAGGTCAGCTTCGCGGAGGTGCCGCCACCATTGTTCAGCTGGGCCGCGTTGGCCGTGCCCTCGCGCCGCGCGATGATGGTGGTGAGGCCGTCCCCGCCGACGGAATTGCGGCCGTTGTTGACGTTCGCGTTGTCGTTGGCCGCGACGAAGGTGAAATTGCGGTTCCAGAACTCACCCTCGGTGTAGGTGTAGATGCCGGTCAGGGACACCACCAGGCTCGGGGTGACCTTCCAGTCCGCGGTCAGCGTCACCGCGTCCTTCAAAATGGTCTTGTTGCCGTCCTTGAAGTCGATCTGGCGGATGACCATCGGGCGCGGGTCGGCCGCATTCGGGGCCCGATTGTAGGCGTTATTCACCACGTACTGCTCGGTGTAGGAATGCGCGTGGCTGGCCGAGAGGAGGACGCCGAGGCGCTGGTTCAGGAAGGACTCCGCATAGTCGAAGGAGTAATTGGGCTTCCATTTGTAGGACTCGCCATCGCGGGGGCCCTTGGTCTTGCGCCAGGTGAACTCCTCGGCGTTGAAATTGAGGCTGGTGTTGTAGGCCACGGTCCGGCCCTTCCGCTCGAAGGCCCGCTTGGTCCGCATATTGATGGTGCCCGCGGGATTATCCGCATCCGAATCCGGCGCCGAGGTGCGGTTGATCTCGATCGATTCAATGGCCGTGATGGAGAAGCCCTCGAAGGAGGTCGCGCGCGAGTTGGTGCCGCCACCGCGGTTCGCGTCCGCGCTGGCCGAGCGGATGCCATCAAAGGACACGCCCACATACTGGGAGTCCATCCCGCCGAGGCGGGGGCCGCGCGCCTCCGACTCCACGTAATCGAGATCGACGCCGGGCAGGTACTTCAGGAACTCGCCCACGTTGCCGTCGGTCACGTCGCCAAAGATGTCCGAGGCCACCGAGGTGGTGATGCTCATCGAACGCCGCTGCGCCATAATGGCCTTGGCGTTACCCTCGCGCTCGGAGGACACGGTGAAGGCCTGCAATTGCACGACGCCACCCCCGGCCGCCGCGCCGGCCGCGGTGCTGGTCAGGCGGATCTCCCGCACGGCCGTCTGGCCGGCCGCCACGGTGAAGGTCTCCTTGACGGTATTGTAGCCGGTGTAATTAACGGTGATCGAAGCCGAGCCGGCCGGCACCTCGATGAACTGGAACGAGCCGTCGCCCTCGGAGAAGGTGACCTTGTTGGTCCCATCGAGGGTAATCTGCGCGTCGCGCACATACTCCTGGCTGACGGGGTTGAAGATGCGCCCCTGGATGATGCCCGTGGCCTGGGCGCGGAGGGCGGCGGGCAGGGCGAACAGGGTGGAAAGCACGACCAAGGTTCGCAGCCAGGTCGGGATCGGGTTAGGTTTGGGTGTCATGGTGAAAACGGGGTTTACCGGCGGGAAGCCGGAGGGAAGGAACGCTGGCGACCTCTGTTTCAGAAGCCCCCGCAGCGGCGTCAAGCCGGCGGGGAAGAGGCCCCCGGCCGGGGACGCTCAGGCGAGATCCAGGCCGCGCATCGTGCCGGTGGAGGAAGCGAACTTGTCCGCCGGGATGCCCATCCGCTGGAGCATCGAGACGAAGAGGTTCGGCAGGGGATAATTGTGCACGCGGTCGAAGCCCAGATGCTGGCCGTGACGGAACCCGCCACCCGCGAGGAGCGTGGGCAAGTTGGTGGTCACGTGGGTATTCGCGTTGCCCAGATTCGAGCCGTAGAGGATCATCGTCCGGTCAAAGACCGTCTCGCCGTCCTCCGGCAGGGCCTTCAGCTCATCGAACAGGTTGCCCAGCAGCCGCAGGTGCCACTGGTCGATCGCCTTCAATTGGGCGATCTTGGCCTCCGAACGGCCGTGGTGCGACAGATTGTGGTAGCCGTCCGTGATCTTCACCTCGTGGTCGAGGTCGATGGTCGGGGAATTGACGCTGTCGAGCAGCAGCGAGATGGAGCGCGTGGAATCCGTCTGGAACGCCAGCCGCGCCATATCGTACATCAGCTTCACCTTATCCATATAGGCCTTGGGGCTGGCCGGATCGAGGGGCACCGCGGCCGCGACGTGCGGCTTCGGCCGGTGCTCCCATTCGCGCGCCGCCTGGAGACGCTGCTCCAATTCGCGCACGCTGGTGAAATACTGGTCGAGCCGGTCCCGGTCCCGCGCCCCCACGCTGCGTTGCAGGTCCCGCGCCTGCCCGCCCACCGCATCGAGGATGCTGCGGCCCTGCGCCAGCCGGCGCACCTGCGCCTCGACCTCGGCGGGGGAACCTTGAACGAAGAGGCGGCGGAACAAGTCGGACGCCTTCTCCTCGCAGGGGATGAGGACGCCCGAGGCGGTCCAGGAGAGGCTGCGCTGGCCCTGCTGGACGTTCACGCCCAGGGTGAGGGAGGGGAAGCGGGTCTCGTGGCCAATCCGCTCGGCGATGTACTGGTCGAGCGAGATGGTGTTGCGGAACCCGCCGCTGCCGGGGCGCGGGGCCGCGGTCAGGAAGCAGATGTCCGCCGGGTGGCCCGCATCGACATCGGGATGCCAGACGCCGCTGAAGACGGTGAAGTCCTCCCGGTGCGCGCGGAGGGTCTCCAGATACGGGGAAAGGGCGTAGCCGCGCCCGGTCTGCTGGGGGAAGAACTGGTCCGGCAGGAGGCCGAGGTTGTTGCAGATGCCCAGCATCCGCCGCGGCTTGGCCGGCGCCGCCGACCGCGCGAAGGCGGGGCGCATCGCTTCCAGAAACGGGAGCGACATCCCGACGCCTGCGGCCCGGAGGAAGCCGCGGCGCGACACGCTCCGCTGGGTCGAGACCCGGGCGGAGGGCGACGCGGGGCGGGCAACCGGGGTGGGAGTGCTCATCGGGGTCGGGGGAACGGCAGAGACCCTAGGCTCGGGGGCGAAGACTGCAATCCTAAGCGAACCGCACGCGCTGACGGCGCAGTCAGGCCGCGGGCGGCGGCGGGCGGCGGAAGAAACCGGCCGTGGGCTGGCGGGCGCCGTGGCCGAGCCGTTTGCGGAGCACCCAGCCGTCCGGCGCCAGTTCCAGTTCCCCGGGGTATTCCAGCACCACGACCGCGTCCGGTTTCGGGGCCAGGAGGGTGGCCAGGCGGGCGAAGAGGGCCGGCGCCAGCTCCGGGATCAGTTCGTAGGGCGGATCGATGAAGACGAGGTCCGGGGCGTCGCCGGGCGGCGTGAAGGTCGTGGCATCCCCGGCCACGATCAGCGCCCGGCCGGCGGCCTCCAGGGGGGTGCCGAGGCTGCGTTCCACGGCGGCCAGGTTGCGCCGCAAGCAGGCGAGGGCCTTCGGGTTGCGCTCGACGAACACCACCTTGGCGGCCCCGCGGCTGAGGGCTTCGAGGCCGTAGGAGCCGGTGCCCGCGAACAGGTCGAGGCAGGTCGCGCCGGGCACGAGGGCGGCGAGGCTGGAAAAGACGGCCTGCCGCATCCCGTCGGTGGCGGGCCGCACCCGGTCGCCGGGCGGCACCGCGAGCGGGATCCCCCGGGCCACGCCGCCGCTCAGGCGCATCCCGCCTCCTGGCGCCCGGAGGCGAGAATGGCGGATGGGAAGGGCGGCATCGCCCCGGATTGCCAGAGCTCCCAACCCGCGCGCAACGGGATTCCACGGCCGCGCAGGTGCCGACCAAACCCGTTGGCCGCAAATGGCACAAAGGGTTCAATCCGCGGTCCGGGCCGTGCGTGGCGTCCATAGACGCCGCGAACGCAGGCCGCGCAGGCCACGGAGGCGGAGGGCTCAGAGCTCTCCTCCGTCGCTCGCCTTGGCCCGTGCGTGGCGTCTATGGACGCCGACGCAACGCGCCGTCCGCGCCTGGCGCCCCTTGCGCCTTTTGTGGCCTCCCGATCCGGCCAAACCCGGTTGGCCGCAAATGGCACAAAGGGTTCAATCCGCGGTCCGGGCCGTGCGTGGCGTCCATAGACGCCGCGAACGCAGGCCGCGCAGGCCACGGAGGCGGAGGGCTCGGAGCTCTCCTCCGTCGCTCGCCTTGGCCCGTGCGTGGCGTCTATGGACGCCGACGCAACGCGCCGTCCGCGCCTGGCGCCCCTTGCGCCTTTTGTGGCCTCCCCCCGCGGCTTTCCCTTCGCGCGACATAGGATTTGCCGACCGCTTCCCGTTGGTTGATTCTGACCCTTCCGCACCTTCCTTCCACCGCTTCCGATGCGCCGCCTGCTCGCCCTCGCCCTCCTGCCCTTTGCCGGGTCACTCCCGGCCGGCGAGGCCACGCGCGCGGACGTGGCCCGGCCCCGCGAACTGAACCTCTGGCCCCTGATCGTCGAACGGCAACCTCCCGGCGCCGCGACCCAGGAAATGCAGGCCCTCGGCCCGCTCTTCTTCGCCCGCGACGGCGGCCCCGGCGCCGGCACCGAAAGCGGCTGGCGCCCGCTCTTCACCCAGGCCACCGCCCCCGGCGGCCAGCGGCACGAGACGCATCTCCTTTTCCCGCTCTTCAGCCTCCGCCAGGATCCCGGTGGCTACCGCTGGAGCCTCTTCGAACTCGCCCGCGGCCACGGCGGCGCGGCCAGCGGCCCCGGGCCCGCGACGGAACGCGAGCTCGACCTGTATCCCTTCTGGTTCCAGCGCACGTCCGCCGAACCCGATCTCAACTACCGCGCCCTCTTCCCGCTCCACGGCACCGTCCGCAACAAGTTCTGGCTGGAGGAGGCCTCGTGGACGCTCTTCCCGCTCCACGCCGAGCTGAAACGCCGCGGCGCCACCACCACTTACCTGCCCTGGCCGTTCGTGCGCGTCACCCGCGGCACGCGCTCCGGCTGGGCCCTCTGGCCCCTCTACGGCACGGAAACCGGCGCCGAGGGCACCAGCACCCACGTGCTCTGGCCCCTCGGCTACAGCCGCCTGCAGCCGCCCCCGCCCGAGGCTCCCGCCGGCACCCCGCCGCGCCGCAATGAGGGCTTCCTCCCCTTCTACGCCACCGCCAGCGGGCCGGGCTTCCACAACGAGGACTTCCTCTGGCCCCTCTTCGGCCGCACCCGCCACCAAGCCCCCCTCCCCACCTACCTGGAAACCCGCTACCTCTGGCCGCTGTTCATCCAAGGCCGCGGCGCCCAGCAATCGGTCAACCGTTGGGCCCCCTTCTATTCCCATTCCCGCCAGCCTGACGCCGAGAAGACCTGGATCCTCTGGCCACTCTGGCGCGAGGCCCGCTGGCTGGATCACGGCGTCCTCCGCGAACGCCACCAGTTCCTGTACCTGCCCTATTGGCGCGAAACCCAGACCCAGCCCGACCGCCCCAAGGCCCCCGCCGCCTCCCTCACCCACCTCTGGCCCCTCTGGAGCGGTTGGGACAACGGCGCCGGCCAACGCCAATGGCAGTTCCTGAGCCCCCTCGAACCGCTGCTGCCGGGGGACCCGCGCGTGCGCCGCACCTGGGGACCCCTCTTCGCCCTCGCCCGCCACGACGCCCCCGCGCCGGGCCGCAGCCGCACCTCCCTGCTCTGGGACGCCGTGACCTGGCAGGTTGACAAACCCGCCCGCCACCTCGAATTCCATCTCGGGCCCCTCTTCGGGGTCGTCCGCAGCGGCGGGGCCACCCGCGTCAGCCTCGGGGCCGGTCTCCTCGCCCTCCACCGCTCGGCCAACGGTGCCTGGCGCCCTGCCTTCGGCGACTTCGAACGGGCCCCGCCGTCTCCGCCCTGACCCTCGTGTCCACGACCTCCCTTTCCCCCTCGCCCGCCGCCAGCGGCACCTCCTCGGTGACCGCCCGGCTGCTCGCGTGGCTGCCGAACCCAATCCTGCAGGTCCTGCACGGCACCGGCAGCGCGCTCTTCCTGCTCGTGCGCTCCCTGCGCCACCTGCCGAGCCTGCCGCGGCAGTTCGGGCGCTTCATCGAGCAATGCCACCTGATCGGCTACACCACGATGCCGATCGTCGGCATCCTCAGCTTCTTCATCGGCAGCGTCCTCGCCCTCCAATCCGGCCACGCGGGCGAGAATGTCGGGTACAAACAGTTCATCGGCGCCCTGGTCGGGCTCACGATGGCCCGGGAACTCGGCCCCGTGATGGCCGCCGTCCTCCTCGCCGGCCGCGTCGGCTCCGCCATCGCCGCCGAGCTCGCCTCGATGAAGGTCTACCAGGAGGTCGACGCCCTCGAGACGATGAACATCCCCCCCGAACGGATGCTCGTCCTCCCCCGCCTCGCCGCCGTCCTCACGATGATGCCCGTCCTCACCATTATGGCCGACCTCGTCGGCTGGTTCGGCGGCGCCATCGTGGCGCAGTACACGCATTTCATCTCCATCGAACCCGCCTCCTACTTCGCCAACCTCCGCCAATATATGGACTTCAGCGACGTGCTGAACGGCCTGATCAAGGCGGAGATCTTCGGCTTCACGGTGGTGCTGGTCTGCTGCCACATCGGCCTCAACACCCGCGGCGGCCCCCGCGAGATCGGCGCCTCCGTCACCCGCGCCGTCGTCACGTCCCTGATCCTCATCCTGGTGCTCGATTTCTTCGTCACCAAGGCGCTGATGTGATGCCCGCCGCGAACTCAAACTCCCCCCTCCCCGGCGCCGCACCCGCCGTCGGCGTCAAGGTCGAGGGCCTCGCCAAGCGGTTCGGCACCTTCGAGGTCCTGCGCGGGGTCTCCTTCACCGTCCAGCCCGGGGAGATCTTCGTGCTGATGGGCCCCAGCGGCTCCGGCAAGAGCGTGCTGCTGAAGCACCTCGTCGGCCTCGAGCGCCCGTCCGCCGGCCGCACGCTGGTCGCCAGCCACGACGGTGCCGACCCCGCCACTCGGGAACGGGTCCGGATGGCTCTGGTGTTCCAAGCGGGCGCCCTGTTCAACTCGCTCTCGGTCTACGATAACCTCGCCCTGTACCCCCGCGAACACCGCCTGGGCGACGAGGCGGCCATCCGCGACCGGGTGATGCGCGCCCTGCAAATCCTCTCGCTCGAGAACGCCGTCCACAAGCTCCCCGCGGAACTCTCCGGCGGGATGAGGAAGCGCGTCGCCATCGCCCGCGCCCTGGTGATGGAACCCCAGCTCCTCCTCTACGACGAGCCCACCAGCGAGCTCGACCCGGTGATGTCCGCCACGATCACGGAGATCATCGCGACCCTCCGCCAGCGCTACCAGGTCACGTCGATCGTGGTGTCCCACGACCGCGACCTGGCGCTCTCCATCGCCGACCGCGTGGGTATTCTGATGGGCGGGCAACTGGTCTTCCTCGGCCCCCCCGCCGACCTCCGCCAGCCCACCGACCCTCGCGTGGCCGACTTCCTGAATCCCCGCATCGACCTCGAGCATCCCCGCTTCAAGCACCTGGAGACCTGATATGACGAACAACCCGCAACAAACCGCCCGCGTCGGCCTGTTCTTCCTCCTCGGGATGGCCCTCATCTGGGTCACCTTCGAGACCCTCAGCGGAGGCAAACTCTGGTTCAAGGACAAGGGCTACCAGCTCGTCGCCGGCTTCGACAGCTTAAAGGAGCTCAAGACCGGCGACGACGTCCGGATGGCCGGGGTGAAGATCGGCGACGTCGCCCTCACCCGCCTCGCCGGCCGCCGCGCTGAGGCCGTCCTCCGCATTGATTCCGACAAACGCATCAAGGCGGACGCCACCGCCACGATCATCACCCAGGGCCTGATCGGCACCGGCTACGTGAGCATCGACCTCGGCAGCGAGGCCGCGCCGGTCCTGCCCGCGGGGGCCGAGATCCGCACCGCCGCCACCGCCGACCTCAACACCGTGATGAGCCAGATCGGCGACCTCAGCCGCAAGCTCGAGGGCGCCCTCGGCGGCCTCGGCTCCGCCCTCAACGGCGACAGCCGCCAGCCCGGGCTGCTGCAAAAGGTCGATGCTATCCTCGCCGAGAACCGGGAGAACCTCAGCCGCACCACCGCCAACCTGCAGCAGATCACCGACAAGGTGAACCGCGGTGAGGGCACCCTTGGCCGCCTCCTCCACGATTCCCGCCTCCACGATGAACTCCTCGCCGGCGTGGCCGAACTGAAGCAGGGCGCCACTCAGGCCCGCGGCTTCCTCGCCAACGCGGAGGAGCTCGTGGCCGAGGTGAAGCGCGGCCGCGGCACCCTCGGCGCCCTCGTCTACGACCAAAAGGCCGCCGATGACCTGAAGGCCTCCCTCGCGAGCCTCCGCGAGGTCTCCGAGCAACTCGCGCAGGGCCGCGGCACCCTCGGCCAACTCCTCAAGGACGACTCCCTCGTCCGCGAGACCCGCGCCCTCCTCAAGAAGGCCGACCGCGCGATCGACAATCTCGACGACACCGGCCCGATCACCGCCGTGGGCGTGGTCGCCAACGGCCTCTTCTGACGCTTTGCCCCCGGAATTGGCGTGCCCCGCCGCCCGTTCCGGGACAGCTTCCGCCATGCAGACCCGCGAGGAGATCGTCCAGAATTGGCTGCCGCGGTACACCGGCGTGCCGCTGACCGAGTTCGGGGAGTACATCCTGCTCACGAACTTCGACCACTACGTCCACCTGTTCTCCCAGTGGCACCGCGTGCCGGTCCGCGGCCGCGACAAGCCGATGCCGAGCGCCACGGCGGACAACATCACGATCATCAATTTCGGGATGGGGAGCGCGACCGCCGCGACCATTATGGACCTGCTTTCGGCCATTCATCCGAAGGCGGTGCTGTTCCTCGGCAAGTGCGGTGGGCTCAAGCACCGGGCCGGCCTGGGGGACCTGATTCTGCCGATCGCCGCGATCCGCGGGGAGGGGACGAGCAACGATTACCTGCCGCCAGAGGTGCCCGCCCTGCCCGCCTTCGCCCTGCAGAAGGCCATCTCGACCACCATCCGCGACCATAACCGGGATTATTGGACGGGCACCGTCTACACCACCAACCGCCGCGTCTGGGAGCACGATGAGGAGTTCAAGCAGTACCTGCGCAAGATCCGGGCGCTGGGCATCGATATGGAGACGGCGACGATTTTTGTGACCGGCTTCCACAATGAGATCGTGACCGGCGCGCTGCTGCTGGTGTCCGACCAGCCGATGATGCCGGAGGGGATCAAGACGGCGGAGAGCGACCGCCACGTGGACGAGCATTTCGTGACCGACCACCTGCGCATCGGTATCGACTCGCTGAAGCAGCTGATCAACCGCGGCCTGACGGTAAAGCACCTGAAGTTCTAGGGTTCCGGCTTCGCGGAGGCTTTGGCGGGCGGCAGTGGTTTGGTGTGGCTGGGGCGCATCGCCCCGGGAATAGCAGACGGAAACCAATCCCGTACTGCCCTCACCTCCGAAGATCTCGGCGATGGCCACAAAAGGCTCAAAGGGCTCTTTCCCCGCTCGGCGCCGTGCGTGGCGTCTATAGACGCCGCGAGACCGCAGCGACGAACCTCTCGGTCAGGGCTCGATCCGCAGCGCTTCGATCCGCGAAGCCGTCCCCCCGGGACATTCGGTCGGCCTCGGCTCGGAGCCCTCCCGTCTGAGTCGCTCCCCGGTTCGCGTCCCCGGCGCCTATGGGCGCCACGCACGTCGCCGCCACGCCCTCGATCCTTTGAGCCTTTTGTGGCCTCCTCCTTTGCCGGAGCGATTGGTCAGGTAAGGGGGCCCGTATCGCTTCGCCCGGGGCGGACGGAAGCCAATGCCGGCTCACGCGAGGATTGCTCCGCGGAAGTGGGCGCGGACCTGAACCGGGGCGTCGAGCCCCAGCTACACCGATCCGCCGAGCCCCATCCCTCAGTCCCGCAACAGCGTGCCTTGCTCGCCGCTCGGCGGGCGCAGGCCCACGGCTTGGTAACCCCGCGGCGTCAACACCCGCCCCTGCGGCGTCCGCTGTAAGTACCCTTCCTGGATCAAGAACGGCTCGTGCACCTCCTCCAGGGTCTCCGCCTCCTCCCCCACCGCCACCGCGATGGTCGTGATCCCCACCGGGCCACCCCGGTAGTTCTCGGCCATCACCCGCAACATCCGCTTGTCCATCTCATCTAACCCCGCGGCATCGATCTCCAGCAATTCCAGCGCCCGTGCCGCCACCTCCTGGGTCACCCGGCCGTCGGCCCGCTCCTGCGCGTAGTCGCGCACGAAGTGAATCAGGTTGTTGGCGATACGCGGCGTGCCCCGGCAGCGGCGCGCGATCTCCCCGGAGCCACCCGGCTCCACCGGGATCGACAACAGCCCGCAGGAGCGCCGGATGATCGAGTCCAAGGTCGGGTGATCGTAGTAATCGAGCCGCGTCTGCAGGGTGAACCGCGAACGCAACGGCGCGGTCAGGAGTCCGCTGCGCGTCGTGGCACCCACCAGGGTGAAACGCGGAATGGACAACCGCACGCTCCGCGCGTTCGGACCCTGGTCGATCATGATGTCGAGGCGGAAGTCCTCCATCGCCGAATACAGGTACTCCTCGACGGTCTTCGGGATCCGGTGGATCTCGTCGATGAACAGCAGGTCACCCTCCTCCAGGTTCGTCAGCAACCCCGCGAGGTCCCCGGCCTTCTCGATCACCGGACCGGAGGTGACGCGCACGTTGCGGCCCAATTCCTGGCCTAGGATGAAAGCGAGGGTCGTCTTGCCGAGGCCGGGGGGGCCGGACAGCAGGACGTGGTTGAGGGCCTCGCCGCGGCGCTTGGCCGCCCCCACCATCACCTGCAGGCGCTCGACGGTGCGGGGCTGGCCCACGAAGTCCGCGAACGACAGCGGGCGCAGCGCCGCCTCCGCCGGGCTCACGGGCGCCTCGAGGGCGGCGGTCAGGTAGCCGAGCCCGCCGGCCGGCGGAGCGGCGGGCGGGACGGGCGGGGATTCACGCTTCGGCTTGGCCACAGGGATCGGCTAGGGCCCGCGACCAGACGTGGCAAGCCCCGCGACCGCCACGCCGGATCCGATTCCGGTTCAAAGCCCCTTCAGGACCGCGCGCAGCTGGGCCGCGTGGTCCTTGGTGTCGACCTTCTCCACCACGGCGAGGACGGTGCCGTCCGGCTCCAGCACGTAGGCGGCCCGGGCGGGGCCGGTGTAGGTGCGGCCGTACATCGATTTCTCGACCAGCGAATCCGTGGCGCGCGCGAGGGCGTCCTCGGGGTCGCTGACCAGGGTGTAGGGCAGCTTCTTCTTGGCGGCGTAGCGGAGGTGGGAGCCGCAGGTGTCGCGGCTGATGGCCAGGACATCGTACCCGGCCCGGCCGAAGGCGGCGGCCGCGGCGGCGAGGCTGTCCACCTGGCGGTCGCAGCCGGGAGTGTTGTTTTTCATATACACCGACAGGATGGTGCGGCGGCGGAGGAGCTGGCCGAGGGTGGTTTTTTCCTCGGCGCCGGCGCGGACGATCGAGAGTGGGAGGGAGGGATCCAGTTTCTGGCCGGGAGCGATCATAGCCGCGCAAGAAGGGCGGGGCCGGGCGGGCGTCAACCGGCGCGCCGGGAATTGCGCGGGGGCGGAAAGGGCGGGAAACCCGCCGGGCGGGGCCGTAGCGGCCGGGCGGATGAGGCTTTGACGGGCCGCGCCAAACCTTCCAACGTCCCCCTCCGATGAAAGCGGTCAAAGTGCCCGCGTTGGAGCTTTTCCTCCACGAGATGATCCCCCTCGCCAAGGCGATGGGGGTAGGCGTGGAGCTGAGCGATCACCGGGCGCTGGTGCTGACGGCGCCGAAGGAGCAGAACCGCAACTCGTTGAACACGGCGTTCGGCGGCAGCCTCGTGTCGCTGGCGACGCTGGCGGGCTACGGGGTTGTCTGGGAACTGATGCGCAACGAGCGGAACGCGGCGCGACCGGAGTGGAGCATCGTGGTGAAGGAGAGCCGCGCGGCGTACCGGAAGCCGGTGATCGGCGACCTGCGCGCGATCTGCGAGCGGCCGGCGCAGGCCGCGATCGCGGAGTTCAAGGAAGCCCTTTCGCGCTACGGCAAGGCGAAGCTGAAGCTCCGCGCCTCGATCGTCGAAAACGGCCAGACGGCCGTCGACGTGACCGCGGCCTTCGTCGTCACCCGCCCCGCCGCCCCCGCGTTAAGGCCCGCGTAAGCGCGGGACCGCGTGCGAGAGCAGGGCGTTAAATGTGCTTGGAGTCCGTCTCGTCCTTGCGGACGTAGCCGGTCTCCTGACGGGCGTGGTTGACCTGGTTCTTCTTCAGGTAGGCCTGGTAGACGTCGTCCGCGGACATCCCGAGCGTCTGGGCGAGGGAGACGAGGAAGTGGAAGAGGTCGACGACCTCGACGCGGGCGTTCTGCTCGTCGAACTTCTGGTACTTGGCCCACCATTT